>CAZEJW010000083.1:0-11304 GCA_964512685.1 uncultured Leptospirales bacterium | reverse complement strand
AAGAGTTATCAATCCTGCAACAGGAACAGATGAAAAACTCGATATACTTGTTAAAGGGGATCTGATTTTAAGTATCTCCTCAGAGATATCAGGGCATGATGATGCTGAGATAATCGATGCAACAGGGTGCCTGGTTTTGCCCGGCCTTGTGGATATGCATGTTCATTTCAGGGAGCCTGGCAGGGAAGATGTCGAAACCATAGCAGGCGGATCAAAGGTTGCAGCAAAGAGCGGCTTCACTGCTGTATGTACAATGCCGAATACAACACCTCCAATTGACAATCAGGCCCTTGTGAGATTTATTAAGATGGAAGCCGAAAATGGTCCGGTTAATATATACCCCATCGCATCCATTACAAAGGGTTCAAAGGGTGAGGAAATATCCGAGATGGGAGAACTCATTAAAGCCGGTGCGGTTGCCTTTTCGGATGACGGGTTGCCTGTATCGAGTTCACTTCTGATAAGAAGGGCCCTCGAATATTCGAGGATGTTTGATGTTCCAATTGTAACACATTCGGAAGACCTTGAACTTAGCGGTGAAGGTATTATGAATGAGGGGGCTAATTCCAATTTCCTGGGGCTGAAGGGAATCCCTTCAGAATCTGAAGAAGTAATGATTGCACGCGACCTTCTTCTTGCGCGTCTTGCAAAGGGCAGGCTTCATGTATGTCATGTATCATCAGGCGGAGCTGTAGAGATTATCCGCTGGGCAAAGAAAGAGGGAATTTCCGTAACGTGTGAAACAGCTCCTCACTATTTTTCTCTCACAGACGATGCCGTTGCAGAGCAGCTTTCAATGGCAAAGATGAAACCTCCTTTGAGAACAGAAAATGACAGACTGAAGATTATCGAGGGGCTGAGATCGGGAGTGATAGATGTTATCGCATCAGATCATGCACCTCATTCCATCCATGAAAAGAGGCAGGAGATAGAATATGCTCCTTTTGGGATAATAGGGCTTGAAACCATGGTCCCTTTGATTGTTACAAAACTTGTTAAAGAGAATGATTTTTCATATCTGGACGCCTTTGCAAAGGTAACTGTTAATCCTGCAAAAATACTGAAACTTGAAGAAGGAGACCTTTCTGAGGGCAAAAAGGCGAATATTGTAATAATTGATCCAGAGAAAAAAATTCATATAGATGAGAATTTTCTTCTCTCAAGGTGTAAAAATACTCCACTTATCGGAGAAGACCTGTACGGATCGGTTGAGTATACTTTTTCAAATGGAGAGATCGTTTATTCCGCACATGAATATTTTGGCAGTCTCTGATTATATAAACAGCTTGACTGTTTTATCTGCCTGTCTTTCTCTTAGATTATGTCATTAAAGAAAATTATAAGCGGCCTGTTCTTTTTCTGTATTGTCTCAATACCGGTATTCGCAGAAATGCCTCTGGCCGGTATTGCGGATATCAAAGTAAGCCGACCTTCCTTTTCCGGTGCTGCAATCATCCTGAAAAATCATATCGATCATATCCTTAGAACCAGCCGCGTTGTTGGTGTTGTAAACAGTTCTCTTCTGCAGGATCAACTTAAAACATATAATTGTCTGGATGATGCATGTGTATTGCGCTTTGCTTCGGGAGCCGGAATATCCGTTATTATAAAGGGAGAAATAAGATCCTCCGGCGCATGCCATGAAATTGACCTTTCTGCTTTTGGAGTTGATATTCCTCATAATGGAAAAGTGATTTCCCGTTACAGGGTAAAAATTGACGGGCTGGACAGCGGAAAGAGGGAGTTCAGTTATATCCTCGAAGAGCATGCCGGCAGATTTCTTGCTGATGTTTTCAGAAATTTTAAAACTCCTGTTTACCTGTCAGGAGAAAATTTCCCTGATGTAAAGGTCAACATGAGCGGCACTTTCATCTTTTACAGGATGTCCGGGGATTCAGGTTCTGAATGGTTCGAAAAAAAAGGCACGTTATATGTAAAAGAGAATCATATCGCGCAGTCTTCATCCCCCGTAAAAGAAAATGATTTTATTCTCAGGGATTATACTGAGCAGGCTGATTTCCTTGATGAATTTTATTATGGCAGAAAGAGGGAAATAGTTCTCAATGATTTTTTCATATCAGATACTCTTTACACTGTTCTCTTTACCGTGCCTGCAAGTGCAGCAATGCCCATTGCATCGCCTTTGCTTGGATATTATCAAAACAGTGACTGGGGAGGCCTTGCCCTGTGGGCAGTAAACTCTGCACCTTATCTCTATATGGAAACAAGAGGGCTTCTAAATGATCCTGATGATCTGAGACACGGGGAAAAAGACATTGAAAAGGATGATTCAGCAATGAGAATTTTTTCTCTGTATATGCTTTTTACAGGTGGAACATCTCTTTTTGTGGATGCCTTCTCCCATTCATATCTCAAGGATGCTTCGGATTACAGGGGAAGAAAACCTCTAATGGGAAATCCTCTTACTGCGGGTTATCTTTCGCTCATCTCCGGGGGTGGCGGTCATTTTTACAGAGGCGACAGGTTTTGGGGGTACTGCTATTTTCATTTAAATAATGCACTGCTTTATCTTACAATAAGGGAGTTTTGCGCGGATGAAAGATATAATGAATCAACCGGTGAATATTCAAAAAGCGATATAAACAAAAAAAAGGCCTTCACTCTGCTTGGGGCATATGGAATTCTTAAAACAGTAGAGATCATTCATGCTGTTGTGTCAAAAGACAGAATCATGAATGGTGAAAGAATTGCCGAAACAGAAATTTTTCAGCCTCTTGTTCTTCCGGATGAAGACTCAGGACTCAAATTTGCATTTTCATCAACCCTCCGTTTTTAAACTATTCCTATTATTCAATACTCATTAAAAGGAATTTCTAAAAATTATATTTTTAAAATTTCAATAAATTATAACTACTGTTAAAATCAGTACTTATGTTTTCCGCCCGCCAAAGGCGTGCGGAAAAACTCAAGTTATTAGATGTATCCTGAAAATATTTTCACTACAAAACAAAGAGGGATGATCTGTCCTCTGTAAATTGAATCAGGCCAATGAATTTTTTTAAAATTTAATAATGAAATAAATATATTTCAAATATTGAATTATTTAAAGTGATGTGTTATAATGGCAACTCTGTTTTGTTGAAAATAATAACTATAATAATAAATAAAATGTGAGGCTGGATCCTATGAATAATGAAACGGTTAAATCAATCCCAATTTCTCTATTAAAAATATTTATCAGCATGTATATACTTCACCCTCTTTTGTATTTATTGCTGATGATTTATGCTCTCAATATTGAGGTTATGATGGAGCTGCTTGAGATTTTTGTTTTTGTAGCTCCACCTGTAATTCTTATGTTTGTGGGAATCTTTATCTGGCAAAGAAAAAAGATTATTGTTTTGATTGATGCATATATTGAAAACAGGCAGGTAGAAACATCAACAGTGCGGATTCTTCAGACTTTCCCTGTAATGGGTATGTCCTTAGTGGCATTGGGCTGTTCATTTGGGCCGATACTGCTTTCTTTAGTCGGGATAAATAAGGGAGTGCTGATTTCCATTGAACAGGGTCTGTTCTTCATGATTGCGGGAGTTATACTGGCTCTTGTTGCAGGAAGTGTTTTTTTATACAGAGCGAAAGTCCTTCTTTATCCATTATTATCTGCAAACAATCTTAAACCATTATCTCTGTTTCAGAAGTTGTCTATTCCGGTTTTATCATCTGTTATTGTTGTGCTGATATTGGCTTCGACCGGTATTTACAAGATTGTATACAGCCAAATTGATGAGTATTATTCAGGAAAGATAGCAGCCAGAGTTGAAAAGAACAGTGAGTTTATTGGCGCAATTTACGGTAAAATTGCATCAGGAATTGAGGCTTATGCTCAAACCTCGGATTTCAAAAAAAATACAATTGTTGAATTAAAAAATATTTTGCTTCAGCTTCATAAAAAAAAGTCTGAAGATGTTTCGCTTTTTTTGGTTACAGATGCAAAGGGAAATGCTGTAACCAGCAATGGAGATTTTGTTTCTCTGGCAGATAGAGAATATTTTAAAAAAGTTATGGAAACAGGTAAGATTCAGTTCTCTGATCCGGTTGTGAGCAAAAGTACAGGAAAAGACATTGTTACCTGTTCGGTACCTCTTATTGTCGATGGAAGAACTTCAGGCATTGTTGGAGCGACAATCCAACAGGACAGGATCGCTGAATTATTAAAAACTGATATAATTTCCAAAACCGGAAATTTTATGATTCTTTCAAAAAGCGGGAAGATTATTTTTCATGCAGAAAAGGAGATGATTGGTAAGGTAATTGGGAAGGATCTGGAAGATGATGGGAAAAACAATGTTAACATCGATAAAATGGTAACAGAAAAAAATAAGCTTTTTGTCGGTTATACTTTCAGGGGAACTGAAAAATATTTTTATAAGACAACTATCCCGGTCCTTGAAAAACATCTCGTTTTTACTCTGAACAAAGATGATTTTTTTGAGGCTCTTAATGATGTGCTGATTCAGATAATTGTCGCTATTCTTGTTCTAAGCACTGTGATTTTTATAATGATCTATAATATAAGCAGAAGATTTTCACAACCCATTCAAAATACAATTGAAGTTATCAAGAAACTCAGTGAAGGCGATCTCACCGCAGAGAGTGATGACTATCTTGCTGATGAATTCGGTGAACTTATCAGAAATTTTAAACTCTTTCAGTTGAAATTAAGGGGTATTATTGACACTGCACTTTCTGCGGCTGTTCAGCTGTCTTCTTCAGCAGAAGAACTTTCGGCAACAAGCCAGAATATGTCAGAAGGCGCTCAGACTCAGGCAGCGGCGGTGGAGGAGGCGTCTGCATCTCTTGAAGAGGTTTCCGGTTCTCTCGAGCTTATAACAAATAACTCCAATGAGCAGACATCTCTTGCCAAAACAACATTTGAGTCAATGGATGCCCTGAAAAAGGATAATGAAGAGGTTACGAGTCTGGCAGGGCAGGCTCTTGAGATGGCAAGAAGCTCGACAGAACAGGCTAATACCGGAAACAGCCTGATGCAGAATACAATTACCGGAATGAATAATATCGACTCAAGCACAAAAAAAATCTCAGAGATGATAATGATGATCAGTGATATTTCTGATCAGGTAAATCTACTTGCACTTAACGCTTCAATCGAGGCGGCAAGGGCGGGTGAGCATGGGAAGGGATTCGCTGTTGTTGCAGAAGAGATAAGTAAACTTGCAGATGAGACAGCCTCTAGCGCAAAGAGTATTACTGCTTTGGTAAATACCGGGCTACTGGAGGTCGACAGAGGGAGAGAGTATGTTGATGCAACGTCCAATGCACTGAATAATATCATCAGTTATATTAGCGAAACAGAAGACCTTGTAAGGAAAATTACTGAATCAGCAGAGAGTCAGTTCAAGTCAAGTGAAAAGGTTCTCCTTGATACCAAAAGTGTTATGGAGATGTCAGAGAGTATTTCCGGTTCAACAAACGAGCAGATGCTTACTAATCAGGAAATGGCTAAAACCGTGGAACAGATAAATCAGAATACTCAGGCTTCAGCTGCTGCGTCAGAGGAGATAGCTTCATCAGCTGAGGAAATAAGCGCACAGGCTGATTCTCTCAAGGCGCAAATGGAGTTTTTTGTGGTTTAATGTTTCCGTTATTTGAACCTTGCCGAAGAAAGGGCCTGCCAGCAGGCCTTTTTCTATTGTTATCTGCTAAATTATATATCTAAAAAAGCTGTAACTTATTCTGTTTAAGTGTCTGGTGGCCGCTCTGACTTATTAATCCTTTTTAAATCTATTAATACTATTGAAAATTTTTTTAGTTCTGTTTATAATAAAAAAACAGAAAAAAGTTCATAAAGATTCTTTCTATAACATTTTTCTATAGCATATATAGAAAGCAGTCATGACAAATTAATATTTAGTTGAAGGAAGGCTCAGTTATGCAGGATTCGGAAGTTAAAAAAATATCGGGGTTATTGTTAAAATGGTTTTTACTTTTTTATATAATACATCCGACTGTATATTTTATTTCTCTTGTTTTTGCCCTTGGAATTACTTCATTTATTGAAATAGTGAAACTGATTTCTCTGCTTGCACCACCAATAATCATTTTGTTTACAATACTATTCCTCTATTTAAAGAAAAACGTTATTGCGGCTATAGGCAGCAAAGATGATAACTGTACGAAAATAATTAGAGGCTTCTCTTTCAAGTCTATGGTTCTTCTTGCTGTTGGATGTTCAGGAGGGCCGCTTCTTACTGCTGTGATTGGTATGTCAAAGTCTGTGCTGCTGTCAATTGAACAGGGAGTCTTTTTTTTCCTTACAGGGCTTATTCTTGCTTTTGTTGCAGCAGCAATGTATTTCTATGTAAGCAAGATTGTTCTTTATCCGGTGTTCAATGAGTACGATATAAAACCTCTTTCTGTTTTCCAAAAGGTTTCTATCCCGGTTATATCGACAGTGATTGTTCTTCTTATTATGACAGCTTCAGGAATTTATAAAATGAGTTACAGGCTTATTGATGATCATTACAGGGGAGAAATATCTTCAAAAGTTGAAAAAAATTCTGTTTTTATCAATTCAATGTTCAGCAAAGTCGAAGGTGAGCTTTTAGCATATTCAGTGTCTGATTCAGTGCAGAGTATGAATATTGAAAGGATAAGGGCTTTTCTTAAAAGGATACACTCTCAACGAGGACAGGATGTAGAGATGTTTTTTGCTGCTGATGCAACAGGTAACAGTCCAAACAGTTTTGGAGGTCAGCAGAATATATCAGACAGAGTATATTTTCAGAGAATAATGAAAAACGGAGAGGTCTATTTTTCAGAACCTGTTATTAACAAAAGGACAGGCAAAATGATAGTTGTATGTGTGGTGCCTGTTAAAAATGGAAACAGGATAAAAGGTATCTTTGGTGCAACAATATTAATCGAAAGGATGGGACAACTGCTAACGGAAGACAAGATATCTGAAACGGGAAGATTCATGATAATTACCAGGGAAGGTAAATGTATTTTTCATCCGGATATAAAACAGGTAGGGCATATAATTGGAAAGGATGTAAAGGATGACGGGGAAAAAATAATTGGAATAGATAAGCTTGTCACGATCGGGAGCGATAAATTTGCAAATTATACTTTCAATGGCAACAAGACGGTTTTCTATAAAAAGGAAATCCCTGTTTTGAAACATTTTCTTATTTTCACTCTTGATGAAGAAGATTTTATCAAAAATATAAATTTGATAATAATTGAAATGATAACTGGTGTTGTTATACTTACATTTGTAATATTCTATCTGATTATGATAATTACAAGAAAGTTTTCCATACCTATTCAGAATACAATCAGGGTTATTAAGCTGCTGGCAGACGGAGATTTAACTGCTGAAAGTGATGACTATCTTGCAGATGAATTTGGTGAGCTGATTAGAAATTTCAAAAGATTTCAGAAAAAACTGAAAGATGTAATAGAAAGTGCGCTTTCGGCTGCAGTTCAATTGTCTTCATCAGCAGAAGAGCTTTCTGCAACCAGTCAGAATATGTCAGAAGGCGCTCAGACTCAGGCAGCAGCAGTGGAAGAGGCTTCAGCATCTCTTGAAGAAGTGTCGAGTTCGCTGGAGCTTATAACGAATAATTCCATAGAACAGACAACTCTTGCAAAAACAACCTTTGAGTCAATGGATGTTCTTAAAAAAGACAATGAAGAAGTAACAGATCTAGCAGGTCAGGCTTTGCAAATGGCCAAAAACTCGACAGAGCAGGCAAATACAGGAAACAGCCTGATGCAGAATACAATTAGCGGAATGAACAATATTGACTCAAGTACAAAAAAGATTTCTGAGATGATAATGATGATAAGTGATATTTCAGATCAGGTTAATCTTCTTGCGCTAAACGCGTCAATCGAGGCTGCCAGAGCAGGCGAACATGGAAAGGGATTTGCTGTTGTCGCTGAGGAGATAAGCAAACTCGCTGATCAGACAGCATCAAGTGCAAAGAGTATTACTGATCTCGTTAACACCGGGCTGCTCGAGGTAAACAAGGGAAGAGAATATGTTGATGCAACATCCAATGCTCTCAATAATATTATTGGTTATATCAGTGAAACTGAATCCCTGGTAAGAAAGATAACTGAATCAACAGAGAATCAGTCTAAATCCAGTGAAAAAGTGTTGCTTGATACCAAAAGCGTTATGGAGATGTCAGAGAGTATTTCAAATTCAACAAATGAACAGATGTTGACTAATCTGGAAATGGCTAAAACAGTGGAGCAGATAAATCAGAATACACAGGCCTCGGCTGCTGCTTCTGAAGAGATAGCCTCATCAGCAGAAGAAATAAGCGCGCAGGCTGATGCTTTAAAAGCTCAAATGGAGTTTTTTAAGGTATAACCTTGATGGCAATGCTGAATGTCAATTTACATCCATTGTAATTGACATTCAGCTAAAAAATAATATACTGAATAAACACTGAATTGCTTTTCTCTATACCAGTAAAGGCTTAGAGCTGAACCATGGAGGTCTTGTGACAGATAAAGAAAGAATATCTTCGAAAAAAGAAGACCTTTTTCTTTTCGCAGGTGAAGAAAAGGAAGTTGGTGATATCTCAAAAAAAAATGTCAGCAAAAAAAAATGGAAGGTCATAATTGCTGATGATGAAGAAGAAATTCACAGTATTACAAGGATGGTACTGGGGGATTATTTTTTTGAGGGGCAGGGTCTTCAGTTCCTCAGCAGTTATACCGGAGAAGAGACAAAGAAACTCATTGAGGATAATCCAGATGCGGCTATACTTCTGCTGGATGTCGTTATGGAGACCGATGATGCAGGACTTAGAGTGGTAAAGTATATAAGGGAAAAACTGGCAAATCCTTTTATAAGGATAATCCTCAGAACCGGCCAGCCCGGAAAGGCTCCTGAGAAGAAAGTCATAATGGAATATGACATTAACGAATATAAAGAAAAGACAGAGCTCACGTCACAGAAACTTTATACAACTATTACCTCAGCTCTCAGATCATACAAGGGGCTGAAAACTATTGAAAGAAACAGAAACGGCCTTAAACATATCATTTCATCCTCTCCTCAGCTTTTTGGCTACAGATCCCTCCAGGTTTTTGTTTCAGGTGTTTTTCCTCAGCTTATGAGCCTTTTGAGGATTGATTCTCTTCTGGAGGATTTTGAAGCCTGTGGTTTTGCAACCAGCTATGAAAAAGGTGAACATATTATAATTGCTGCAATAGGGGGTTATGAAAAGGATGTGGGTAAGAATATCAAAGAGGTTTTGACGGAGGATATTCTTGCAATGCTGGATAAATCCATATCAAAAAAAACGAGTTTTTTTTCTGACAGGGAATTTATTGGGTACTATTTTAATGAAAACGGGTCAAAGAATCTAATGTTTCTGAGAGTAACAAGAGAACTCACTGAGATTGATAAGGATTTAATAAATGTTTTTTCTACAAATATTGCAGTTGCTCTCGATAATATTTACCTCAATCAGGAGATAGTTGAAACTCAGAAAGAGGTAATAACCACCCTGGGTGAGGTAGTTGAAACAAGGTCAAAGGAAACTGCCTACCATGTGTCCAGAGTTGCTGAGTTTTCGTATGTGATGGCATTGGATCTGGGAATGGACAGAAGGAAGGCACAGATGCTGCGTCACGCAACACCAATGCATGATGTTGGAAAGATCGGAATCCCCGATGATGTTCTCAACAAACCCGGAAGGTATACTCCGGAAGAAGCGAAGCTCATGGAAGACCATACTCTTATCGGTTATGAGATCCTGAAAAATTCCAGAAGAGAAATTTTCAGGATCGCAGCGATTGTGGCTCTTCAGCATCATGAGAAATGGGATGGAACCGGGTATCCTCAGGGGCTTAAGGGGGAAGATATTCATATATACGGAAGAATCACAGCTCTTGCAGATGTTTTTGATGCTCTGTCTCACAAGAGAATATACAAGCCCGCCTGGGAAATTGAAAAAGTTGTAGATTATATAAAATCTGAAAGAGGCAAACAATTTGATCCAAAAATTGTTGATGCCTTTATCGAGAACCTTGATGAATTTATTGAGATAAACAATCATTACGTTGATGAGTGACGGTTTCCGCTAAGTTATATAAAAATTACTTCCGGGATAAATACTGCTTTAAAATAACAAATAACTGTGGTAATCTTTTGCTTGTGGTTGTTTAGAGCCCTTTGGGGGAGATTGTAATGCACAAAGCGCAAAAAAATGGGCATGATCCTGATGAAATCCTTTTCCTGGAAGAAGACAATTCAAATGAAGAAAAAGAAAATCAATTAAGCAGGAAATGGAAGATTCTAATCGCTGATGATGAAGAAGAGGTTCATAATATTACCAGGATGGTCCTTAAGGACTTCAGTTTTGACGGTTCCGGATTATATTTCATCAGCGCTTATTCAGGGGAGGAAACCAGGAGTTATTTAAAGGAGAATCCGGATATAGCAGTAATCCTTCTTGATGTGGTAATGGAAAGTGATGATGCCGGCCTTGAAGCAGTGAAGTATATCCGTAATGAACTCTCTAATAATATTGTCCAGATTGTTCTCAGAACAGGCCAGGCCGGCCAGGCTCCGGAACATGAAGTAGTGGAAAAGTATGAGATTAATGATTACAAAACCAAGTATGAACTTACCGCCCAGAAGTTGTTTACAACGATAACATCCTCCCTTAGAGCTTACCATCTTGCCTTTTCTTTTAATGATGTCAATTCTCAGCTAAGTGTTGAACTGCAGGAGAGGAAAAAGGCGGAAGAAAAGATTAGAAGTCTTAGCCAGTTCCAGGAGAGTGTAATAGATAATGCAGAGATATGGCTGAATGTAACAGATGCTGATTCAAATATGGTTATCTGGAATAAAGCTGCCGAAAGAATAAGCGGTTATTCGAAGGAAGAAGTTCTTGGAAATTCGGGAATATGGCATTCTCTTTTTCCTGACAGAAAATATTGTAATTCAATAGTGAATGAATTCGATGAGGTAATTCAGGGCAGGAGTGAAATCGACAGTACAGAGGCAGTGATCGAGAGAAAAGACGGTGAAAAGAGGGTGATCCTGTGGAATGCCAAGAGCCTGTTTGATGAAAATGGAAAATCTATTGGGGCAATAGCCCTTGGTCAGGATATAACAGAAAAAAGAGAGCTTGAGACAAAACTTATTCAGTCTCAAAAAATGGAGGCTGTAGGGAGGCTTGAAGGGGGGGTTGCGCATGACTTTAATAACATTCTTACTGTTATCAGCGGTTTTAGTGAACTTTCACTTCTGGGCCTTGATGAAAAGGACCCTTTGTATGAAAATCTGAC
>CAZEJW010000082.1:0-19677 GCA_964512685.1 uncultured Leptospirales bacterium | reverse complement strand
AATGTTTTGTATTTGTACCGTTTATATCATCCATGGATGTTATACGGTTTATGGGAGAAGCAAGGTTCTCGTCCTGATTTTCCTCAATAAATATAAGTCTGTTATCCATTGGGGCAACAAATTTTGTTGGCCCAAGCAAATTGGAGTTTTGATACTGTGAAATTTCCTCAAGAGTGTAGCCCTCATTCTTGATCTCAAGCTTAAATTGATATATCGAATTTGTGTTTGTACCTTCAAAAAATTCGAATTTTGAAATGTATATGTTATTGTTTTGTAATTTTACATCCCATACCGTATTGTTAAGTTCTTCAAATAATAATTGCTGCCGTTTAACAATTTTTACTTCTCCGGTTGCATTTGTATCACAAATAGCAAATCCACCATCACCATTTGCTCCATATGTGATATAAATGAGGCCAGTGGCATCAACATCGATTCCATTGATATTTGAAATATAATCAATTGTACTTCCAGTGTAATGAACTGGGTCTGTTCCATCAGGATTTACTTTTACAATTTCATTGTATGTGGCATAGTAAACAAGGTCATTCTTGCGGTCAATTGCAAGGGCTGTAACTGCGTCCATTTCAGGACCTATTGAGTCTGTCGGTTCAGTTGAATTTATATCATCAAAAACAAGAATTTTATTGTAGCCTTGACAATCATCTCCATATACATTCGCAATATATATTCTTCCCCTGTTATCAAAATCGATATCATATGGACGAAAGTCATTTTCATTAATGCCGAAGGTGCTGTGGTCAAGTTCCTTCCAGCCGGTACCATTTATGTCATCAATCTGAATTATCCTGTGCTTGTAGAGATCAGGCAGAACAATCTTTGTTGAATGAAGCTTCATTGATATGGATACTGTGACAGCTTCACCAGCGGTAAGTGAAATTGTTTGTGTTCCACCAAGGGTTGCTGATGGAGTGTCTGCATAAATTTCGAATTTTCTTTCATCCCCGGCCGGTACCTGTAATGTTATTTCTGATGGCGCGGGATTGTATTTTTTTTCTATGAGGGTCATACCGGGACCGGATATTTTCAATGTAAGGTTCTGGATATTTGTCGGCGCTTCTGCCTGTTGTGCAATGGCATCCTTTGAAAAGAACCTGAGAATTTTATCAATAACAGAAAGTTCGGCTGTCTGTGCAGGTGATCCTTTAATGCCTGTTTTTATTGTTACAGTTGAAGTTCCGTCAGTGGAGCACGAGGCAAATATGAATACAAATGCGGCAAATAACATCATAATTGTGGTTTTCTTCATGGCGGCTTCCTCATCCTTCTGAATAATCTTTTTTTAATATGACTCGCATAAAGTGTGGTCAGCCATATTGTGCACTGAAAAAATAAGTTTTTGAATCTTTACTGCTCTCTTATTATACTTTTCTATATATGCAATTCTTTTTTGATTTGAGTGCGGGTTTTATGTAAACTCGTGGTGAGATGTTTATTCTTTTTTGGTTAGATATGCACGATCTATAAAAATTTATACCGAAAAAGGGTTGCAGTTATAAAAAGAGGGGCATATGGTGCCTTCAAAGAATTTCTTCGCTAAAGGAGTTTTATGATGAATAAATTACTGATCACTTTATTCGTGTCAGTTCTGTTTGTTTTTACCGGTCTTAGTCAGAGTTTTGCAGAGATAAAAGTCAGCTCTGTGAAGGGCAGGGTTTCTTATAAATCCGGCAGAGTCTGGAAGCCGCTCAGAGCAGGGATGAAGCTTCAGGAAGGTTCAAAAATCAGCACGGGCGTAAGGTCTGTGGCTGTAATCAGGCTCGATGATCACAGTGTTACTGTTAAACCGCTCACTATGATCAAGATTTACGAGAATAATGTTTCTAAAAAAAGTTCAACCAACCGAATAGGTCTGAGGCGCGGAGGAGTTCGGGCATCGATCTCTAGAAAGAGAAGGGTAAGGACAGTTTTCAGGATATCAACGCCTGTAGCGACCTCAAGTGTCCGCGGGACAATAGAAGATGTTTTTTACGGCCCGTCTTCAGGAATGAGAGTGAATGTTATAAAAGGAATCATCGAGGGCAGCAACCGTATGGGCCAAAAAAAGAGAATAGCAGGGAACCTGGTATTCAGTCAGAAAAAAGGAGAACCTCTTGCGGGTGACGTTGGAGATGAGATGAAGAAAAAATCCAATGTATATCTCTTCAGCCAGAATCTCACCAAGAAAGAGAGAGATTCGAGCAGATTTCTTTCGGGTGATCTGCCCGGCGGGGATACTGATAACCCGGTTGATCAGCTCGACAACCAGAGCGGCGCACCGGCTTCGGTTTCACTTGGGCTGGAATGGCATTGATTTATAAACACATATGGAGCTCTCTATGAAAAAAGTATTTATATCGTTAACGGTAATGTTGTGTGTCTTCCCTGCTGTTTTGTTTGGGGAGGATTCTCTTGATTTTATAAATGCCCTTGGCAATAAAAAGCAGGCTGTCTTTCAGGATGCCGTTGCCTTTTTTGCTGTTGAGCTTGGTAAAGAGGATGCCGGTTTCAGGAATAATCTTGATGTGCTTAAAGCCGCAAAGATTCTGTCTGATGAAAATTACAACGCGATGAGTCCGCTACGGAGGGGAACTGTTGCACTTTTTGCAGCAAGATACCTCAAACTCGGTGATTCTCTTTTCTACCTTGCGTTCGGCACAGAACGTTATGCTCACAGGGCATGTATCGCATCAGAGCTGATGGATGCTGATTCAAGTGAATGGGACTCCCTTTCAGGTGAGGAACTCATAGAGATTATGTCCAGGATCTCGGCTAAGGCTGAAGGGAGGTAGAAAGTGGGATATTACAGAAAGTTTTGTATTGCATTATTATGTGTTTTTGCCCTGAGTGCAGCAGTGTCTGCACAGGATAAGAAAAATCCGTCAGGTGACGAATATTATCCTCAATATGAAAAAGACGAGGATATGACGCCGGTTAAAACCGGGGATTCTTTTTCTTCAAAGGGTATACAGTATGGCGGGTGGATTACTCCGGTTGTTATTGATCAGAGAGACCCGGATTCATCCCTTACCTCGGTTTTGACTACAGCCAAACTCTGGGCTAAAATGTATCTGTTTGAAAATAGTTTTCTTTATGTGAGAGTAAAGGATTCATTCATGTATAATCCGAATATGGACGGATACAGCCTTGATAAAACAGACAATGTTTTTGATCTGGACATCGCAATGTTTTCTGTTGCCAGTTCTGACCAGACAATACGCCTCAGGCTGGGCAGAAAGTTTTTCTCTGTCGGAACCGGGCTTTTACTCAACGGAAGAGGAGACGGACTGGAGTTTGAATTCTTTTCAAAATATATCAATGTAAATATCTTCGGCATGTATACCGGCCTGATGATGAAAGATAACAATCCATACGGTCTGAGCGTTAAGGATATCTCTGACGGCGCTGAAAGGATTTTTGCGGGAGGTGTGCTCTCTGCTGATCTGGGAAACAGTGAAATATATCTCATGGGAATGTCACAGACAGATCTCGGTGATGAGGCATCAGGAGAAAAGACGAGGTACCGGAGCCAGTACTATGGAATAGGTTCAAAGGGAATGTTTTCTGACTTGATGGCATATTATGCTGAGTTTGTTTTTGAAACAGGCAAAAGCTATATGAGCGGAACTGATGACCAGAAGAATATAGTCGCTTTTGCCGGTCTTGCAGGAGTAAACTATTTCATAGACAGTTATATGAAACCTGTGCTTATATTTCAGTATGCCTGGGGCTCCGGAGACAAGGACAGGGACGGTGTTTCAAAAGCTACAGGCAATACATCGGGCAGTGATGGCGGATTTGTCAACTTTGGTACATTCACAGGCGGTCTTGGACTGAGACCTGACCTTACCAATATCCACGTTATTCGCGGTGGTTTTTCATTCATTCCTTTTGAGGATGTAAGAGCCGCGTCACTTAACAGGCTCATGTTCATCGCCAAGTATTCATTCTACATGAAAGACAAAACTGATGCTCCGATTTATGCCGGCGGTTCGTCAGCGCAGGCAGCCTTATCAGAAAGGATTGTTGGGCATGGTGTTGATGCTTCTGTTAAATGGAAACTTTTTTATGATCTTTCCTTTTTCGTGAATTACGGTTTATTCGTTCCGGGTAATGCCTATTCGGATGATGCAGAGAACAGGCATTTTACCATGGCCGGACTCAGCCTGTCATTTTAATTTCAAATCAGATCTATTCAGACAAGTCACACCCTCCCCCTGGCGGGACGGGGAGGGTGAAAGGTTCATCATCCTTCTGTTCTATCAATATCAAAGGAGTCTCCCCATGTTGAAATCCATAATCACCAGAATCAATCAGTTTATTGAACACAGCAAACTGTCGGGAATAATAATTGCGTTTATTTCTTTCATAATTATTGCGTTAGTGAGCATGACCGACACCTACAAAATGTTTGAACTGAAACTTTATGATATAAGGTGCATGCTGAAGCCATCAATTGAAGAATGGGACAGGCTCAGTTTTGTTGATGTGGATGAAAACAGTACAACCTCGATTGGCCAGTTCCCCTGGCCAAGAAGAATTTACTCTGAGGGTCTTCGTGTTCTTAAAAAGGTTGGAGTCTCTCAGGCAAGCTTTGATATAATGTTTCCGGATGCATCTCCGCTTGAAGCAAGCAGTGAGAATCTGGAGCTCGTTTTACGGAAAAAGAAGCAGGGAGATGTTTCAGAGGATGACATAACAGGTATTGTAATAGACAATGACCTGGAGTTTTCAGAAGGAGTAAAAACAATGGGGGATGTTCTCCTGTCATACACCTTCAGTTCTGATCCTCTCGGTGATGAAGTCATCAAAAGGATGAAGTCTGATGCGTTCACGCAGGCTCTTGCCAGGTTCAATGACAGAGCAACTATTGTTATTCCGGAAAAAGAGAGGTATAAGTTTTCCGTGATGGATGATCCTGATGTAGTGGCAATATCCTATCCAATGATTGATCTCATGAATTCAGGAAATATGTTCGGTTTTGTAAACAGGGACACCGACATCGACGGTACAGTAAGGAAGGTAAGGCTGATCCGTTATTATAAAGGACGGGTATACTTTAATCTTTCCCTTTCTATGTTTATAAATATCTGCCGCGTTGACAGAAAGAATATAGAGATTATCCCGGGTGAAAAAATTGTTCTAAAAAAGGCAATTCATCCCAAAACACAGATACGCGGGGATATTGAAATACCTATCGATGAAAATGGAATGATGTATGTAAACTGGGCAGGCCCGGGCCCCAGAGAGAAATCATTTCACATAATACCTTTTTTTGCTCTTATAGATTATAACTATTATGCGGATTCAGTACATGATTTCTTTGATGCCATAGAAACAAGGCGCGGTAAGTTTGAAAGAAGCAGGCTTTATCAGGAGCTTGAAAAGTCAGAGAAGAGATACTATTCTGCAAGAAAGGATGAAGTTAGAATAGAAAGCTGGAAAAAGATAACAGGCTTACGCAGGAAGATTGCAGAAATAAAGAGAAGTTATGCGGCAGAACTCGATGCTGAGATCAAAAGACTCGAAGGTGAATTTGAAAAAACAGGCGATAAAAAAATATCAAAAGACCTGGACATCCTCAGGGATGACCGCAAGGCAGTAGACCTTGTTATAAGAGTCGAGGACCTCAGGGATCATCTGACCATTACAGGCCTCACTGCAACCGGCACCCATGATATTGGTGTAATCCCGATACATAATGAATATGCGGGTGTAGGAACATATCATAATACCGTGAATACAATCTACAATGGCAGGTTCCTTTCAAAAACCGGTGGTCTTATCGATTATTTTATTATGCTCGTTGTAGCTCTTTTCATGGGATTCACTGTTCAGATGCTCGATGCAAGAAAATCACTGCTTATGATCGGGGCATCTTTTATCTTTGTGAATTTAATAATAATTATGCTCTTCATTATCCCTGATGTGTGGGTGAGTCAGCTTGGAATATCTCTTGCTCTGATAATTCCGTCATCGATTATTGCAGGCATTAAATTTGTTGAAACCGAATCTCAGAGACGATTTATTAAAAATGCATTTTCCCGTTATCTGGCACCGGGAGTCATTGATCAGATTATCGAGAATCCTGAATCTCTCGAACTCGGTGGGGAGAACAGGGAAATAACGATCTTTTTCTCTGATGTTGCGGGTTTTTCAACTATATCTGAAAAGCTCACTCCGCCTGAACTTGTGTCACTCCTGAACGAGTATCTTTCGGAGATGACTGAAATCATTCTCAGTTATGGAGGCACTGTTGATAAATACGAGGGTGATGCTATCATGGCATTCTATGGAGCACCTCAGCCCTATGATGATCACGCAATAAGGGCGTGTCTTGCATCCATTGACATGAAAAGAAGGCTGCGTGAAATGCAGGATGAATGGAAGAAAAAGGGCGAGTTTGCGCTGTCTGCCAGAATGGGGATGAATACAGGCGATGCAGTTGTAGGAAATATGGGATCGCATACACGAATGGATTACACTGCAATGGGGGACTCTGTGAATCTTGCATCAAGGCTGGAGGGAGCAAACAAGTTTTATAAAACCAATGCAATGATCAGCGAAACTACATATGAGCTTGCAAAGAACGACATAGAAGCAAGAAAACTTGATATTATACGAGTCGTCGGGAAAAGCGAGCCCATCCTGGTATATGAACTTCTTGGCAGAAAAGGAACCCTTCCTGAAAGAATGAATGACATGCTTGAGCATTACTATTCAGGCCTGGAATTTTTCAGCAATCATCAGTGGAAGAGGGCTCTTTCGTGTTTTAAAAAAGGGCTCGCAGTAATACCTGATGACGGTCCTCTTCTGACATACTGTGAACGGTGTGAAAATTTTATTAAAAAACCACCGTCCAAAAACTGGGACGGGGTATATACCTTCAAGTCAAAGTAGGATGTTTTTAATGACGCCATGACTGATTTTTAAATACAACCGGTCATGGCGTGCAACCCTTACGTTGAGGTGTGCCACGCTTAATATGAAACTTAAAAATATTATCTCTGTTTTAATTATTCCGCTGATGCTCTCAGGAGCATTTGCCCGGTATGGGCAAACATCTTTTTTCAGGCAAATTGAAAAGCAGATTGCCGGAGAGAAGATTCGGCCGGTTGAAGCAAAGTGCCTGCCTCCCTCGTTGATAAATGATAAAAACCTCGGGAATGAATGCAGAAAAGCCCTGGCTGCCAGCTTTCTTGATTTGCAGGTTGATGATATTAAAAGGGTCATGTTTCGTCAGAAGAAATGGAGGATTTCCCGCAATGAGTTTACCGCATTTATAGACTACAGGTACATGTTTACTGAAGTTCTTATACATAGCAGAAAGACTGACCAGTATTATATTGTTGAGATTGTTTTTGCGCAAAACAACCGTTTTCTGGGATATTTCTGGGACCAGGTAAGTTATAAGAGTACAGGTTTTGCACGAAGAATTAAAAAAGAAAATATCAACAGGGTTTGTAAAGACTGAAAGGGTGATTTTGAATCTATTGATACATTTTGAAGAATAAATCTGCAATATGTGTAAATAAATAATTATTGATATCAGTCCTTCCACTTTGTTCTTAAAACTGCAACGGTTCTGTTGTCTGCCTCACGGACAAGTTTATGAAGAAAAACCATTTCATCCCCATTGTCAATCTTCTGCGCCTGTGAAATAATCCTGTCTCCAAAGTCGCTTTCTGCCTTGAAGTTGATCTCCATGTCACAGAGTCTTCTGCATTTGATAATATCTTCCGGAATAGCCTCAACAGCCCACTCAATGAATATAACGTTATTTACATGACGGTACATATCAAGGTCACTCTGCCTTACATTGAATGTCCTGGAGTAATCCGCCTTTTCCATGACAGGAAGTTTTTCAAAAGGATCATCAAGTGCCCTGGGCCTGTCAGGAGATGGTATTTTCATAAAACCTTCGGTTACATGTATTGGTTTTCTTTCGGCAAGGTTGAAAAAAACAGCTGAGTTTGTTCCTGTGCCAATTATGTTGCCACTGCCGTCCAGCATCTCGAAATCCCTTACTGCAAACATGTCAACAATGGGTGACAGCCATGAATTTATGGTGACAGTCTCTCTCCAGAAAGGATACCTTTCAATTTTTATGCGGAGGCGGGTAAGAACAAAGGCAAGGTTCGGATCATTCTCAATGCCCAGGTGCTGCTGAAGATTCAGGGCATGGTTGAGGCCTATATTCTGAAAATAGTTTCCAATTGTTTGTATTGTTGCTTTTGCGTTTATGTCAGCCTCATAAGATCTAATCGTATATTCTTCTGTGATTGTTGAATGCGTTTTCATTAATTTAAACCTTTATAGCCTGCAGTTCTTGACTTGTGTTTCTATGATTGCTGTTGCACCGATTTTTTCGAGCCTGTCCATTACATTCACTACTTCGTTTTTTTTGACCATTACCCTGACTGCAAGCCAGTTTTCCTGGTCCAGTCTTGATACTGTTGGGGATTCAAAGCCGGGTGTGATTTTTTCTGCTTCCTTGAGAAGATCTTCTTTTATATTGTATTCAAGAAGACTGAAATCATTTGCAATGAGAATCCCCTCTATTCTTCTTCTGATCTGTTCAACCTCAGGATTATCTGATATTTTTTTATTGGCAATAAGAACTGTCTCGTATGATCCTATGTCTGTAAACACTTTGAGATTATTGTCTCTCAGGCTGTCTCCTGTCTCAACAATATCAACAATCCCGTCAGCTAAGCTGAGGTCGACCATTATTTCAACAGAGCCGTTCATTTCTATGCACTCAATGGATACTCCCTTTTTTTTAAAAAAGTTTTCTGTCATTACCGGAAATGATGTGGCAATTTTTTTTCCATTAAAATAATCAATCTCCTGGTCAAATGAGTCCTTGACTGCAACGCACAGTCTGCATTTCCCGTAACCGAGTTTCAGAATTTCATCCACCTCAGCCTTCCTCTCAACAATGAGATCACTGCCGGTTATGCCAAGGTCGGCCACACCGGAATCAACCAGTACCGGGATGTCATCTGCCCTTACAAAAATAAAAACTATATCCGCGTTTGTACAGGTCGCATAAAGGTTTCTTCCCTTTGCCCTGAATTTGTATCCTGCATTGTGCAGCAGTTCTATTGTAGGATCTTTAAGCCTTCCCTTGGTTGGAATGGCGAATTTAATCTTGTCTGTCTGTGCCAGATTCATTTCTGCCTCCCTGCTTTTTCTGTGAGCCCGCTTGTCCCGAATCTTCTGTCAAGTTCAGCCCTGATTTCATCGAGTTCGATATCTTTATAGCCTGCCAGTACAAAAGTATGAAACAGAAGATCGCATATTTCATATATGAGATGGTCCCTGTCTTCTTCAAGGGCAGCTTCACAAACCTCGGCTGCTTCTTCTGTTATCTTACTGTTTATCTTTTCAGTTCCCCTGTGCATAAGTTTTGCAACGTATGATTCTTCAGGTGAACTTTTTTTTCTTTCATCAATTACACTGAATAATTTTTCAAATATGTCATAATTTTCCATAATATTTCTCCATAGTTGCTTATTGACGAACCTGAAATTCGGTATGTTTGTCAAGTTTATTACCCAACACAAGCGAAAATTGATTTAATTAAAAATCTGTTAAAATTGTGGTCATGTTTCTTTCCGGCTCAGGGTAAATTTAATCACTGTTCCGGATATTCTTTTTAATTTGCCGCCTGACGTATCTTAATCCTGCTCTGCCTATTGAATTGTATATCTTCAGAAAGAATGGCAGTGCCTTCTCTGTGACAGGAGAGAAATAACAGATTCTGATTAACTGCTGATAAAGGGTATCAAAATCATTTGCAGAGAAAAAGGTACTGTTTCCTCTGAAGTCCAGCTTCCATTTTTTTGAGATTTTTTCTGCGGCTCCATCATCCCTGAATCTTATTTCAGATTTAAATGGCCCGGTCATTTCAAAGGGTTTTTGATCCATGTTATTTACGGCCTTCACTGCTGATGCAGCAAGTTCTTTTCGCCATTCAGCAGGGTCAAGGTTTTCCTTTCCGGAGGTCTTGTCTATGCAGTGGGTAACAATACCCGGGAAGTTAGACTCTGCTTCAGCGCATGCAACAGGACATCCCGAAAAGAAAACCGGAGATAATCCAAAAGAGGCCAGAGACGCAGAAAAAATTTCTGCCTCTGAGATTCTTTTCCCATTTACTGTAAATCCGGATATCCTGGAAGTAAGAGTATGGGGGAGAAATCCCCTTTTGCCTGAGGACGAATGAAGGCCAACCATCAGAATTGCTGTTGCATCCTTTGGATCACCAAGACCGGGAACTGGTCCGATTGAGTATCCCTGTGAGATTTCGACTCTGCTGTCAATCAGCCCGGGTATTATATTGTATCCTGTTCGATGAAAATCCTTTATCCGTATAGTTTGAACCCCTGCATTGAAAAGTGATCTGCATATACAGTCAAGATCTTCGGATAGCGCTATGCATGCTTTTGCCCATTCCTGTGTCAGAAAGGATGAAGCTCTGTAATTCCAGCATCCTGAACTGCCTTCAATATCGGATATTATGAGTATTTTTTTGTGCATTGATAACCATTATTAAGCCCGGTTTATTTTTTCAGGCTTTTCAGGTTAAAGACTTAATAATTAGTCAAACAGGGTCAAGTTTTTTAACTTTTTACAGTAAAAGTTTACAGATCTTTTGTTATTGACATTTTCCACAGAATAATACTTCAATAATGAACTTTGAATCACGAACAGTTACCGAAACTAAACTGCATTCACCGAATGGTTGATGTTTAGTGCTATTGACACGAAAAAATCAGGAGAATCCAATGTTTAAAAAAATTAAAGAAAGAGGCGTGCACCTTATAATTCTTGCTTTTGCAACAGGTACTTTCCTCGGAATGAATATATCTCTCACTGCATCTGTTGATGAGCCTGCCCACAGGTATCTCGATTATTTTCATAAAGTCTATCAGATAATAAAATCTGAGGCAGTCGATCTTCCATCCAATAAGGAGCTGTTTTATGGCGCAATAAAAGGGATGATAGGGGCGCTCGATGACCCTTTTTCCAGATTCCTGGATGAGAAGGCGGCAGAGGATCTCAATGAAATGACAACAGGAAAATTTGTTGGTGTTGGAATAGAGATAACAATGAGGGATGAAGAAGTAGTGGTTATAACACCAATGGATGATTCCCCGGCAATGAGTGCAGGTATAATGTCCGGAGATGTTATCGTGAAGGTGAACGATATTGCTATCAGGGGCAAAAAACTGACTGAAATAATAAAACTTATAAAGGGACTCCCCGACACTGAGGTCAAACTTTCAGTGAGACGTGAAGGTTATGATGAACTCCTTGATCTCAATGTGAAAAGAGCTCCGATAAAGATAGACAGTGTGGAACATACCATCGTAGCTGATAAAAAGATCGGTTATGTTAAAATCAAGAATTTCGGAAATGATACAGCAAAGGATGTCAGAGCCGCTCTTGAGGATTTCAACAGCAAAAAAATTGAAAAAGTTGTTGTGGATCTCAGGTATAATCCTGGCGGACTTCTGGGGTCGGCAATTGAGATCTGTGATCTTTTTCTTGAAAAGGGTCAGACTATTGTTTCCACACGGGGCAGAAAGGGCAGCCGTACTGAAAAAATATTTAAATCGCTCAATGATCCAATTTGCAAAGCAGAACTGATAGTGCTTGTAAACAAGGGCAGCGCATCAGCATCCGAAATTTTTTCCGGAGCTATAAGGGATAATAAAAGGGGCAGGCTGCTTGGAGAAAAAACCTTTGGAAAGGGTTCTGTGCAGAAAACCTTTAGCCTTGACAGAAAGATTGGTGTTGCAGTCACGATTGCAAAATATTATACCCCGTCAGGTGAGCTTATCCACAAGAAGGGAATCAAGCCCGATTATAAAGTAGAGATAGAGAAGGTTCCGGAAAAGGACAGGTCGGAACTGAAGAAAATGTACAGTGGGAAAATACTTGAAGGCTTTGTAAAGAAAGGCATGAAGTATGATGAAGACACTGTAAAACAATTCGGGGAACATCTTAAAAAGAACAGTATAACCCTTACGGATCATACCTCGAGGTTTTTTCTGAAAAGGAGACTTGCCCGTTTTAAAAAGAGAGAACTCATCGATCTTGAATTCGACAATCAGCTTTCGGCAGCACTTGGAAAATTTAAATGAGGAATAAGATGTCAGAACAGAATATTATCGGTCTGGGGTTGGAAAGTTCCTGTGATGAAACAGCCGCGGCTGTTATCATGAACGGGAAAGTAATTCTTTCCAATGTGATTTTTACCCAGATTGATCTGCACAGGGATTACTACGGGGTAGTGCCTGAAATCGCATCACGTGCTCATCTCGAGGTAATCAATCCTGTTATTGAACAGGCACTGAAGGAGGCTGATGTCACTTTTGAAGATCTCGATTATGTGGCCGCAACGAACCGTCCGGGGCTTATTGGTTCGTTACTTATAGCGCTGCAGTCTGCAAAGGCAATATCATATACAATGCAGATTCCGTTGATTGGCGTTAATCACCTTGAGGGTCACCTTTATGCGCCTTTTCTCGAGGGCAATGAAATTGAGTATCCATATATAGGACTCCTTGTTTCGGGCGGCAATACCGCAGTATATCATGTAAGAGGGGTTGGTGATATGGAACTCCTTGGGTCAACCGTAGACGATGCAGCAGGTGAGGCTTTTGATAAGGTTGCAAAGTATCTTGATCTTGGTTATCCGGGCGGGCCTGTTATTGAAAAGCTTGCCAGGAATGCAAAAAAAAAGGATATTCTGCTTCCTAAAATTCTTCCTAATCCTGAAGACAGAAGATTTTCATACAGCGGGCTCAAGACAGCTGTGGTAAATTATATAAGAAATAATCCTGATACAGACAAGGCAGAGCTTGTATACAGTTTTCAGGAAAGGGCTGTTGAGCTTCTTGTGCGGCGGGTTTTCACTATGGCGAGGGATCTCGGAATCAGGACTATTGTGGTTGCCGGAGGGGTTGCGTCAAACGGAAGACTCCGTGAACTGCTTGGTCAGCAGAAAATGGAGAATGAAAAAATTCTTGTTCCTTCACCTCTTCTTTGTACTGATAATGCTGCAATGATTGCAGGAATTGCGTATCATTATTATGAAAGGTCCGAGTTCAATGATCTTTCTCTTGATGTAAGTGCAAGAGTCGATGCCAGGGAGCGCGGGTGTTTTGGTGCTTGATTGCCGGGCTGTTTTATTATAAAACTAAATGCAGGGATGAGGTATTCATTCCATAAAACAAACACTGTAAGGAATTTACAATGGCCGGCAATTGTGTTTACAATAATCTGATTGATGTGTGCATACTTCAGGGGAATAATCCTGAACTTAAGGATAATCCTCCGGAAATTTTAAGAAAACTTCTTGTTGAATATTTTTTCAAAGAAGAGGTTGAGCAGAGTAAGAATCTCGAGCTTTTTTTCAATAATCTCGAGATTCCGGACTCAATTTTCAGTTCCGGAAGTATTTTCAGTGTCAATATTGACTCACTGCGGAATTTCATCGATGCCGAGACTGTCAACAGTTCCCTTTCAGGGAGGGTAATGCTTTCAAAGGATTACCTGAAGATTTTTTACAGAAACCATTCCCCTGAATTTTCGCGGCTTCCTCAGGATGTGAAAATGGAACTCGTGGATAAAATTAAAGCGCTGAATAATAATATTGTCGCATCATTTGAAAAGATGAAGCAGGATCAGGATACTGACCGAAACAGGAAGATTCTTACATTAATAGCCCTGATGCTGAAAAATATTTATCGAAGAACAGGCAGGCCTTTTCAAAAACTCAAGAAACCTGCTAATGAAATAATAATGGAAATTTTTGATAATACTGATGAGGTTTTTATGGCCGGGCAGAGGCAGCTCGCTGAACTCAATGATGATGCAAAAGTAAAGGAGCTTATAAAAACTTTTTTTGTTATAAAGCAGTATAAAGATATTGCAGAGATTTCTGATCTGTATAAGCATGAACTCGATCGTTACAGGAAAAGGGCTCTTCTTGCTTCAGAATAAAAAAACGCCACTTGGAATATCAGGTTACTATGGATTTTATTGAAGAAAAAACACCTGCCGGTTATTCAATCAAGGTGTTGTATAAGAACTGGAAATTTCTCGCCTTTGATAAAAGAGGTAAATCCATTTATAAGGAAGGGAATTCTGAATCTCTCCTTCATGATATTCCACTTATCATTTTTGTCGGAACCACATTCAGAATCAAGGAAGAGCACGACAGGGCATTTTATCTTCTGAAGATAAAAAATAATTCAATTATACTCCCTTATTTTGATAAGGACACCGAGAAAACAAAATACCTTTTTATTCCAACAGAACAGAAGATTGATCTTTTGCCGGCAAGAATCATGATGGTTGCCAACGCAACCGAGATGGTGCGGGAATACGATATAAGTTATCGGCCTGATTATATTGTAGTCGGTGAGAGAGTGAATGAAAACGATGTTATTATTATCACTAACAGGTATAAGGTTCGGAATGTTATTTATATCAGGGAAGAAAAAGTTTCTGATATTGAATCGGATGACGACAGGATTGTAAATCTCAATGTGATGTCAACCAACCCGGTATTCCTTGCCAGGGTTCATCTCAGAAATATGGAGCTTTCTAAAGTAAATCAGCTGCTTCTGGATTTTGACCTCAGTCTTCTGGATGCGGAATATATTGTCAGGTTCATTGAATCAACACTAAAGGAAAACGAAGATCCCTCTATCAAGGTCAACCGCAGCATGCTTTTGGATCTTCATAATTCATTTACATTTTACCTGTATCTTCTTCAGAGAAATGATGAAAAGGTAAAGGAAATTGTCAACTCACTGGATGATTTCAAAAAGTTTACTCCCTTCAGAACTCTTATTACAAAGGCAAAATCCATTTTTCCTGATCAGGAGGATCAGTTCCTGTTCACAGAGTATGAGAACTGGGTTGTTGAGAGATATGAAGAATTGAAGAATAAAAAGGATCAGGATTGATATAATGAAAAAGTATTTTTTTGTGGTTTTAATGATTGGAATGTTGATAATTCCCGCGGAGTCAGAGGAGAAGTGGTATGGTGTATACTTTACTTCTCCTGGCAAAAAATATCTTAATCGAAATAATCCTCAAAATGCTCTTTCTTCCCTGTTGAAAAAATCTCAAAAAAGTATCGATTGTGCGCTTTTTGAATTATCATGCCCGGTGATTGCCAGTGACCTGATCAGCGCCAAAAAGAAAGGCGTCAAGGTGAGAGTCGTCATAGATGACAGATATTATGGTAAAAAGGCTGTCAGCCGTCTGATTAAAAACGGAATCCCTGTGAAAACCGATAAAAGGCGCGGACTTATGCACAATAAGTTCGTAGTAATTGACGGTACTGTCTTATGGACGGGATCATATAATACCTCTCGCAATGGTGCATATAAGAACAATAACAATGCAATTGCAATTTGTTCGGAGGATCTTTGCAGTATATACACTCTCGAGTTTAATGAAATGTTTCAGCAGGGTGTCTTTGGTAACAGAAAGGAAACAAGACCCTTTGGAAAGCTGACTCAGAAGTATTATGTAAAAATAAACGCTACTGACATAAACGCATATTTTTCTCCGGATAATAATGTAGAAAGTATTATTGTGAAGAGACTGAAAAAGGCCAGGAAATCTGTTCATTTCATGGCCTTTTCATTTACAAGTGATGCAATAGGAAAAGAAATGATCAAGCTTCATAAAAAAGGCGTTAAGGTTACTGGCCTTTTTGAGAAGAGAGGAGCTAAAACAAGATATTCGGAATACACAAAAATGAAGCTTGCAGGAATCCCCGTAAAGTTAGACAGGAACAGGTATGCGATGCATCACAAGGTAATAGTGATAGACGGTAAAAAAGTCATCACCGGGTCGTATAATTTCTCCAAAAGCGCAAATAAAAAGAATGATGAAAATATTATAATAATCGACAATGCTGATATCGCAAATCAGTATCTTGATGAGTTTAAAAGATTATACTAAAAGAATTGTCAGTTTTCAGCGCTTGACAGCACTATTCTTTCCATCTCTTTTCTGTTTATAAATAAGGCGAAATCCCTGAATCTTAAATACTTATGATTTTTGACAGACTGTGATTTTATAGAAATTGATGAATATACCCTGATCGAGTTTCCTGTAACTGTATACCTGAAGTCTGCATTGAAGTCAGGATTAATGAATTTCTCTCCTTTCGGGAGGTGGGTTACCCTGAAACCATCAGGTATGATATAATCTATCGTAACTGTGGTTTTGCCGGTATACGATATGTTTATAGGGTATTTCCTTTGTTTGCTTATCGCATAATTATCATAGTAATTTGATGTCATGAGCATTGAGTTGAAAATAATTTTATTGTTGTCAACCTGGGCAAAAGAAGGGATGAGAACTGTATACGAATATTCCACAGGAAGGTCATTGTTTAATTCTGCAATGTTCAGTGAACTTATCCTGCTGCCTGTAAATCTTTTATTCCAGTATTCATTGAGGGCCTTTTCTTTTCTGGCTTTTTGCAGAAGTTCTCTTCTTGAGGATGCTGCTGTTGTTCCCTTTTTTTCCAGGAGTCTTCTCATTATGGCGTTTCCGTTCGAATCAATAATTATTCTGTTTTTAACACTTTGGATATTCTTCTCGTAAAAGGGACTGTCTGTTTTTTTAAAGCTGTAACCGTCGGGATCAATGATAAATGCAGTGATGTTTCTGTCATCGTCAGGGAGTTCCATAAAGCCTGTATTCCTCGCTGTTCCGTCCAGAAAGAATTCTTTTTGGTTTTCCCCTTTGCCGGTTTTAACATAACATATTGCGTGATTGAAACTGCCCAGGAATGGAACGTCGAGATCCGGCTTTCCTTTGTCGGCAGTGCGCACAAGGGCCAGTTTGGCCTGTATTCCGCAGTGGTTCAGAAGGCCTGCAAGAACAAGAGATATATCCTTGCAGTCGCCCATTTTGGAATTATAGGTATTATCTGTTCTGCGCGGTCTAATACCTCCAACTCCAAGTTCGAATCCGGCATACCTTATTTCATCTGTCACATGACGATATATTTTTTTTACTTTTTCAGTTTCTGGGTCTGTTGGAATTATTATGGATTCCAGATCCTTTTTCATCTTGTCATCCAGTCTGGTCCTGTTTTCAAGAAGAGATGAATACCACGTGTGTAGTTCCTGCCAGTTTTTAAGTGAGGTAAAGTACAGGCAGGGTAGAAATTCACTTGAGTCAGGCATGGCTCTTTCCCGGATCAGCGGTGTAATATTTTCCAGGGTGAGAACTGCCGCTGTTTTATCTCTGAGTTTTTTATATGTGACTTCTTCATCCCCCAGCCTCTTTGTGAAAAGATAAACCGGGCTGGAGTTGTTGTATATAACGACAGTGTTGGATGCGATTGTTCTGTGCTGGCTGCCAAGGATTATTCTTGCTCCTGAATAGTTTTTGAATCCGGGGTCTTTTTTCTTCTTCAGTGTGTAACTGAAATCAATGATACTTCCGGGAGAAAGTGAACTAACGGGAATTATTTCAGCCTCAAGATTGTAGTAGAGCCTGCTCTCCGGACGGGAAAGGGATCGTCTGTACCTGTTTTTTATTTTTATTTTTTTCCCTCTGTTTGTTACTGTGCATCTGATCTTTTCAATTGTATCTGTGCCGGGAGTAATTACAACATACTGATGCTTGAATTCGTCGAGTACTGTTGAACTGTTGATTTTGATTACTTTTCTTACCCTGTGCAGCATTGAACCGTCAGTGTGGATTCGAAATATATTCTCATCCAGTAAAACAACGGCAGCCTCATCAATGTACTGATCGGCTTTTTTATTTAGTGATATTATGTTCTCTTTATGTTCAAAATCCCTGAGTTCGTCTTTTGTGGATGAGATCAGTTCAATATATTTTTTTAGATCATAGTCTTCAGGATTATATATTTTTGCCCTGTTCAGATAGTAGAGTGCCAGTTTTTTTTTGCCAATCCTGTGGTAGAGTAAACCTGTCTGAAGCAAAACCTGCCTGTTGTATGGTGACCTTCGGGCTGCTGCTGAGAGATACGGAAGGGCTTTCCCCGGGCCGTCAATAATTTTAATTGCATCTGAGAGTTCGAGAACAAGATCTGTTCTGTCCGGGAAAACCGGAATATATGAACGCAAAAGTTTTATAAGTTTTTTGTTATCTGATCTTTTTTTATAGATTTGTGCAAGCTTATAAACTGAATTTATATCATATCTGTTTTGTCTTATTATATTTTGAAGAGCGAGCTCTGCCTCATGAAAACGGTCCTGTGACAACGCGCTGTGAAGCTCAATGAAACTGGAGGTCGATATTTCATTTTTATCTGCAAGTTTTTTCGTGTGTTTGTTAACTAATTGCTGCCAGTTTCTTTTGATGTAGATTTCACTCTGAAGGATGTGATGCAGTACAGAATTGGGATTCATTTGTTCGATTTTTTGTGATACATCAAAGGCATCTTTAAAAAAAGACGTTTTGAGCTTCAGAATTCCAAGTTCGAAAAGAGCCTCTGTATTTTTGGGATTAAGACCAAGTGTACGGTTCAGCCAGTAATCTTTTTCTTTGTCTTCTTTTTGAGAAACTGCAATAAGATAACAAAGGGCAGGTCTGTATATGGATTCTTCAGGAAGCTTATTCATTGCTTCAATCAGGGGAAGAGGATTTTCACTCGTTATGTTTGATGAAAAGAGAAGAAGAGCCTTTACAAATATTTCCTGTTCACAGAGCCCTGTCTGGCTGGTCAGTTTTTCAAGGCTGTTGAAATATGACGATGCTGTTGATTCAATCCCGGGTGTTTCTGCCTGTTTCTCAGATATTCTCATTGAAAATTCCAGTCTGCCTGAATTATCTCCTGTCTTAACAAGAATTCTGTGTTTCCCTGCAGAAAGATGAATGGTAAATTTATACTGATCATGACAAAAACCGTGTTTTTGCCTGTCCGAAAAAACTTTTTTATTATTTATGCGGATGTCAGTAAACCCGGTCTTCCCGAATGTAAATGTATAGATTCTGTCTTTGGGAACAGTGATTTCCTTTGTCAGATAAAAAATTGAATTTTCAGTATTGTCTGCGAAATTGGCAGGAGTAATTCTGCCGGTCAGGTCTGCCGGTGCATTAAACCAGCCTGTTTTATGAACAGACCCATCCATCTCCTGTGAAGGGTCAAATTTAATTTCCGGGGGATATTTTTTAGAGAAGTCCTGTTCTCCTCTGGCAGGAAAAGGCCCTGCAATCAGGAAGTCAATGTATCCGAGAGAGAGAGTAAGATTTTCTGCTTCTTTGAATCTGCCCGATCTCAGAAGAATGTCCCTTTTGAAAATTTTGAGCCTTTCTTTCAGCATTGGATTTTTTTTTACGGTTTCGGTCTGTGCGATTTTGTTATATGAATCGATTGCAGGCCTGAACATTTCAGAGGTGTTAATAATACTGTTTATAAGAAAAAGGCCTGCCTCTGCTGATACAGGATTTTTTTCTTTAACAATCTGGCTGGTCAGATATTCAAGGGCCTTGCTGTATTCAGCCTTCTCTTTTAATTCAAAAAATTTTTTATCCGGAAAAGAATCTGCCAGAAGGGCTACAGGAAAGATGATAAGGATAAAAAGCAGTGAAGAAATGATTTTTTTTGTCATATAAACATCCGTTGAATGTAGAGTGCAGTAACGCTTGTTATTT
>CAZEJW010000081.1:0-20173 GCA_964512685.1 uncultured Leptospirales bacterium | reverse complement strand
ATAAGGGAACCTCGATAAATTAATATTTGGACATTCCCTTGTGGGTACAACATCAGATAAAATCAGGAGTTTTCATTTGTAATATTGATGAAATTCCTGATTTTTAGAGGTGCCCATCATAAAGAACTTATCTGGAGGAATAATGGTTTCATTCAGCGGATACGAGGATATCATAAAAAAAGTTTATGAAGAAAAACAGGAGCATGTTTTCAGGTATTGGGAAGGTCTTGAAGAGAGTGAAAGAAAACTTCTGCTTGATGATCTTAAAGGTATTAATTTTGAATTACTCAAAGAGCTTCATGAGAGTTCGGATGAAGAAGTCCATTTAATGGATTTCAATCCATGTACATATATTCATCTGCCGGAGAGTGATTCAGAAACTGATAAATTCAATGAAGCACGAAAGGCAGGAATTGATCATATAAAAAAGGGAAAAGTTGCGGCTTTTATCGTTGCAGGAGGACAGGGTTCAAGGCTTGGATTTGAAGGCCCAAAGGGAATATTCCCGGTCGGCCCTGTTTCAGGGAAAACACTTTTTGAAATTCACGCGCAGAAGATAAAGAAATACTCGGAGAAATACAGCGTTAATATCCCATGGTTTGTAATGACATCTGTTGCCAATCACAATGATACAGTTCAGTATTTTGAAGAGAATGAATTCTTTGCTCTCGGAAGAGAGAATGTATTCATCTTTCAGCAGAATATGATCCCGTCTCTTGATATGAACGGGAAACTGGTTCTTGAAAGTAAAAACAGGATATTCAGGAATCCTGACGGGCATGGAGGAAGCCTTACTGCTCTTTACACATCTGGTGCTCTTTCGGAAATGAAAAACAGGGGCATTGATATTATTTCGTACTTTCAGGTAGATAACCCCCTTGTGAAAATTATTGATCCTGTATTCATTGGATTTCATGTATTAAATTCTGCTGAAATTTCGAGCAAGGCTCTCAAAAAGGCATATCCCGGAGAAAAGGTCGGGGTATTTGTAGAGTTTGAAAACAGCAGGGTAGGTGTTGTTGAATATTCTGACCTTCCCCAGGACAAGGCAGAGGCTGTGGACGAAAATGGAGACCTGCTTTTTTCCGGAGGCAGTATTGCCATTCATCTCTTTGACAGGGAATTCGTAGAGAGGCTTACCTCTGAGAGCGGAATTTCTCTGCCCTTTCATACTGCAAAGAAAAAGATTAAGTCGCTTGGGGATGATGGTTTTCGTGAGGTCCCTGGGCACAAATTCGAGAAGTTTGTATTTGATGCTCTTCCTCTGTCAGATAAAAATATTGTAATAGAGACAAGAAGAGAGGAAGAATTTGCACCTGTCAAGAATGCATCAGGTGTGGATTCTGTTGAAACAGCCACAAAGCTCATGATAGATCTTTCAAAAGAATGGCTGTCGATTAGAGGATATTCAGTGCCTGAGACTTCAGTTGTGGAGATATCACCTCTTGCAGCAACAGAACCAGAGGATATTGAACCGGGTCTGGAAATTCCTTTAGCAGAGAGGATTTATATCACCAGGGAAAACGGTTCTCTCACAGTGAAGGGGAAATAACCAGGCAATGAAAATACTGAAACGCTGTCTCTTCATCCTTCTGATACTTTTTGCCTCTCAGGCCTTTTGCCAGGAAAGCCCGCTTTGCCTTGTGCTGGGATTTGAATCAGTGCAGCTTAGCGATCTTGAAGACAGGCTGCTGAGGGAAAACCTGATGAGAGAACTGAAAACCGCGGGTTTCAGGGTGGTAAAAGTCATGGAGGTTGAAAGCCTGATCCTGGAGGGCGGTATTGACATAAGAAAAATCAAGCCGCCTGTCATGAAGACTGTTATGGCTGGCAATGAACCGGATATCGTGGTCAATGGAAGGCTTTTCCCTGTGCAGAATTCTGTTAAAGAAAAGAAGCTGAAAAAGGGGAAATTATACTGTTTTGAGGCACTGGTCTGGTTCAGAAAAGGGGATCGTTTTATGAGGATGAAAAAAAAGACTGCCTTCTGCGGCAGCCTTCTGAGTTTTTTTTCCGGCATTTCTGCAGGTTTGGCTGAGAAGATCAAAACTGCTTATTGATTTTTATCAGCCCTGAAGAAGTTTTGAAGTCAAAAATTCTTCCTGAAGCGGATTAAGATCAAATCTTTTACTCGCTTCATCTATGAGCTTGAGTTTGTCAGTATCCGGTTTTTCCCGGAGTTCATCACTTATATATTTCAGTGCATCTTTTATTGAATCATCCATGCCCCTGGCCCTCTCCTAAGTTTTATTTTTTTGAGATAAATTTAATTATTTTTCAGGATTTTTTCTGTTTTTATGCACTTTTTTTACAGAGCTCTCATGTGTTCAGGTTTAAGAATGTTTTCATTTTTCGATTTCAGTACCTGGTTTATCATTGCCAGTATTTTTACCTGATCATCAGGAAAAAATCCTTTGATCGGCAGATAGTTGGATGCATGGTTCGAGGCAAAGTAGCATCTCTTCTGTACATTCATATTCTGGATTATGGTTTTCAGTTCCTGAAGGAGTCCGAATTTATCCGGTAATTTGAATTTTCCTGACTGATAATCATGAAAGAGCGGTGTGTTTGGAAGAACCATAACCGTAAGGGCTCCTGCATAATCAGGTGACATTTCACCAAGGAGTTTACCTGTATCAACTGAGTGTTCGTGGCTCAGTTCTGTGCCGCCGATTCCAAGAAGTATGGTCTGTGAAAGCAGCATTCCGGCTTCCATTACCTTGTGAGATGTTTCTATCATATTAACAGGAAAGGCTCCTTTCTTGATTCTTCTGAGAACTTCCTTGTTGCCGCTTTCTATTCCCTGGTACACGATTCCAAGGCCTGCGTCTTTGAGCTCTTTTAGTTCCTGAGGTGATTTTTTGATTATTGCCTTTGTGTTTCCATAAACACCAATTCTCTTGATATTTGGATTTCTATCCTTGATATATGACATTATGTCAAGAATTGTCTCGGTCGGCAGAATAAGAACATCTCCATCAGCAAGAAATGCCTTGTCGAAGTTGTAGTTATAGCTCGAAGCCTCGTCAATATCCCGTTTGATTGTATTCATGTCTTTTATGCGGTACTTTACATCTTTGTATGCGCCGCAGAAGGTACACCTGTTGTGTGAGCAGCCTACTGTGACCTGAATTATCATACTGTATGCTTCACTTGGCGGGCGTATTACATGTCCTACATAATCCATATATTTCCTCTTTTGTTATGATTTTTCAGTGTTTATTCTTAAACTTTGTGTAGAATGAAAAGCGCTATTCCACCGCCGCCTTTGGTGGCTGGGGAATAATCTTATTCTATTTGTACTGAAAAGTATTTTTAAGAATAAATACTTATAATTTTCTTATTTGATGGCGCTTTCAGCGCTTTGTTACTCTGATAAGTAAGAATTCCCCATATATTAATCAAGGATTATTTTAAAAATGGGATTATAAGAAAAAATGTAGATCTGATTTTTTTATTCTGATTTCGTTTAAGTATAAATTGATATTAAAGAATATCTTTACTGATCCTGTCCAATACAGGGAAGTCTCCATCCATATCTGCCCTGGATACAGTGGGACGAATATCCCCATAGTATTTTCTGTTTGCTCCTGCCGGATAATAATCATGCCCTTTTTCTGAAATAAAAAAACGGGCCTGACATATCCTGCTTCCGGTAATAAGCTCAATTGCATTGTTCCCATGATTAAATAACTCGATTGGGAAACAACCCTTAAAACCAGGTTGAACCATAGTATTAATGTGGATTCCCAGTCGTGTATAGCTGCTTCTTGAAAGGATATCTGCATAAGTATTGTTGGGCAGGGACAGGTATTCCAGAGTTGTAGAAAGAACAATCTGATTGGGGTATAAAATAAATCGGTCTCCAATTTCCCTGCGGGTTTCCTGAAAAAAACTCGAAACTGCTCTATGATGTATTTTTTCTCTTTTTTTTAGTTCAATATAGGGATTTCTCGTTAGTATTGAAACCAGAAAATCATAGCCCAATCTTAAGTCAACAGTTACGTCTCCAATTTGATTGTCATCAAGAAGAGGATCAATGAATATTGAATTGGGATCAGTAGAGTGCAGCGATTCAATAATTTTTTCTTTGCTGAGCAGTTCCATTTTGCCACTTGCTTTTTAATATCATGTTTCTTATGCTTTTCTCTGTGATATCATTAATTATTCTTGCTGGTTCAAATTCGTTAGAAATATCTTTGAGGCACGATTCATTATTTTCAGAGATACTTATAAGATGATTCCACCCTCCTGTTAGAATCCCATGCAGTTCTTTTTTGTCATTTATTGGATATGGCCTGATATTATTGTAGCAATCATCAAGATTGGGAGTAATAAATCTTTTTCGTAAGGATGGCAGCTTTAAATGATTGAGAGTGTCTGTAAAAATATCTATTATGTCGTTGGAAATACCTTCCAAAAAAGCTGTCATTATTTTTATTCGTTTATTTGTTGCAGGGTGACTATAAGAATCCGGGGCATCTGATGCAAATTCATTAAGAAATATTATAGTGGATTCACCAGTATAGGAAACCGAAAAAAGGTCTGCAAAGTACTCGCTTCTGTGTGCATTCTGCTGATAAATATCAGTACGCACAGAAGGCGGATGAAGTAATAGTGAAGCTTTGGTTATTCTTTTCTTGTTGTCAATGAAGTGCCCTAATTCATGGTAGAGTGGAATTGAGTATAGTGGTTTGTGTATATACAGCTTTGGTAATGCAATCTGTATTAAATCATAATTAAGCTCTATTCCTAAATAGCTTTCCACAAGTTTGTTAAAATCGGGGTCTATGCCCTGAAAATAGAAATTAAAGTCATCCGTTAAAGCTGTTGTTACAAGATTATTTCCACTTGACCAGTCTTCTAAAGCTGTTGTTAATGCATATACCAGTTCGTAGGGTATTGTTTTTGAAGTGCTGCCAACAAGATATTTATTTGCTGTCCAGATGGAATACAACAGAGTAAAACTAATGTTTTTAGGGAGGGCGGTATACTTTTGGATAATCGCATCGGTTACTTTATAAAGAGTGAGGACATAATCGTCAAGTTTTGAATTAAAATAGGGGAGTTGTGTTAGTTCTGCTAACTGAGAACGTAATATATTCAGGTTGTCTTTAATAAACAGAGCGATACTCCATTATTTTTAAAATGTTTAAAGCCTCCTCTTTAGAAAGAGCATCAATTTGATCAATTGTATCGAGACTATCCGAAAGAGGTTCAGTTTTAATAAATTCGAGCGCCAAGTCAATTGCTTCAGGAATTACATCTGATGAAATTGAGTCAGGACATGTCTTAAGTTTTTTAGCCTGTTTGAGAACCAAAGCAAAATAGTTTTTTATTTTGTCAGGGACTATTTCTTCTGATGCTGTTAATTGCAGTGCTGTCTTAAATAATTCAGCTTCTCCGGTTGATTTTGCAGCAATAAGCATAGTGATCCTCTTTTTTAAATTATTTATAATTATTCCATATATATTAAGTATTAAAGATAGTCAAGAAATATCGGATTATGCCTTAGTAAATAGACTGTAATAAAGAGATTTCCAGGATACATTAATATAATAATATTTCACCTTATATCTGCAAGTTTATGAATCTGGAGGTTCAGCCTTACATTGAGTTCTGAGCTGAGGATCATGTTGGCAAGTTCATTTGCGCTGAGTTTCCCGAACGCTGGTGATATGTTTATTACTGCTTCTTCATCCCCCAGGTTTTTTTTGATGAATTCTGATGCAAAGTCGAAGTCTCTTCTGTCTGATACAATGAATTTTATTTCGTCGGTTTTCCTGATATGTTCAATATTGCTCAGCAGAAAAGATTTCTCCTCTCCGCTGGAGGGCGTTTTTACATCGATTATTCTTCTTGCGTCTGCCGGGAGTTTGTTCACAGGCAGACTGCCGTTTGTTTCAACCTGCACTGAATATTTTTCAACCAGAAGTGACTGTATCAGCAGGGGAGTGTTTTCCTGAAGCAGAGGTTCTCCCCCGGTTATGGTTACATGGTCAAAGACCGGGTATGATTTAACAGCAGAAATAATTTCATCAATTGTCATTACTCTGCCCTCTGTCTTTGCATTTTTTGTATCACAGTATTTGCAGTCAAGATTGCAGCCTGTGAGCCTGATAAAGACAGATATGAATCCGGTCTTTGCTGTTTCTCCCTGAAGAGTTCGGAATATTTCATTTATCCTGAGTGTCATGGTTTCCTCTGTTATCTTTTATTACCTGATTTTTGCATGAACAGATTTATGGTCGAGCATATTTTTTTCTTTAATACAATGAACGGGTTGACAATGTGCTTTGATGGAGCTATAGTGAGACGTAAATTTATATTTCAGGAGGCAATGAATGAAGGCCGGATTATTGTTAACAGGCAGCGGCGCATTGGTTTACCTCACATCTCATTCAAGTTTTATCGATGACTCTTTGATTGAGAAGTTTAAAATTAAGGGAATCTCCAAGTTTATTGTTTGGGAGGTTTCGGCAGATGAGGCAAAGAAGAGATATGGCGCTCATTTTGACCTCGTTCTTCAGGATCTGAGAGAAACGGATGATCTTAGAATTCTGGATTATGATGGTGTAAGGGCCTTTAAGATGTTCCCTTTTGATGAACTCAAAGATCCTTATAAGTATGAAACAAAGAAGTAGCATCTTGCTGTTGGACTGATAGATTATGAATTAAGTTTTATAGATTGTAGAAATTATTCCTTCTGCGGTATCTTTTGTCAGTATCGCAGAAGGAAGATCATAAAAATAGTGTTGACATTGCCCTCCATGTGTATATTTTCATTCGAAGGAAAATTCATGAACAGGTCCATTTTAAATCAAAAGTTCGACTCGAGGGTCGGTTACAGGAAAAATGAATCTCTCATAACAGTACTCGAGAGCTACAGAGGAAATCCTTTCTTAGAGAAGAGATTCCTCAATGAACAGAAAAAAAAGAACGTTCCGCTTTCGTCTCTGATTAAATGGGTAATGTCGAAAAGTCCTGATAGATGTGAAAAGAAGGCAGACACTTACAAGCTCAAAGTGAAAAAAATTGATTCTCTTGATTCAGTGAAGGGGGATTCAATAATCTGGCTTGGGCACTCTGCCTTTATCATCAACCTCGGTGGTGTAAGAATCCTTACTGATCCCTGCCTTACAAGTCCGATTCTGAGAAAAAGGCTATCTCCATTACCCATTACAATAAATGGAATAAGGGATATCGATTGTCTTCTGATATCTCATTCACACAGGGATCATCTGGATGCTGCGTCTCTGCGAAAACTTGACCTCAGTGGCACTCATGCTCTGTTACCGCTCGGAATGGGGAAAATAGTGAAGAGGTATAATAAAGACATAAAAATTCAGGAAGCAGGATGGTATCAGAAGTTTGAACTTCCCTTTGATAATATTGAAATATTTCTTTTGCCGGCTCAGCACTGGTCCAACAGGCATCTGTTTGGGGATACAAACAGGGTTTTGTGGGGAAGTTATATTATCAGGACTCCTGAAAAAATCATTTATTTTACAGGGGATTCGGCCTATGCAGGACATTTCAGCAGAATAGGAGAACTCTTTGGTAATATTGATATTTGTCTCATGCCCATTGGCGCATACAAGCCTGATTATATTATGAAACAGAATCATGTTTCTCCCAGGGAAGCTGTTCAGGCCTTTCATGATCTCAATGGAAAAGAATTCATTCCAATGCATTACGGCACTTTTGACCTTTCGGATGAGCCTTTTGGTGAGCCTCTTCGTTTAATTAGAGAAATGAAAAAAGAAAAGGCAATCGATGGTAAACTTACTGTTCTGGATGTTGGGCAGGCATACAGGATATAATATTACCTCCCCCCCTTTTTTTTTATCGTTTAGTATGATAAAAAAAAAGGGGGGGATATTCTTCCATTTGCGCTATAAAGTATTTTTAGGAATAAATACTTTATTAAAGTTTATTGTAAACTTCGACAAACCGGTCAACCATTGATGCAAAGTGGTCAATGGCATTCTTAACCGGTTCGGGTGATGCCATGTCAACGCCTGCAACCCTTAGCTCGTCTACCGGGAATTTACTTCCTCCAAGGGAAAGAAATTCGAGGTATTTATCCCTTGCTTTGTCCCCTTCTTTAACCACACGGTCTGCAAGAGCAATAGCAGCTGATATACCTGTAGCATACTTGTAAACATAAAAGGCTGAATAAAAGTGAGGGATTCTTAAGCACTCCAGCGTCAGTTCATCGTCTATGACAATTGTATTGCCAAAGTAGGTCTCAAGGAGTTTTCGATATTCATCTCTCATTACTTCCAGTGTCAGAGGCTGGTTCTGTTCTGTTATTTCATGAGTGATTTTTTCAAATTCCGCAAACATTGTCTGCCTGAATAAGGTGCCTCTGATATTATCAATTTCACGGTTGAGGATGTATGCCTTCATTCGCGGGTCATTGTCATATTTTCTGAGCAGATGTCTGCTTAGAAGTGTTTCATTGAATGTGGATGCAACCTCGGCAACAAAGATTGTATAGTCAGCCAGATGATATGGCTGACTTTTTTTTGAATAAAAGGTATGCATTGAATGGCCTGCTTCGTGTATAAGAGTGTACAGGCTGTTGATGTTGTTTTCTTCATAGTTCAGCAGAATATAAGGAGGAGAGTCATAGCATCCTGATGAATAAGCGCCGCTTCTCTTCCCCCGGTTTTCATAACGGTCAACCCATCCGTTCAAAAGACCGTTTTTCATCGTAGAGGTATAATCATTACCGAGAATTTCAAGAGCCTCTGTGCACGTTTGAACTGCTTCTTCGTATGGCATGGAAAAATCAATATCTTTCACTATTGGAACATATGTATCATAGAAGTGAAGTTCATCAAGCCCGAGTGCCTGTTTTCTGAAATCAAGGTATCTGAAAAGTGATGGAAGATTCTCTTTCACTGTTGAAAGAAGATTGTCATATACTGCTGATTCGATGTTGTCTGAAAAAAGTGCTTTGCTCCTCGAGTCAGGGAATTTTTTTACCTTTGAATAGAAAACATCCTTTTGATTGGATGATGCAAGCGAGGTCGATATTGAGTGTTTGTGATCATCATATGCTTTATAATATTGAAAAAATGCCTCCTGCCTGAGGGCTCTTGAATCCTTCATTAAAAAAGTACTGAAATTGCCATGGCTCAGTTCTGTTTCCTTGCCCTTTTCATCCTTTATCATCCCAAACTTCATGTCTGCATTATCGAGCTGGCTGAATATTTGAGAAGGGGCCTGTGCCATTTCGCCGGACATTGCAAGAATCTGTTCTATCTCATTACTTCTTGTATGAGGGCGGTATCGAAGTATTTTTTCCAGGTAGAATCTGTACTGTGTCATAACCTCTTCATCGAGAAATGATGTCATTGTTTTTTCCGGGATGGACTGAATTTCCGGTATCATATAACTCGATAGCTCGGATATCCTGGTATACAGGTTCATTGCCTTCTGGTAGAAGCCAAGATAGTTCTGGTTGGATTTATCCTCATCACTTTTAAGATGTGCATATGTGTATAGTTTTTCAAGATCTCTTGAAACAGAGAGATCGAATTCAAGTGCTTCAAGAAAGATTTCCCTTGATTCATGCATCTTTCCTCTGTATTTGTCATAGCTTTTCATTTCGTCTTCAAGCTGTATATAGAGGTCCTGCCAGTGTTGATCGGTTTTGAATAGGGGAGTCAGATCCCATTTCCATTCCTGTTTGATTTCCTCTCGTGAGGCTATTTTTTCGGATTTCATTTTTTCTTCCTGTTGTTATTTATATTTTTATGATTTTTAACGGAATCATTCTATTGCAGTGATTTTCTATGTTCTTATGATTTTATATCTACTGTCAAGGATATTATCGTTGCGCTATGGCCTTGTTTGCTGCTGATATTACAGCTTTAGTTTTGCTGTAGTTTAAATACTGATTGTAATTATTGATAATCAATACTATAATTTTTTTTTAAGATAGCCCGGGACCGGGCCAGGTATTTATTTTCTTAAAGGATTGCCTTTATGCAGAAAAGGTCTCTTGGACACAGTATAATTATTACTTTAATTATTTCGATAAGCATTGTTTTTCTTCTTCTACTTATGGTGAGTTTTTTTTCGACCGTTAAAAGCGAGAGAGATTCTCTTGACAAAAAGAGCAGGGAACTTTTAAAAAACTTTTCGGAAGTGCTTGTTGAACCGGTCTGGTCTTTAAACTATGATGAGATAAAAAGATTATCCAGAGTTTTTCTTAATAGTGAGAATGTAGCTGAAATCAGGATATATTTTGAAGATGAAGAGATAGAGGCTCAAAGAAAAAAAATTGATTCGGGTAAGCTTATCAGCTTGTCACAGGGGATTTCGAGAAATAAAAGACAGATTGGGAGAGTGGATGTAACTATATCTGAAGAGCTTATGTATGAAAGGCTGTATAGCTATCTTATCAATTCACTCCTCATTTTAGTTGTGATCCTTGGAGCTGTTGTTATAACCATAAACAGAATTATTACAACAAAACTGAAAACGCCAGTGGAAGATCTTCTGAATGGTGTTGATATTATTGCTGGCGGGGACTATCTCTATAGAATCCCTGAGGCCAGAGAGGAAGAATTAAATCGTATTGTTAATGGCATCAATGAGATGTCTGATGAAATATATCAAAGAGATAATGAACTTCAGGAGAAGAATCTTCAGATAGAACAGGAGCTCAGAGAAAGGAAATCTGCCGAAAAGGCGCTTCTTGAAAGTGAAAGAAAATACAGAGAGCTCGTTCAAAATGCGAACAGTATTATCATTAAGCTTAACTCCGATGGGGAAATAATATTTTTTAATGAATTTGCTCAGGATTTTTTCGGGTTCAGTGAAGATGAGATTATTGGGAGGAAAATAATCGATACAATTTTACCTGAAAAAGGAGAAGAAGGTACTGATTTTAAAAAATACATCGATGATCTTATAAGGAATCCTGAAGCTTATTCCACTAATGAAAATGATAATGTTCTCAGTGATGGCACAAGGGTCTGGTTATTCTGGAGAAACAAGGCAATCTATGATGAGAATGGCAATATTTCCGGGGTGCTTTGCATCGGTAATGATATTACAATAAGAAGGAAGGCTGAGGAAGGACTTCGTCGACTAAATGAAGAACTCGAGGAAAGAGTTAAGGAGAGAACAATTGAGCTTGAGAATGCAAACGATTCTCTTTCAAGGTCATTGCAGGATCTGAAGGAAACCAAGGACCGGCTGGTTCAGTCAGAAAAAATGTCTGCCCTTGGCGGACTTGTGGCCGGAGTGGCTCATGAGATAAATACTCCAATCGGAGTGGTTATTACAGCCTCATCCTATCTCAAGGACAGGACATCTGAACTTTTGGAGGATTTTTTCCTCAATCGTCTGAAGAAGACAGATCTCGAGAGTTATCTGAATACGGCTGTTGAAATATCCGATACTATTTTACAGAATCTAAAGCGTGCGGCTCATCTAATTCAGAGGTTCAAACAGGTTGCTGTTGACCGGTTTTCCGAAAAGAAGAGCTGGTTTAATATCAGAGAAAACATTTCTACTTATCTTGAAAAAAAACTGCCCGATCTTGAGAAACAGGGCTGCTCTCTTGAATTTTCATGTCCTGATAATCTCAAAATTTTGAGTTATCCTCTTGTATATTTCAATGTGCTTGAAGATCTCATTTCAAACTCTCTTGTTCATGCCTTTGAAAATCAGCAGACAGGTGTTATAATACTCAATATATATATTCATGAGAGCCTGATTATTGAATACAGTGACAATGGAAATGGTATGGATGAAGAAATGATTCAGAATATATTCAATCCATTTTTCACTACAAAGAGATGGCAGGGAAGGGTTGGTCTTGGACTCCACATCGTATACAATATGGTTACGAGAATTCTGGGTGGTGAACTTGAATGTAAAAGTACTCCGGGAGAAGGAACTCGGTTCGTTATAACAATACCATCAGAAGAATATAAGTGACAGGTTTGCCGGATTCTAAAACCCATGCTTTTTTATTATTTTTCTCACAGTTCCGTCTTTGTACATGGAACTGAGCCCTTTGTTGAAAGCGTTGAGTTTCTTATTGTAAAATTTTCTTTTTTTTGAAAAGGCGACATAGAGTTTTTTATACTCTAATGGAGGATTCATGAATTCCAGTTCTTCGATGTATTGCGGGTAATTTTTTTTCAGGATGTGTTTTGCTACATGTTTGTCAATAAAAATGAGATCAATTCTTTTTTTAATCAGTTTCTTTAAATTCATTTCATCTGAGGCTGCTTTTTCTTTTAACAGGTAATCTGCTCTGTCGAATTCCGGATTATTGAGATAACCTCTTACAATTCCAAATCTGTATTCTTTCAGGCTGTAAAGAGCGCCTTTGATGTTTTTCTTTGGATTTTTGCCGAAGGAGATTTTGCTGTCTTTGCGTTTGTAAAAACCAACAGGTCCGCCTGGAAACGAATCTGAAAAGATAAAGTCAGTTTTACGCTTTTCATCAAAATATTCAGGAAAAATTGCATCTTCTTTTGCGTTTTTAACCAGGTAAAGAGCTCTGGCCCAGGGATAGAATGTTATCTTTGTCTTTAGGCCTCCTCTTCTGAATGCTTCATTGACGATTTCATAAACATAGCCATGCTTTTCCATATTTGGCCCTATGTAGGGTTCCCATTCGAGGGTTGTAAGGGTTACCATGTTTTCATTTTCAGCGAGGTTCCACTTGTCCTGACTGTTGAGGGTGGTTGGAGTCCGGGTGTCAGTATCGCAACATAGGGATAGCGAAAGAGCAGCAGATATAACCAGGATGATAAATGTAAATTTATTCATCCTGGTTTTTGTTTTATCAGAGAGCAATTGAAACTCCGAAGTCAGCCCACCATCTGTGTTTGTCATTATCCCCGCCTGCATATGTGTAAAAATCCTCATAGGGGACAAATGCATAATTTATTTTCCCATAGTAGGTCATCATGCCTGCTGTGGTTGAAATCTTTAATGAAAATCCCAGATCGCTTATTCCCTTGAGATCTGCGGATTTGTAATTGAAATATGATCCGAAAAGATTAACAGTGAGTGTGCTGCTTTTTGCTACTGAAAAATCCTGTGCAAGTGAAAGCTGGATGTAGAAATCCTTGAATCTTTCTTCTGTGGTCGTTGCATCTTTATCCATATAAAAATCATGGGTATATGTGAGTGAAGGAGTCAGCTGTGGCAGCATATCAAAGCTGACCGAAGCATAAAGTGATGAAAAACTGCCATTGTAGTCAAGTTTATCATCGCTTCTGTAAAACCAGTAATACCATGCTCCTGCTCCGATTGTGAGCAGCTTTTCTATTGAATATGAGTAATCAAGGCCAATGTCAATTCCATTGTAGCCTTTTTCACTGTTGGTGCCTCCATCCCCCCACTCTTCAGATGCGTACTCGCCTGAAACAGTAGCAGCAAGGCCTGTATCCAGGACTGCATAGCTTACCCATGGAAAGAAAACTCCACGATTGGCTCCATAAAAATCAACCCCCCTCCAGAAGTAATTGCTCCAGTAGTCAATTCCAAAAGAGACTCCAATAGATTCTGATGCAGCAGGTGCCGGAGTTTTTTCCGTCTCCTCCTGGGCGTATACGGCAGATGTCCCCATGGATAAAACGAGGGCAGCTATGAACAGAACTTTTCTGAGATTCATCTTGAAACCTCCTGATAGATTTATGGAAGCTCTCCGAGATTAGCTGATTTTTTTATTAAAGAAGTGTTGTTGTCAGCATATCATCTGAGTGCCTGTTTATTATGTATATTGTACCAGTGTGTGAAGAAAAAGTCAATATTGATAAAAACAGTGCCTTGTTATGTGATCAGTGCAAAGTAAGAAAGGGGGATATTGACTGTGAGTTTTAAGGGAAGATAGTCATCGGAATATAAAAAATCTATAACCTGTTCCATGAGTGAGAAAGAATCTTCCTCACTCATGGAGCAGGTTTTTGTGCTCCTGTATTTTATATCAGTATCTCTCGAGATATCTTGAACTGAAATATGAATTTTTTACATGGGGGTTGAATTTTATTTTCTGTACCTCCAGTATTGATTTTCTGTTGTTCTGTATGTTTATCATGGTCATGTGCATTGCCCTGTATTTTTCCCCTGCCGTGTCGATCAGTCTTATGTTCTTTACTGTTAGTTTTTTGTGAAGTTCTCCTGTGAGATCATAGTAAACAGCTTTTCGTATAACATTGTCTTTTTTTGCGATCCATACTGTTTTTTTTGAGAACCCATATTCATCTGCCCTGTCGTCATCTTTTGGTAATATTTCAATTTTCCAGCATTTTTCATCTCCTGCTGTTTCTGTGCCGACACTTTTATAATTGAAATCATCAATTGACGGAAAGGACATGTCAGAGTAGGAGAATTCCGAGCCCATGAAATTTTTTGATTTTTCACTGCTTATTATTCTCCTTGTTTTTCTCAGCGCAGGAAGATACAGCCACATATCATCATCCCTGTTTTCGTAATCGAAGGTAAGAAAACCTGTTCCTTTTACATCTGCGGGGCTCAGAAATCTTATGAGCTTTTTTTCTGTTTTGCCGTTGTCGTACAGTTTTGTTATCTGTGCAGTGTTTCTGACTCTTCTGTTGCCTTTTGAGTCGAATATTGTCAGAGTTGATATTGCTTCTGCGCCTCTGAGTTTTACTGTGTTTTGGGCTTTTTCAACAATGGCTCTGGGATTTGAATCGGAATAGCCTGTGCAGAAGAGTATGAATGTGAATAATACTGAGAGTGAAATTTTTTTTATCATTTTATTCTCCCTGGTTTATTATTTTTTTTGGTTCAAGGAACCGTGGTTTTACAACAATACATATTGCAGGCAGCAGCATTAGTGCTGCGAACAGACATGTCGATATAGATACAACAACAAGAAATCCAAAAAAACGGACCGGCATGAAATTTGATACAAGCAGTACTATAAACCCTATAACCACAGAAAGTGCATTGAATATGATTCCCCTCCCTACTGTGGTAAGTGTAATCTTAACTGCGCCTTCAGGTGTGTGCCCGTGTTCTCTCTCTTCCCTGTAACGCCAGAGGAAGTGAATGGTGTAGTCAATACCCACACCAACCATAATTGAGGAAAGCATGGCGGTTGCAATGTTGAGTTCTATGCCTGCGTATCCCATGAGGCCAAAGAGAAGGAGGAGTGCCTGTGCAAGCGGTATCGCACTTATGAGACCTGCGGCAGGTGACCTGAAAAGAAGCATGACTATAAGAGCCACTGTAATAAGAGAAAGAAGCAGGGACTTAACCTGTCCGTTTACAACCTCAGTTACGAGTTCGGAAAAAATAGCAGCAAATCCTCCTGCTCTTGTGAACAGAGGATCATTTTTAATGATTTTTTCAATTCTTTCAACTGTTCTTTTTATCACTTCACTGCTGGTGCTGTTTATTCTTGCAGATATCTGTGCATTCTTATAATTAAAGTCAACAAGCTGCTCAAAATCATCAGGATCTCCGCTCATGTTATAGAGTTCAAAATACTGGGCAACAGCATTTCTGGTTGAAGGAATCCTGTTATAGCGCGGGTCATCTTTGTCGTTAAGCGCCCTGCTCATCTGTTTTACAACACGGGCGATTGATGTTGTGGTTCCTATTTCTGGCATGTCTCTCAGCCTGTGTTCAAGAGCGTCAATTTTTTTGAGAACACCAGGGTCTTTTATATCACCTGTAGCTGTTACTGAAATGGAAGTTGATCCCCCGAATTCCTTATTAACAATTGCAGATGCCTGAACAACAGGTGAATCATCGCTGTAGTAGTTGTCAGGATTTGTATCAACAACAATGAAGCATATACCTGCAGAAACTATTATTGCAATGAGAACTGCGCCTGCAATAATATGTTTTGGTTTGCCTGCAACGAAGTCTGCAAGGGAATGCAGCATTTTTTCTATCCTGTGTTTATCTTCATGTGACTCTTTTATTATTGGTTTGGCTTTCGGAAGGAGGGATAATACTGCCGGTATAAAAAAGAGGCTTGCAGCAAGTGCAAAAAGAATACCGGCTGATGCAAGAATTCCCAGCTCTTCTGCAGGAACTATTATGTGAGAAAGAAGGCACAGCATTCCTGCAATTGTTGTAACACCTGTTGCAACAACAGGTTTGCCCAGGCTCTCGAATCCTTTTTTTGCAAGTTCAACTTCTGTTAATGTGCTTCCGTCTGTATTGTCTTCCTGGTACTTGCTCAGAATGTGAATTCCATAGTCATTTGCAACAGCAATGAGTATAACAGGCAGCAGAATTGTAACTATCTGTATTTTCCATCCGAAAAGGGGGATGATACCCATTGATACAATTATTGACATAATAACAACAACGAATGGCAGCACAACTCCGCGCAGCTGTCTGAAACACAGGAAAAGAAATACGAGCATAATCAGAAGTCCAAAGGGCATGAATTTCTGCATGTCATTTTTTATATCTCTGCCTACGGCTTCTCTGGTCATGAGTATTCCGCCATAGACAATTTTCTCTTTGCCTGGAAATTTTTTGACAATATTTCTCATCCCTGCAGCAATATCAGAATCGTTTGCATCCGCAGTGAGAAGTGCAATTACAGCTGTAGATTTGAAATCCTTTGAAACAACTGTGCCGTAGACAATATCGTTGTCTTTTATCCTGCCCCTCATCTCTTCTCTTTCTTCCTTTGAAGAGGGAATGGTGTATGCAGCCGGGTTTACTATCATTGCTCCCTGTTCTCCGACTATTTCCTTGAGTTCAAAGAGCGAAAGAACCCTGTCTACTCCCTTGATTCGTTCAACGCCTCTTGATATTTTTTTTACACGCCTCAGTGTTTTACTGTCGAGAATATCATCGTTCTGAATAATTATCATTGCAATATCGGTTCCGCCGAAGATTGATTCAATTTTATCCAGCGTTATTCTCGATGGCATGTTGTCAGGCAGCTGGCTTTTTACATCACTCTCAATCTGATTCTTTGGAAGCTGAAATGCGAAAAAGACAGTTATGAGTACAAAGAGTGCTATGATAATCCATCTGAATTTTATAAGTTGATCTGAAAGTTTTTTCATTGTATATCTCCATCTTCCATCAGACTTATGAATCCGTTCATAAACAGCTCAGATATTGTTTTAATATATTCTTCGTAAAATGAATCATCGAATTCGACATTTGCAACATTCCTTATAAGCCTGCCGAGCATGAAATTGGAGAATATCATACTTATGAAGGCCGGCCCGATAATAAACCACCTGCTCTCAAATGTGCTTTTTGCAACAGGAAGTGAAAGCAGGTTCTCACCAACAATGGTGACAATCTGTTTGATTTTTGCTGCCTTGAATTCAATGATCTCCGGCATGTCTACAGGCATTTCGTATAATGCAACTCTTGCAAGATCCTTGTTCAGCCTGATATGGTTGACAATCGCCCGTACCATAACAGGGACTCTTTTTTCTATATCTCCTTCTGTCTGTATTGAATCCTCAATAACACGAATGTAATCTTCAAAAAATTCTTCAATTATTCCTTTTAGCAGTTCTCCCTTGCCGCCGTAGTAGTAGGAGATCATGGAGAGGTTAACTGCAGCCTGTTTTGCTATCTCTCTTACTCCTACTCCTGCAAAACCGTAATCAGCAAAAAGTCTGATTGCTGTATTGAGGATTCTTTCTTTTGCTTCTGCCTTTTTATCAGTCATGTTATCTCCAATGTATCAAATCCGTTTATTTTAAAATGACAGTTTTGCTTCAATAAAACCTGCACTCAGGTATGAATCAACCATGCTGTAAAGACTGTCATCAGGCCCATGGTAGAACTCACCGCCAATTGTCACTGTCAGAGCATCTGTTATGTCATACTCCGCCATTGGCCTTATCATCAGTTCTTCTGTTGTGAAATTATAAACAGTATTGCATTCAAGCCTCAGTGCCTCCTGGAGCATTTTGTATTCAATTCTGCATGATGCCATGTGGCTGGTTTCGTCTGACTGGGATGATACGAGCCTGTTCATTCTTTCAAGCCTGTATAATACGGCTTCATCTGGTGTGGACGGGGTCTTTTGTTCTCTGAAACTGAAAACATGTCTTCCAATGTACTGGACAATTATGCTCAGGTTTCCAATTTCCCTGTCAGCTCCCAGGATATAGTGTATGTCCTGGGAGGGGATATATTCATCATCTGTATCATCAACAGGTCTCATGTATGCAACCTCTCCCCTTAGCCCGAAGAGGGTTCCTATTGACGTTGAAAAATCAGCGCCTGTAATGTTTACCCTGTAAGGCTTTTGGTATATTTTACCTGAATCTGATACCATGCCTGTTCCTGGTTTGTATCCATTAAACCAGGAAAGAGATCCTTCAAAGGATGCTGTCTCGATATGCAGTCTGATCGCACCGGCTGAATTTTTAATGTCTGATGAAGGATTCAGCACATCTGCATCCTTCAGATCAGGAAGAGGAGGTAGTGGATTTGCCCTGTAAAAGGGAACAAAGATTCCCTCCAGCCGGAAGATCGAAAAGTTATAATATACCCTTGCAATAAAATTGCCTTCGCGCCTGTCATCCTCGTCAGAGGATCGCACGAACTGGTCACGTGGGGTTATATTGTTTGTGGGATTGATTCCATCGGCCCGGCCCCATACCACAATCTGCTGGCCCAGAGTAATATCAAGATTTCCTGCATACAGACTCACATATGCTTCCCTTATATCGGTCTCTTCAATATCCTCATCAAACTCTTTGCCTTTTCTGAATCTTATCTCTGAATATGCTTTGCCAAAGCCTTTTTTCTCTGCCCTGAGTTTGAGTGCTGCCTCTCCATATGCGCTTTTGGTTTCCGCATTGTTTTCAGACGGAATCTTGCCTTCCCATATCCCGGATCTGATATATCCGTTGAGTTCAAGTGTCTTTTGGGCTGCTTCCTGCTCCTGTGTTATGCTCATTGCCTCTTCAAAAAGGCTCTGTGAAAAAATCTGAACAGGTATGGTGAGTAAGATTGCACAAAGATTCCATTTGAGGATTTTCATTGTTTTCTCCTGAATCAAACGTTTGTTTGAAATGAATATATAAATCAAACAAAAAAACGTCAAGCCTGGGCGGTAAATTTATCTGTTTTTTATAAAAAAGTAAAATAATCTCTGTAACAGTCTTTGCGAAACGCCATATTCTTTTTTGAAAAGGATTGACATTAGTCCTGAAAAAAAGCGAAGTCTGCTTACATTTATTCTGGAGGAATTAGTGGACAGGGCAGAAAGACTTGGCAGTGAGAATATTGGGAGGTTGCTTCTCAGGTTTTCTCTTCCGGCCATTACAGGGATGCTGGTACAGGCTCTTTACAATGTGGTGGACCGCATTTTTATCGGTAATGGAGTGGGAACAATTGGTATAACCGGGATTACAGTGTGTTTTCCGATTATGGTAATATTTATGGCCTTTGGCATGCTTATCGGGATTGGGGGAACATCTCTTTTTTCAATTAAGCTGGGTGAGCAAAAGCGTGATGATGCTGAAATTATTCTTTCGAATTCATGTTTACTGCTTTTTATTATATCTTTTGCCCTGACCGCAGGCTCATATATCTTTATTGAACCTATACTCAGGGGATTCGGGGCAAGTGAGGATGCTCTGCCTTATGCTCTTGCGTATCTTAAAATTATTCTTCTCGGAGTACCGTTACAGGCGCTTGGATATGGGCTGAATAATTTTATACGGGCAGAAGGGAGCCCTTCGATTGCAATGTTTACAATGATAATCGGGGCTGTCCTCAATGCTATTCTTGATCCTGTTTTTATTTTTGTTCTGGATATGGGAATCCAGGGAGCTGCCCTTGCCACAGTTATTGCACAGTGTATATCCTGCATCTGGGTTGTAAGATTTTTCTTCACAGACAGAGCTTTGCTCAAAATCAGGTTCTCTCTTATGAAGCCGGTATGGCCTCTTGTGAGAGGAATAATCGCTATTGGCATGGCCCCATTTGCAATGCAGCTGACTATGAGCCTTATTGTGGCAATCTTCAACAGGTCTCTTCTTGAATATGGGGGCGATACTGCAATTTCCGCACTTGGTGTGATACACAGTTTTACGATGTTTATAATAATGCCTGTAATTGGTGTCAATCAGGGGGCACAGCCGATAACAGGATATAATTACGTGACCAAGAAGGTTTAATAACTACACATGCTGCCGGATTAGTTACATTTACAGCT
>CAZEJW010000080.1:0-20179 GCA_964512685.1 uncultured Leptospirales bacterium | reverse complement strand
ACAATAATATTCTTCCATTTGCACTAAAAAGTATTTTTAGGAATAAATACTGATATTTATTATAATATATTATTTAAATCTATTACTGTAAATTGGCCGTTTGGCCAGTTTATAAAAAAAACTAAAAAGGGTTGATCAGGCCCATCATTATTTTTTTTGTGCCGGTTTTGAGCCAGGTCAGCAAAATAAGAAATTGACATATATTGTATCAATTTTATCAGTTGATTATGACGACTCTCCTGTGTTTAAAAAGCTGGTAATCGCTTTCATCCTTGAAGCCGCAAAAAGCAATAAAAGTTATCAGCACTGATTCAGGATGAGGAAAGGGTATCGTCCATTCTCACTAATGGAGGGTGCTCATGCATTCACTGAAAAATAATTTTTCTTCTCATATCAATGAAACCGTTAAAATCGGTATACCTCTCATGTTTTCGCAGCTCGGCCAGATTGCAGTCGGTATTGCGGATAATGTAATGATCGGCAGGCTTGGCACTGCTGAACTCGCAGCGGCATCTCTTGCCAATAATATTTATATGCTCATTGTTATTTTCTGTATTGGCTTTACCTGTATAGTGTCACCGTTGAGCGGTAATATTCAGGGCAAAAAAGAGGAAGAAAAGTCTCTTCTGAAGAATGCCCTGCTCGTTGGATTGGTTTTGGGCATTATACTCGAGACAGGGCTTTATCTGTTCTCTGATATTTTTTATTACATGGACCAGCCGGGTGATATTATCGGCCCGGCTGTGCAATATTTTCTGGTAGTGAATATATCGACCCTGCCGCTTGTGATTTCCCTTGTGGTAAAACACTTCATCGATGGAACTGGGGATACAAAAACCGGAATGAGAATCGTTCTTGTCGGAAATGTGATCAATATTATTTTTAATTACTGTTTCATGTACGGATTGTATGTTTTTCCAAAACTGGGACTTACAGGCGCTGCTGTGGGTACTCTCATTTCAAGAGTTTACATGTGCGCTGCATTTTTTATAAAACTGAAATTTGAGAATAAGTATGATAACTTTTCATTCTTTCCGGTTTTATCAGGTGTTAATGTTGCTCTTCTAAAGAAGATTTCACTTAAGGGTTTTGGAACAGGATTGCAGTATATAATGGAAGCATGTGCTTTTTGTTTTGCCGGAATCATGATGGGCTGGATTGGCAAGGTGCCGCTTGCGGCACATCAGATTGCCATATCCCTGTCTTCTCTGGGGTATATGGTATATCAGAGTGTTGGCAGTGCAACCATGATAAGAATCGGTCTTCTTGACGGAATTGGAGAAAGAAGACAGGTTTTAAAGGCTGCGTCTGCGTCTGCATTGATTGCAATGATACTTTCTGTAAGTACCGGTTCGGTATTTTACTTTTTCAGGTTTGAGCTTCCTGCTCTTTTTTCTGATGATGCTGATGTAATTGCAAAGGCAGCAGTTTTTCTGATTGTACTGGCTCTTTTTCAGGTGGTTGATGCTCTTCAGCTTATCTATTCATCGGCAACCCGTGGTCTTGCTGATGTCAGGGTTCCTGCTGCTCTCACTTTTATTTCATACTTCATGGTATCACTTCCTCTCAGCTGGTATCTGACATTTCGTGCGGAAATCGGAGAGTGGGGCATCTGGTGGGGATTTCCTGCCGGGCTGGGAGCTGCTGCGATTTTGTTCTACTTCAGATTCAGATACCTTGCAGGGGATGGATCAGCCGCGAAAGAATCCCCCTGTGAAACGACTTTTGAGAAATCTTCTGCATGAAGATTGTTGACAAATCTCTGCCTGTGATGTGAAATAACATAAAATCTGCTTCTTTATTTTCAAAGTAGTGAATGGAGGCTGAATGAAACCGGAAGAGGGCAGAAAAGAGATTAAACTGCTGGTTGATGCGGTACATCAGATTGTAGACCTTGAGAAGCTTGAGGATGAAGAGGTTCTCCGGATAACCCTGTACAGGTGTATGGAGCTTTATTACAAGAAGAACGGTGAAAAGGGATTTGAAACTGTTCTTGCAATGTGGGATGATATTTCGAAGAATAAGTCTGAACCGGAGTGATTATTTGTTTTTTTTATGCCTGATGATAATTAACCTTGTGCAGCCGAAGATCACAATGCCTGCAATGCTGCATGCAAAATCGGAAAGTGTTCCCTTTCTTGAGGGAATATAATACTGGATGCATTCATCAATAAGCGCGATTGCTGCAATCAGAAGCGGGCCGTATAAGATGCTGACTCGTGTTCTGCTGAATTGTTTCAATGCATCTATACTGAGATACGAAGCAATTCCGTAAATCAGTATATGACCTATCTTGTCATAATTGGGAATTTTTACCAGAAACCCGAACGGACGAATGCCTGAATTTGTCATGATCAGAAGAATAAGCAGAAAGGCCATGTATATGTAAAACAGGGTTCCTGTTCGTTTATTGTTTGATTGTGTCATTGTTTAACCGTATTATTTTTTTTGTTTATCTGAATCCGGGCGGCTTATAATTCAAGAACAATGCATAATACTCATAAAAAAAATTGCTTACTTTGCCGTGAATATTATGAAAAGAAGAACTGGAATCTAAAAGGAACAGATTGTAATTAAATGAAATTTAAAATAACTGTATTTATATTAATAGCACTGACTATTGCCTTACCGGCATTTTCAGGTGAGAATGACGGATGGTTCAAAATTTCCTCTTTTTCAACATCTGTCGAAGACCAGGTTCCGAATGTGAAACACAATATCAGTATTGCATGCCGGAAACTTGACGGGTATATAATTAACGGAAAAACACTGTTTTCTTTCAATGATGCGGTCGGCGAGGGTTCCATTGCAAACGGGTATCAGAACGGCCTGGTAATGTACAGGGGAAGCGTGAAAATGGAACCGGGCGGGGGGCTCTGCCAGGTTTCATCAACTCTATTCAATGCATTCATTATGGCAGGTCTTGCGATCAGGGAAAGGTACAGGCATTATCAGCCGGTTACATATGTTCCGCCCGGTCTTGATGCAACAATTAAATACGGAAAGAAAGATCTGAAGATCAAAAATATATATTCATTCCCTGTGAGAATAAGGGCTTCAGTGAATGACAAGAGTCTTCTCATCGTTCTTGAGGCAACGGTTCAGTCCAATACACGTTATGAGATAACCACTGAAACAGAGGATGTTCCTTTGCCTCTTGGAACTGACGGAGATGAAATCCGGCAGGGATTCTCCGTGGAAGTCTACAGAAAGAAATTCAGCGGCACCAAATGTGTTGAGACTTTTCTTCTCTATAAGGATTTTTATCCGCCTGTGAGAAACAGGTAGGATTTTTAAAATGAAGAGGTTTTCCATCGCAATGCTTTTTTCCCTTCTTATCTGTGCGGAATCCCTTTTTTCTCATGAGGGGGATTCGTTCGCGGCATGGAAGGAGTTCAGTACAGGGAAAGACAGTTCTTTACTTATAAGCTGGCTCAAAAAGAATGCGCGTTGTATAATAACCGGACACAGGTTCAGTGAAAAACCCGGAGTTGAAATTCCGCAGTTTTACGGCAGATACGGAATATTCATTACCCTGAAGAACTCAAAAGGCGTGAGAGGATGTTATGGTTCTTTCTATCCTCATACACCTGATGCGCGAATGCTCCTTTCGGATTATCTTGAGGGTGCTCTTACAAGGGACCCGAGGCATGAGCCTGTTGATATTTCCGAACTCGATGCAACAGATATTATTCTCACTGTTGCATCTCATCCTGTACCGGTTGAAGATATCTACTCAGTTGATCTTTCAGAGAACGGTATAATGATAAAAACAGCGGGCAGAAGCATTATCTATGTGCCCGAAGAGATAAAGAGTATAGATTATATTCTGAATATGCTGCCGAATGCACAGAGGGAGTTTTATGCATTCAGGGCAGTGACAATTAAAGGTGAAACAAAATAAACCGGGGGAAGCAATGAAGAAATATTTACTTGCAGTTCTTTCACTCATTCTCATTACAGCAGTTGTTTCATGCTCCAGCACTTCTGTTAAACATCGCGATGACGGTACCAGGGTTTTTACCGGTTCAGGAGACGCGCCCGAACAGAAGAGGATGATAGAGGGATACGTAAAGGATGCAAAATCAGGCAGCCCTGTTAAAGGCGCGACTGTTGAAATCAAGAACAGAAATATGGGTGTGGGATACTACCTTTCAAAGACTGACAGTGACGGTTATTTTAAAATCGATAACTACATCCCATATGTAAAATACCTGATGGAGATATCTGCCGAGGGTTATGTGACTCATAAGACTGACGGAACTATTTCACCGGGAACACATACTATAGTATTGAAGAATGAGTCAAAGATAACCGGCAGAATTAATAATTCATCCGGTAAACCGCTTGCCGGTGTCCAGGTAAAGCTTTCCACGTCCAGGTGGTATGGAAATTCAGTAAAGCCTGTATTCTCCACAACAGAGAAGGACGGTTCGTATTCATTTGACAAGCTTCCTGCCGGAAGATACTATCTTACCTTTAAAAAAGACGGATATATATCAGAGACATTCAATATAAAATATGTGAAACAGGGAGAGGTCTTTCGGTTTGGGCTCAAGATGTTCAGGCCTGCAACAGTGAGCGGAAAGGTTGTGGTGTCGGGACTGGATGTTCCTGCTGTGAATGTAAGCATATCTGCAAGGGGTAATGTCAATTATTCTGCCTCAACCTTTGATGACGGTTCATACAGGCTTGAGGATCTCAAGCCGGGTTATTATAAATTTCAGCTTTATCATCAGGGATTCAACAATATTAAAACAGGCTATATCAGAATCATTGAGGGAAGAAATATTGAGAACAGGGACTTTGTTGTTGTTCCCAAAGAGCCAAGGCTTCAGGTATATTCATACAGATACACATATGCACCGGGTAATAAAATTGTATTCAATCTGCGTTCGTTCAGGCTTGAATCAATCGATGTTTCCGTTTATTCGGTACCTTTGAGTGTTCTCGTAAAGGGCGGAAATGATCCTGATTTTCTCAATCCGAAAAGTGAAGGTTTTAAAAAGAAGATCTCATGGAAGGAACCTGTGCGCGATTTCAGGCCCTACAGGTGGAGGTATCAGTCACTGGAGATAAAGGACCAGCTTCCTACTGGCGGATACTGTGTCGAGGTAAAGGGTGCAGGTAAGATAATCAGCAGGAAATTTTTCACTGTTACTTCTACCGGTGTTGTGGCAAAGAGAACAGGGACATCACTTTTTGTATACATGACTGATCTTGTAACAAACAAGCCTGTTCAAAATGCAGAGGTTGTGGTGTTTGACACAACTCCTGATAAAAAAGACAAAATAAGAAAAAAATATCACCGTCACAGTCAGCCAAACAATATTCACGATCTTCCTGTTGATACTGTTCTCAGGGGAAGAACAGATAATAATGGTATCTTTCACAAAAAACTCAATTCAAGGAAATATCTCACTGTGCTGGGTATTGGAAACGATGGCAGTTATGCGATATGCAACACAGGTAAACCATCCGCTTTTCAGAAAGAGAAACTGAAATATTACATCTATACTGACCGTCCTGTTTACAGGGCAGGAGACAGCGTTCATTACAAGCTTGTGGTAAAGAAGCGAGAGTCGAGATTTGTTCCGCTTAAAAACAGAAAGATATATTATGAAATCTATAACAGGGACACGCGCAAAAGGGTAACCGGTGGGGAACTCAGCCTGGACGAATGGGGTACTGCAAACGGTATTTTTAAAATCAATAAAAGAGACCGGCTGGGGGTGCATGAAATAAGGGCAGGTCTTTCAAAAAAGGATCTCTACGGAAAGGGAAGATTCTATGTAGAGCAGTACAGAAAGCCCGAGTTCAAGATAGATATTACACCCTCAAGGGATTATTTCGTAAACGGAGATACTGCCGAGTTTAAGATTGAGGCCAAGTATTTTTTTGGAGCTCCGCTGAAGAATGCTCTTGTTTCATACAGGTTTTACGAAACAAGACTGAAGGACAAGGAGAGCGGATACTGGTGGGAGGAAGGGCATTCTTCATCTGCCGCGTACAACCGTATAAAACTTCAGGGCCAGAAATACGTGGACGCAAACGGTGTTGCTGTACTCAGGCTTTTTTCAGGCAATTATCCCTTTGACAGGGATATTACACTTGAGGCAACCGTTGTTGACAGCTCGAATGTAAGTATTACCTCACGTAAAAAGGTAAGGATCGGCAGGGGGGATTTTTATATATCCATAAAACCATCAAAGGGATTCTATTCTTCAGGCGAAAAGAAGAAGGTTGAAATTCTCACAAGAGATCATACAGGAAAACCTGTTAGTGAAACAGTAAAGATAAAACTCTACAGGTATATATGGAAACCTCTTCAGAGGGTTTATGTACATGAGAAGAGACCTGTTCTCTCAAAAACAGTCAGTACTGATAAAAAGGGCAAGGGAGAACTGTATCTTCCCAAAAAGTTTAAGTATTATGGCGAGTTCGACATCACAGCTGAAGCCAGTGACCGCAGAGATAATCTTATAACAGCATCAAGAGTAATATGGATATACAGCACTTCAGGCGGAAACATCGCTTCAAAATTCAGGAACCTCGAACTCGAGGTGGATAAACAGAAACTCGACAAAGAGGGTATGGTTACATGTCTTCTGAAAAGCCGTTATACGGACGGTTTTGTGTGCCTCACTCTCGAAGGCCGTGATGTTTATGAAAAAAAGGTAGTAAGGATGAACGGAAATGTCGTTCCTGTTTCATTTTTAATAAAACAGGAATATGCTCCCAATCTCTATATCACAGCAACCATGCAGAGAAAGAGGGCGCTGTATACAGCTTCAAAGGGAGTTTCTCTTCCATTGAGCGACACCGATTTAAAAGTGAGTGTTAAAACTGACAGAAACCGGTACAAGCCTGGTGACAAATGCAGCATTATGATAGATGTCAGGGATGCAAAGAACCGTCCGGTTAAAGCAGATCTATCTCTTTCGGCAGTTGATGAGGCAATTTACCAGATAAGACGGGACCATACTCCTTTAATGAAGAGTTTCTTTTACACGAAAATATCCAACTGGGTACTTACCAGTTATTCATATCCGATTACCGTTCTTGCGGGCGCTGCCAAAGAAGGCAAGATAAAGATAAGGGAAAAGTTTGAGGATACTGCATTCTGGAAATCAAACATAAGAACCGGCAGCAATGGAAAGGCTGTTGTTAAATTCAACCTGCCGGATAATCTCACTACATGGAGACTTACAGCTCGCGGACATGATCCTGAGGGCAGGATGGGTGAAAAGCGTGAGAAATTCAGGGTTACACAGGATCTTATCGCCAGAATTGGCAAGCCGCGTTTTATGATTGAGAAGGATAAGGTAGGCCTTATCGGAATTGTAAACAGCAATACAAAGCGCGGTCTTCAAAGCGTTGATGATGAATTTTATGCAGACGGGAAAAGGCTCGCAGCAGATGAAAAACTAAAACTGAGCCTTTCTCCTTTTGCATCAGCAAGGAAGTATTACACATATAAAGTCCCGGAGAATAAAAAGTCAGTAAGCCTTAAATATATTGTGAAAGCAGACAAGAGTGCTTCTGACGCTCTTAAACTTATGGTGCCTGTTGAAAAAAGGGGTACTGCTTACAGCCTTTACGGAAGCGGTGACCTTCTTGAAAACAAGTCAGTTAAATTATCACCACTTAAGAACAGTGATGATTTTAAATTTATTCCTGAAGAAATAAAGATAAGCATAAACCCGTCTCCTGTGATTCAGATGGTTAGGGCAGTGAAGTATCTCAGTAAGTATCCGTACGGCTGTGTTGAACAGACTTTGAACAGGTTTATACCTGCAATGGCCCTTGACAATGTAATGAGAAATAAAAATCTCAAATATCTCATTGACGAAAAAGCAGTGAAGAATCTTCCGGCCAAAATTAAAACCGGCATAACACTCGTTAAGCACGCCCAGAATTCAGACGGAACCTGGGGCTGGTGGAATGGAGACAGGGGCAATGCCTTTCTCACAGGATATGCTCTTTCATCTTTTTACAGGGCAAGGATGCTGGGTTACGCAGTAGATATGAATACAGTATTCAAAGGTCTGAATGCTGTAAACAGAATGCTCAGTGATAGAAAATATGAAAGTGAAGATGAACTTGCATTTCTCCAGTATGTTTATGCTGTATGGGGCCGCTGGAATTCTTCTTCATATGAGAAACTGGTCTCTCTGAAAAATCCTGACCCATATACCCTGGCATATACAGTAAGAGCAATGACAACGATTCTTAAGACAGGAATGCTTTCGCAAAAGGACAGAAAAAAGATTGAATTGATCCTGCCTGATAAAAGAATTGAACTCGTAAAACTCGTGAAACGTGATTCAAAGGGTGTTTACTGGGAGTCTGCAGGAAACCAGAGATGGAGCTGGCCCGGAAGCAGAACTGAAATAACCGCTCATGTACTCTCTGCTCTTGTAGAATCCAAAGATAAAAGTTCTCTGGCTTCACAGGCATTGAGGTCAATATCAAAACGTTCGCGTGGTGATGCATGGAAATCAACAAAGGAGAGTGCTACTGTGGTTCTTGCCTTTTGTGATTACATGAAAGAAAACAGCATTGAGGTCAGGGAATCAGGCAGTGTTTCATTCAGTGTTGACGGTAAAAAAATTGCTGATATTTCATATAACTTAAAAGACCTTAAAGAGGATTCACTTACACGGTATATCCCTTTTAACACTCTGAAAAACAGCAACTCATATACTGTTACAGCAGACAGCCAGATCAAAACAGATATGGTTTTTGATGCTGTACTGAGTGGTACCCTTGTTTATGAAGAAAAGGGAATTTTCTCGTTTCTAAAATCCGAAAAGAAGGGACTTCAAACTCTTTCCAATGGCGTTGCTCTTACAAGGTCATATTCGACTGTAAAGAGGGTGAAGGATATAAAGGGCCTTGAATACCTTGTTCCACAGGAGATTGAAGACAAGGCATCTATAAAGGTTGGAGATGAGATACTGGTAAGGGTAACCTTTACTGCTCAGGATCATTTCAAATACATGATACTTGAGGATTTTCTGCCGTCAGGATTTGAAGTTATCAATAAGAATGCCTATGACGGAATTAAGTTCCATTCAAACTCAGAACGCTGGGATAACAGGATGATATTCTTTTTTACAAACCTGGTTAAAAACCAAAAATATGAGGTTGCTTATATTCTTCGTGCGGAATTGCCCGGGAGTTTTATGGTTAAACCTGCACGCATGGAGTGTATGTACGAGCCCGGTATCCAGGGATGGTCTTCCCCATTTGTAATCGATGTTGATAAAAAATAGATGAGAATCGTTTCAGCTGTTGTTCTTGCAGTCTTTTTATTTCAGACCGGAGTTTTCTCCGGTCATAAAAAAGAGACTGTGAGGATCGACATTCTATCAAAACAGGTAAGACTTTTAAGGCAGGGAATCTCCAAACGCATTGTATTCATTCCATCCTCTGATTCAAAAATCCATATTCTTTCCGAAGGGAGAATTTCCAGACCGCATGAATTCTCCCTTGCTTTCTCCGGCGGAAAACCCTTCCTGTTTTCACAGGACTTCACTCTTACACCTGAATTCAGAATGAGGATTGAATCATCAAAGCCCGGTGATACAATCAGGGTTAAACTTGATTCGGAAGAAAGACTATATCCTCTTCCCCTGGATTTAGTTTACACGAACAGCAGTTTTAAAATAACAGTGCAGGAATCCCTTAAAAGATATGCTGTTCATTCGGCTTGTGCTGAGTATGGTAAAAGGAGTGATGTGGAAAAGGAGGCTGTTCTTGCACTGGCTCATGTTATAATGGCAAGGGCCCGTTGTTTGAAAGGCAAAAGGCTTCATGAAAATGTTGATTTCTGTGATCTCACACACTGCCAGGTCTACAGGGGGATACCGGCATATTCTATTGATTTCAATGATCTTTTTTCAATTGATGCAAAACAATGCAATAAAAATCTCTTTTTTAATTCCTGCTGCGGAGGCTGGATGTTTTCTGCGAATGTATTCAATGGAAAAGGAAAACTCAGGCATGAAAAGGACTGGCTGTACCATTCGGGAAAGATACTCTGTGAAAGCAGCACTAATAACTGGAAAAGAATCATGTCTGCTGATGAGTTGTGTGAAATACTTATTCCTGATGCATTATTGAATACCCGGCTGAATGATTTCTTGATAGAAAAGAGAGAATCCAAAACTCTGATTGCAGTAAAGGGCAGAGAGTATGAATATCCGCTTGAAAGGTTCAGGATTTTCATCAACCGTAAAAAGGGATGGAATTTTATTAAAAGCAATAATTACTCGCTGAAATACAATCCTCAAAATAAAATCATTGAATTCATGGGAAAGGGCCTTGGTCATGGTGTGGGACTCTGTCAGAAAGGCGCGCTCCAGCTTTCCAGGATGGGTTACAGCAGGTTTGAGATAATCAAACACTACTATCCTGAAATAATATTCACATCCGACCGAAATAATGCATTGCCTCCGTATCTTTCATACGTTATTTTCAATCTTAAAACAGGCGGAATTATTGAAAAATCACAAAGCAGTATTCTTAACAGGGAAATTGTTCCCGGATCTTTTTTTAAACTCCCTGTGAGCCTGTACCTTGCTCACAGCAGGCCGGATATAATGAGGGAATACACTTATGAGTGCAGGGGGAAAAGTCAGAATAAAAACATGCCAGAGAGATGCTGGAATCCTGACGGTCATGGCAGAATCAGTATGAGTGAGGCACTTCCGAAATCCTGCAATCTGTTTTTTGCATCTCTTTACAGCAAAATTGATTTTGATTCATTTGAACAGTTTATTAAAAAAATCTCTGATGATCTCAGTGTTGATATTGTACTCCCTGAACATTCAGGCGAAAAGCAAAAGGCAGAGATTCTTTCAGGCCTTGATTTCAGGATGAAGATATCCGTGAAGGACATGATCAGAATCACAAGGGTTTTATCTCCTGTGTCATGCTATGACAGAAAAATCCATGCTTTCAGAAACAGGTTCCAGACAGCATCACTGACTGCTCTTCAGCAATCTCTTCGGGGAACCTTCGTTAATGGAACCGCTTCAGGAAGTCTTAAAAGCAAAAACAGGTATTCTCAGAACCTCAGGGATTTTGATTTAAACGATCTCATCTACAGGGGAATATGGGGCAAAACATCAACTGTAATTGACGGAACAAATACACCAGTTGCTTACGGATTGTTCACAGGCGGTGTCGGAAACAAAGGAATTATATGTATTATGAGGGATGTTACAGGACACACAGCCTCCCGCTGGGCAGCATTCCTTCTTAACAGGTAACAATCTTTCCAGGCTCATTGATATGGCTTATCATGGAGAAAAGGTAATCATTGCCATGAGATTGTTGAAATGTTCTGTGGGAAAGATTGATGAAAATAATAATTGATACACATATCTTTTTATGGGCTCTGTCTGAACCGGATAAAATTTCAGAGGTTAAGGTACGAGAGCTTACAACAAAGGCAAATATTACAGCACACTGTGCTTTGCAGCACAGGCACTGTAAAAATCAAAAGTTTACTTCTTTGTTTCAGGCTTAAACATATCTGCTATTCCCTTGAAGAAGGGCTTCTTAAAGTCTGTTGTAACTATCATATCTGTAAAGAAATCATTTCCTTTAAGAATGCTGTAGGCAAAGAAATAGTCAAAATGAGACAACAGTTCTTTATGCCTTCCGCGTGTTCTCATGTTGAAAATCGGAACAGCACTTATGAGCTTGCTTATCTCATCAGAGCTGAGATACATTACATTGTTGTCAGACTTCATCTTTGAAACCAGGTCTTTGTTTTTAATTTTTTTCAGGAACGAGTTTTTCATGGACGCGTTCATTGACTTATGAAAGAAATCATCTCCAAGTGCAATAATAACATTTTTACCTGAAATCCCCACCTTTATCCTGAGAATCTTTATCCTTATTTCATATGTGAGATTTTTGCCTTTACCGGTTTTTTTAACACTCTGAGGAGGTATCTTTTGAACCAGTTTTTCAATGGTTTTCCTCATTGCATCAGCATCCTTTACATTGAATGCAACCAGGCTGTTAAGGGTGTTCTGATTGAATGAGGCACCGTCGAATATTCCAAAGTTGAAACTGCCTGCAAGGTTGTTAACTATTTCTTTTTCAATATCAATGCCTTCCTGTTTCGCTAAACGCTTCAGTTTTCTTTTTACTTTTGCTTCAATTTCAGGCCCCATTGATTTGAGGATGAATTTATAGTATTCATTGAAATTTATACCTGAAGCAATAAGCATTACTGGATGTTCCTTTATTCCAAGAACCGGTGTCTTGCTGTATTTAACGCCTTTGTAGATTTTCATGAGGTCAGAATCCGGATTGAATATATAGACTCCCTTTATAACAAGGTCTTTTTTATCACAGCTGATATTCATTCCAAGGCCCTGGTGAGAATTTTTGAGCATTGAAAATGTATTACTCATTAGAGCTGCAGGGTTTTTCATTGAGCGAAATCCACTGCCAAGAATGAGCCTTGTATACAGGTCATAGAAACTGTTCAGCATAACAGGATCACAGTAGAGGAATATCTCTTCATCAGTATCAATTTTTTTAGAAATATTGATGTATTCATCAGTCATGCCCAGGGGTTTTATATCTTCCATGAATGATTTCATGAATGGAACAACGTTTCCATCAGGATTGAATCCTACTAAAAGATAGCCTTTCTTCTCTGCCATGCAGAAGGTTTTTCCCCTTTCATTTGTTTTAATTATTGTAATATCCTTATCCCTTTCAAAGGTTATCTTCATCTTTGAAAGCCTTCTGAGGATGTTCTTGAAATTGATTATTGCTTTCTGTCTGTCTGTAACTGGTATACACGCAACAATGTTAATATCGCTCATTTTTCCTGAACTCTTCAGCGAGGGAAGCGCGATTGCTATTTCACGCTTTATATCAATTCCCTGTTTCGCAATCTCTTCAGGCATGAAGGGATTAAATCCTACCTGATCAATGATTTTCTTCAGCATCATCTTTTCGTAATCTTTTTTAAAGAGGTGTTCCTGGCCTACAGGGAAATCTTTGAAAGCTGATTCAATAGATTTGAATTTGACTAACATCCGGGTTGTTCCAGGAATTACAGATATAACCTTTGATGCAGATCTTTCAATCTTTACAGGTATAATCTCCTGTTCATCTATTACACGGTCTTTGCTGAATGTGCCCTCGAGCTTCATACCGTTTGCATAGTGCCAGGTTCCTTTTCCTGACATTTCACCGTTTTCCCAGTAGCCCTCATACCTGCTGCCATTAAAAAAGAAATAAGTGCCTTTGCCGTGAAATTTGCCGTCCTTGAATTCCCCTTCATAACGGCTGCCGTTTTTCATCTGGTAAACGCCTTTTCCGTTTTTGCAGTTACCGCTGATGCATTTTGAAAATACCTGCTCTGCAGAAAAGAGAAAGCTGAGCAGAATAATAAGCATGATTGTGGTTTTTTTCATGTAATTTCCCTGTTGAATAAGATTGATTTTACTGAACCTGGTTCAGTTGTGTGAGCATATATGAACTGCAATAATAAAATTAAATGAAATTTCTGGCTATTATTTTATTAAACCAGGTCAGGGATTTTTTAGTGTATTTTGAACTGCTGAAGGTTTGTCTGTGATAAACATGGAAGTAAAATAAATGGCCGGTCATCGGCTGGAGTAAAACGAAATGCCGGAATCTCATGCAGACTGTTAATGAAGCTCTCAGTTTGTCATTCCGGTTTCTCGACTTGTGCTGAGTCTATCGAAGCAAGAGAATACCGGAATCTCATGCGGAATATTCATGAAACCTTCTCCGTGAGATTCCTGCTTTCGCAGCAGAATGACCGGGAGAGAATTTTCCTGCCTTAGCAGGAATGACACGCAATTCAATATACAATGACAATGGAAGAAACAGTCAATTCAGTAAAGCTCGACTGGGTTTGGCACTCAAGCTCGACTGACTTCAGCACCCAGGGTCGCTTACTTCGGATGCCAGGCTCGACTGACTTCAGTACCCAAACTCGCCTGGTTCGGATACCGGGGTCGACTTACTTCAGCATGCAAAGTCGCCTGACTTTGATAACAAACCCGGTTGCTTTGATAGCCAAAGTCGGTTGGTTCAGATGCTAAAGTCGACTGACTTTACATCAGAGTTCGACTGCCTCTGATGCCAAAGTCGACTACCTTGAGATCAAAAGCCGGTTACCCGGAAATTAAAAGTCGCCTGACTTTGATGCTGAGGTCGGCTGATTTGAAATCAAAAATGGTCTCTCTTGAAATCTGATTTATGAGATGTTCTGAAATTTCTTCCGGTATTTTTAAAAGAAATTGATATTAATAGTAATATGTTTGTACAATGATAATTATTTTTCTATACGATCCCAGGAATAAGTTCTATTATGTTGTAAGGTTATTACCGGACAGTGAATCTTCTGTCATCGTATGTTGGATATTGTCATGCTGAGCGGAGACGAAGTATGACAGGTAAATAATTCATTCTGGTCATTCCGGCTGGAGTGAAACGGAATGCCGGAATCTCATGCAGAGTGTTCATGAATTTTTTTCCATAAGATTCCTGCCTTCGCAGGAATGACAGGTAATCCAATATACGATGAGAAAGACAATTTAATCTAAACGGAGAATTCAAATGAAACAAACAGAGCCTGAAATACTGCAGTTCAATAAAAACGATGTTTCATTCAGGTGTATGCATTATAAAAGTGACGGGCCTGATCTTATTATGCTTCATGCAACAGGTTTTTTTCCGTATATATGGCATCCACTTGCAAGGCAGCTTGCATCAGAATTCAATATAATTATTCCTTATTTCTGTGATCACAGGTCAAGAGACCCTCACGAGGGAGGATTCAGCTGGAAGGAACTTGCTGATGATTTATGTATTCTCTGCGCAGAACTCAATATAGACCATCCATACCTTGCAGGCCATTCAATGGGTGCAACTGTTATGACAATTGCAGCAGGTACTCATGATGTAAACCCGCAGAAGATGTTTCTTATTGAGCCAATTTATCTTCCTGATGAGCTCTATGGCATTGATATAAGCGTTGATCAGCATCCTCTTGCGTCAAAATCCATTAAAAGAAAAAATCAGTGGGATTCAAAAGAGGATGCAAGAACCTATCTCCAGTCAAAACAGCTCTTCAGCAGGTGGGACAGGGAGATGCTGGAAATATACATTGAACACGGAATGGAAAAAACTCCGGGAGGAGAACTCATGCTCATATGCCATCCTGAAAAGGAAGCTTCTCTTTTTATGGGAGGCAATCATTTTAATCCCTGGCCTGTTATGCAGAATATCAATTGCCCGGTTTGCCTGGTCGAAGGGGAGTTAAGTGAAAACAGGATGATCATTGACCTGGCCAGGGCAGCAGAAGTTTTCCCTGACGCGGAACTCGTTCAGGTCGAAGGCGCAGGGCATCTTATTCCAATGGAAAAACCAGGTGAAACATTTAGCTTAATAAAAGATTTCTTTGCATGAAATTAAAGACTGCCGATCTTTTCAAGAATCGTTGCCTCATAGGGCCTGGTTTTGAATCTCAGGCTATGTTTATTTTCTGCACATTATCTGAACTGTTTATGCACAGACCTGTATCTTCAAGAAAGTCATTGAGTATTGATTCAACACTGTATTTCTCAGCCCTTGCAAGAGCAGCCTTTTTGAATGCTCTCTGTTTCTTTTTATCATTGAGGTATTCAATTATCCCTGCACTCATGTCTGTCTTCTTTTTACAGAGATAGCCTGAAATTTCATTTTCTATGATGTCTGCGGGGCCCATTACTCTGTAGGCTGTTACAGGCAGCCCGCATGACATTGCTTCAAGAACAACACATCCGAATGTGTCAAACCTGGAGGGCAGTATCATCATATCTGCTGCTGAATAAACCTGGGGCAGTTTATCGTGATCAACCCATCCCATGAACAGTGCATCAGGCATGAGCTTTTTCAGTTTTGCCTCAGCAGGCCCGGTTCCTGCAAAAACGAATTTAGCGTCAGGTATTGAACTCTTCACCTTTTTGTAGATGTCAGGGATTTCCATTACTCCCTTTTCTTCGCTTATTCTTCCTGTGAAGAGTATTACTCTGTCATTATCTTTGAGATTGAATATTTCCTCTTTTGTGATTTTATGTTTTGTGAATATATCCTCTGCCCAGTGAGCGGTAAGGCTTATCTTTGATGCAGGTATATTCATTGAACTTCCTGTAAGCCATTTCTGCTGCTCAGTGTTAAGAACAAAGAGCCTGTCAAAGCCGCTGTAGAATGCCCGGAGTATTCTTCTTACCCTGCTCATGTTGTCTTTATCAAAGCCGAGAACCTTTTCTGCAAAGCTCATCCAGTCAGTGTGGATGTAAAAGTAAGTTGGTACTGTAAAGGCGTTTTTGAGGTACATGGTTGCCAGGCCCATTGGTCCCTCTGTTGAACAGATTATCCTGTCGTATTCTCCTTCTTCAAACTTCTCGTGTATGTCCATGATGTCCGGAATCCTGACCGGCTGTTCTTCATAGAATGGTATTTTGAATTCTGCCATTGGAGGTACTACAACCAGGTGGTCTTCTGATTCAAGAGTGCTGCTGCAGACCATTATATCTATTGGCAGGTCTCTTCTTCTTATCTCTTCAAGCATTGATTTTAAGACTGTTGCAACCCCGTTTTTATCTTCAAAAGTATCTGTAAGCCAGAGCATCCTTTCAGGGTGTTCAAGGCATGCCATCTCTTTTGAGAAACTATTGAGCAGGGGCCTTGCCTTGTACATGACATTCGCTCCTGTAAAGTGAGCCCCCATTATCACTGATGATGCAAGAAAGGGGAAGGAGAGTCCGTCAAGGAATTTCGGAAGGTCTGGTATTGAGCCGGAGGAGTTTCCTTCGGCAAGCCTTCTCATGTGAACCGGCAGTTCAAGGTTGGTCATCAGGTCATTGAGCGTGAGATTTTTTAACGCGCCTTCTTCATCCAGCGAAACCGCCTTTTCTTTTACTCTTTCAACCAGCAGGGTGCTAAGTTCGCGGTAAATCGACTTTATTGATTCTTCAAACGTTACCTGGGAGAGTTCGGGATTGTTTTTTCTTGTTGTTGCCATTTTTGATGCATGATCAAATACAGGCTTGTATGCTTTTGAAACCAGGAGTCTTTTTGTAAAGCCGGGAACCTTCCCGTTAAAACAGCCGTGGAAGAGTTTCAGGAAATTCATTGTGTGTTTGTGTCTTTTTAGCTCAGAGAAAAAGTTTACAAGTGTGAATGCCAGCATCTTGTCTTTTGTGTCTCCCTTGTGCAGGAGCATTCGTATGAGGCCGGGGTCTTGCATGTTGATTCCTATCTGGCAGAAGTAGTCAACAATGCTGACCGTTATTTTTTCTATGCTGCTCGTTGTTCCGAATGGGGCCATGTCTCCATTCTTTATCGCGTCAAGTGCAATCTTTGACCTGCTGATTATCTTCAGTTTCTCTTCGAGATCCGGCACATAGAGCCTGGTTCCTGTCTGGCCTGCAAAGATTCCCATGTGGCTGTCTGATCCGCCTGCCATGGATTTCTTATATGGATTGCGGCAGTACCTGTCTGCAGATATGCCTGTCTTTTTTGATATTTCATCCAGTCTTTCCTGTGTAAGGCTTTCAACCCAGTTCTTAACAAGCATGTTCTGCCATGTATCACGCTGGCCGTTTATTATTTCAAATCTCTCAAAGAGTATCGCCATTTTGTCAAAGAATTCCATTGTTGGAATTTCCTTGCTCTTGTAGTGATAGAGAGGGTGTGCCCAGATTGTAGGAATGTCATTTTCTGCTGTGTATTCCTGGAACCTGTAGATGTCTGATCTGAGTTTATTGAGTTTCTTTTCCTGTGAAGGGGTGAAACCGTAAGTGAGTACGTGTATGCCAGTATTGAAGTCAGGCACATAGCAGGTAAATTCCGCTCCTGTGAGTACATCAATTCCCTTTTCTCTCAGTTCATAACACGACCTTGCATTGTTGTGGTTAGTGACTGTTATTGTATCACAGTCGTTTTCCTGCAGTGTTTTTACAAGGTCGTCAGTTGGCAGCCATGTTTCAGGCACGCCCAGGATTCTTCCGAGTATTTCATCAGGCACATCACTGTTGTAGTCATGACAGTGAAGGTCAATTCTGAGGGTTTCTTCATCCGGGTATTTGTTATTCTGTTCCAGGATGAATTCATTGAACTCCTTTTCAATTCTTTCTTTCAGCGTTTTTTCTTTGTTCATAAAATCTCCGTTTTCATGCTCTTCTCCTGTGTATTGAGCATCTGTTCTTTTTAATCTTTTCATTTCACTGAATATGTAATAAGCAGGGATGTTCATAATTTGAAGATTTTGTGAAGATTTTGTTTAATTCAGGGATGAAGCATGACATGTTTTTTACAGTGTCATTCCGGCTGGAGTGAAACGGAATGCCGGAATCTCATGCGGGATGTTCATGAAATCCACACCATGAGATTCCTGCCTTCGCAGAAATGACCGGCAATGAATTCCCCGGTGTCAGCCCTTTTGGAAGAGGGCAATGAATTTTTCAGTATCACAGGCTGCTGCTTATTGTCATGCTGAGCGGAGACTAAGCATGACATATCAGCAATCATCTGATAGATACAATAAATCTTATCCTTCGCTGGAGTTAATATCCTGCTTGACTGATAAGGGGATTGTTTGTATTTTATGTATAAATGTATGGTAAAATATATGTATGTTGGTATGTATGAAATTTGAGTGGTGAATGAAGGGATTGCCACTGTCCGTTTTACCATACGAAATAACCGTATCCGCATATTCGGTGCCGGGTACTGGAGAGAAGGAAAAAAGCGTTATGAAAAAGAAAATAATTTATGAAAAAGCCCCTGATGGCATCGATGAAACAATCATTACCTCTAAGCTGATAGAGGATATTCTTCCTCCTCCTGACAAGCTGGTAAAGAAAGAAGAAACAGTAAAAGTGACTATCTCTTTAAGCCAGAAGAGCGTCAACTTTTTCAAGAAGCGGGCTGAGAAACAGGGCGTCCCGTACCAGAACATGATAAAATCATTGATTGATAAATACACAGATTATTATACCCATTCCGAGTAGTATCTATCCCAGCGTCCTTTCCGATAAGCCGGCATTATGCAGCCCATTCCACTTCATGCAACGCTGCCTGAGCTTAATTGAAAGCGAATATTGGAATCTCATACAGTAAGTTAATGAAATCCTTTTCATGAGATTCCTGCCTTCGCAGGAATGACCGGCAATGAATTTTTTGGGGGATTCTGGTTTCTGCTTTCCTGTCTTCAGGGAATACATGGAAGAGGTGCGGAAGCTCTCTTCGTTGTAAATTCCGTATTTCAGTATAGGTGTAAAATTCTGAGGGGAAGTATGTAAAAATATCAACAGTCTCTGGTTATTCAAAGGAGAAGCACTGGCGGGCTGCTTTTCTCCTTTGAATAATAATCCGAATAATAATTAAGACTACCATCAAAAATATGAAGTTTCTTTTAGAATGGGTAAATCACAGTCTGCTTGTATTGTCATTGAAGGTAAATATATAGTATGGATATTATCTTTCAGTATTCATTCAATATGAGCCTTGAAACGGCCTCCCTTGCCACTGCATTCGGTAATCTCCATACTGAAGTTTTTGCCATCATTTTCTCTGTCCGGCCACAACCAGTTGTATTCAGAATTTTCCGGATTATATGAAAAATCATATGACTGCGGACCTGTTTCATTGTTATCAAACTTATTTCCAGGATACTTTCCGGGAGTAATATCTATAGGTAATTTAATTATTATTTTTTCAGCATCACGAATTATCCAGTTGCTAAGATAAAACTGATCATTCGAATCAGTATCATTTTCTCTGAACAGTATCCCGATAGTTTTAAATACTTTTGGTTCCCGGGCATCGTTGATATATACCTTTACCGGGTACCAGGTAAAATTATCATCATCTTCTACTTCAAAGAGACAACTGATCTGAATAAAAGCGGCAAAAAGTATCAAAACAGTTATTGTAATTTTCATTATATTCATTTTAATACACTCCCTTAAAAAAGAGTTCAGCTTTGATTGAAATAACAGGAGCTGTTATACAGCTCCTGTATTATCACCTGATTTGAGAAAAAATTACTCCTGAACATCATACCAGATTATACCGTCTTCTTCGTCCGCTTCATCAGTATAATCTGTTTTTATGGTATTGA
>CAZEJW010000079.1:0-20432 GCA_964512685.1 uncultured Leptospirales bacterium | reverse complement strand
AGGGTACCGACCCCTTTTAGGACGCCTCCGACCTTAATTCAGAGGGTACCGACCCTCATTCGGACGCCTCCTACCTTAATTTAAAGGGTACCGACCTGATTTTGGAGGGTGTGACCCTTTTTCTGAAGGGTCTGAAGGTTGATTTGATTACCCGGCATATCCTGCTGAAGAGATATGCCTTTAATTTGATAATTGTTTATATCGTTATGAAGGCTCTGCAGGTTGTTTTGATGTTTGCGCAGGTCATGTTTGAAGAGCTGCAGTTTAATCTGGTGCATAAACAGATAAGATTGACGGTGGTATGGATGGTTGTATTGGTTGTGGTAGGGGCGTATTGCAATACGCCCCATCCACCATGCATCCCAATGCACATGTCACCGAATTCAAATCACCATCACAAACAATTGGTGCAATCGTCCGTGGATTTAAATCGGCTGTTACGAAACAAGTCAATATTATGCGTAAATTGCCTGGCATTCCTGTATGGCAGCGTAATTATTACGAACATATAATTCGTGATGATGAATCATATTATCGGATAACGCAATATATTATCAATAACCCGGGGAACTGGGCAGAAGACGATTATTATGGTCGTTAGGGGGAATTATAAAAAGATAATCTTCAGAAAGTGTAAACCCCTTCAAACCCTATCCATCTGAAACTACAAGAAATACAGAAAAGAAAGCTCTATCAACCCGGATGCTTACCGGACTGCCATTATATACATCTGAAACAGCAGGCGTTCCGAAAGCATCTTTTACATTCATGATTCTGAAACTGCTCCCTGCTGATAAAACTTGAGAGAGATCCGCATCCGCATATTCTTCCTTTCCGTAATTAAAAACAGCAAGATGGGCGCGTCCCTTTTCATATTGATTGGGGATCAATACAACCTCGGCTTTATCAGGAGATGGTATAACTTTCCCTTTCCGGTCAAAGGTGTTGCCCCTTACGGATGTCTCCCATCTCCATCTGTCAAGTTCAGTAACATTTTTACTGCTTCCTGCTGCTTCAATCCTTCCTGAAAAATCAGGTGAGTAAACATTACAGTCCCATATATCACCCGGGCGTAGTTTTGGTATGCCGTCGCTGCGCTGATCATTGCCGGTATATGCCGATGTCCTGACATTTACATGTCTCCTGCCGCTGTCGGTCATAATAATCCTGTTATCGGTAACTGCTATAACCGGCGGGTTCGGAAACCTTGACTCTCCCTCTCCCCAGAACCATTCGTAATAGAAATCCGAATCAGCAAGGCAGTTGCCCGATACAAAAGCCTGTACAGGGCGGCGGTAACCCATCTGGAGCCTTGTATTGTAAAGATAATTGCCGATCAGAACATGGAGATCGTTAGGAGTACTGTTCCTCCCCCCGATTAGGAGACGCCCCTTTCCTGATGATGTATGGGCAAAAATGTTATTGAACAGATAGAAACTGCTTATGTCTCCGCCCTCGGCATAGGCATGAAATTCGAAGGGGCCGTTACTGCCATTGCTGTCTGTTTTTGCATCCATACTGATATTATTTACAAAATACCTGTATCCGTTTTCAGCGCTGTTCTGGGTATAGATATTATGATGCCCGTGGTATATGATATTCCCGTAAATAATCTGATGAGGCCTGTTCCATGAACTTAGTGATGTGCCGTAACCCTCTGCATGTATAACGTTATTGATAATCATTACCCCGTCAGCGGTTATTGATAGAGTCCCCTGCTGACTGGTTTCAGCAGGATCAGTGAACTCCATGCCCAGGATGTATGTATAATCTCCTGATATTTCAAAACCTCCGGTAATTTTAACGTGCTCACCTTTACAGGCTTTGAAAACTACAGGAGCATCCTCTGTCGCGTCTTTTCTCATTTTAAAGGCGCCTGCATAATCACCGTCTCTCAGGAGGAAAAGATCACCCGGCATGGAAAGAGTAACTGCAGTCTCACGGTTCATTGGCGTATCTTCACTGCCAGCGTTACCTGCACCTGATGGTGAAACATAAAATGTTCTCTGCGGTTCGGGAATTGTTCTTATCCATGGAGTCCCTTCAGGTATAAGGTGGTGAGGTAATGATGAATGATTGACTTCTCCGCATCCTGAGGCTGTAATGAGAGAAATTAACATAATGAGTCTTCGGATTGATCTTTTCATGGTTCGTGCCCCTCAGGCTTTACATTCATTAATCGTTAATTCTATTAACGATACAGGTATGCTGAAAAAGCAAGATTTTTTGATTTTGATGGTAATAATTTTTTTTCAGTATTTAATTCTTCAGTTTGTTCAATAAAAAATGATTGTGTTTTTTTGATGAACTGCTCTTTATTTGCATCAATTAGCCTGCCGGCCTCTTCGGATAAACGTTATATAGAGTGCCGGCAGATGATGCAATCTACATGGCGGGATTATTAAGATGAAAAAAACACTGATAATAATTATCATACTTCTGATGCATATCAGCCCTGCCAGTTCGGACCGGGCCCGGGATTACGGCAGAATATTATACCCGGTAGTTCAAAAAGGGAAATGGGGGTTTATTGACAGAACCGGCAGAATTATTATTGAGCCGAAATTCAGGGATGTCCAACCCTTCTGTAATAACAGGGCCGTTTTTTTATCGGATAATTCCAGGTATGGATTTATTGATGAGAAAGGCAGTATAATTATACCTCCAGTATATGATTTTGCTTTTAATTTCTCGGAGGGCTGTTCTGCTGTTGTTATTAGTGAAGATGTCAGCAGACGCCAGGCAGGGAAAAGTACATTTATTGATGAAAATGGCAGGTATCTTTTTAAACCCAGGGTGAATTTTCGTTTTTTCCCTTTTAGAGAGGGGCTTTCAAGATTTGCTGTTGATTGTAAAATAACCGTTAATCCTGTCAGTAGGAATAATTTTTATTATGTACAGGAAGTTCTATCGTTCCGTTACGGGAAATATGGTTTTGCTGATAAAAGCGGTAATATAATTATTAAACCGGAATTTAAATATGCCTCGGATTTTTCTGAAGGATTGGCAATGGTTATGATAAATGGCAAATGCGGCTTTATAAATAAAACAGGTACAATTATTATACAGCCAGTATATGATTATGCCGGTTCATTCAATAATGGTTTAGCTTATGTTTCATATTATGATAATAATGCTTATAAACGGGGGTATGTTGATAAAACAGGAAAGCTGATTATTGAACAGCGACCGGATTCTTTTATTATTGGAGATAATAAATTTTCAGAAGGCCTGGCTGTTGTTCAGGGGAAGAACAGTGATGGCCATGGTTATGGATTTGGATATATTGACACAAATGGTAAACTCATTATAGATATAAGAAAATTTGACAACTGTTGTAATTTCAATGAAGGTCTTGCAGCCGCTTCTTTCAGGAAACAATGGGGTTATATAGATAAAAACGGGAAATGGAAAATAACGCCAAAATATGCATATGCATATCCGTTTTCAAACGGGTTAGCACCTGTATTGACGGAAGACAGTAATCTGAGCAGCGGCAGAGCAAAGCTTGGCTATATTGATAAAAATGGTGATTATATATGGAAGCCGTCAAATTAGTTATCAGTTCGATGCTGTATGTAATAATGCCAAATCATTTTCATGGGATTGTTTTTATTACCGGTGATGGAATGGATGAATCACAATGTATTGATGGAATGGACGAATCGGAATGTATATGCGGTGGTAGGGGCGTATTGCAATACGCCCCTACCACAATGCATCCCAATGCCCCTACCACTGTTACGAAACAAATCAATATTATGCGTAAATTGCCTGGCATTCCTGTATGGCAGCGTAATTATTACGAACATATAATCCGTGATGACAATCGTATTATCGGATAACGCAGTATGTTATCAATAACCCGGGGAACTGGACAAAAGATGATTATTGCGGTTGTTAGAGGAAATTAAAAATAATATTGCTCTTAATCCATAAATTAAAAGCAATCCGTTACCGGATAGCTTTTTTTACGGGTTAAGAGCTTGTTGAAAAAGATTAGAACATGCTTACAGAGCCGGCTCTGGGACCCTTTTCGCTGTTTTCTACAGTAAAAGAAACTCGTGCACCTTCTGCCAGGCTTTTAAAACCTTCACCTGTGATGCTTGTATGGTGGACAAAAAGATCTTCTCCATTGTCTCTTTCGATAAATCCAAATCCTTTGCTGTCATTAAACCACTTAACTGTTCCCTGTTCCATTATAGAACTCCTTAGAATAAATTTTAACACAATACGGCTTCTGAAAGGTTCTTGAATTATAAAATGAGGTTCAGTTCTTATTTCGAGCAGGATTAAGGACAACTTAAGATAAAAGCGGAAAATATTTTATGACTGAAAAACCGATGTTTAAGCGAATGCATCATCGTTTAACATAATAAATATGTGTATAAAACTGTCAAGCTTAAATTAAATAAATGTATCTTTGTTTCCTTTATTGATATTAACAAATATTTGATTGATGATGATTTGGCATGTTATCAGATAATGTCATTCATCATTTATTCAGAGTGCCAGTGAATAAATGATTCACTGGCACTTACAAGAAAATTTCTTTAATCAATACAATTAATCAGTTCTCAAAAGGTACCCTGAGTTCGGATTTGTTGTTACTGTTATTGTGAAGTGAAACTCTGAATGGAAGAAGGTCAGGTTTCCCGTACATCATATCGCCTGTATCTATAACAAGGGCAAGGTGATGTCCAGCCGGTATGTCATATGCCGTTGAAACAAGAGGTATGTTTATTTCCATTATCTCGCCTGCTTCTGCATCCCAGAATGTTTTAAATCCGTGGGTTATGAATTTTGCCTTACCCCACTTGTCAACATCGTAGAGATAGGCAATAACCTGTCCCTTCGAACGTGACAGTGAAACGTGAAGCTTGAGATCTGCGCTTCCCCTGATTTTGCGCAATGAACTGAATTTTTGAGATTCATACGCAATTGATTCCAGCTTGTTGAGCAGAGGGATGTATGTAACGATCGGAATCTTCAGCTGCTCGATTATAGGGAATATCATGGCGCCTGCTGTTGCACCTGAAATAAGGCCTGAGTTAATTTTATTCACTTTTGAGCCATTGTAAGGTAAGCTCTGAAGAGTTCCTTTCTTGAATAATGAACGGGGCGCACAGTAGAACGATGTTTTTGTTATTGATTTTGCAGGTAACGTATACAGGGTTTCTCCTGATACATTTTTTTCGAGATCTTCGGTACTGTAACTGATTCTTTCTCCTGTACCCTTGACCTCCATGGTTACCTCAGCACTTCTGCTCTGATTTTTGATTATACCTGTGTCAATTCCCTTGAGCCAGTAGTCGAACCAGCGTTCCACATTTGAGTAGGCGTAATTTCTGAGCCCTGCAAGTCCGGTGCCTTCCCCTGTGGCATGTGTTCCCTGGTTAAGGTCGAGCCTTTTGTGATCTACATCGATTTTATTGAAAAAATCTATTGTGAAATTCGGCTGGAACATGTAGTCACCAAAGTTGTGTGACAGGTAAACAGGTTTGTTCATTGCTGAAATTTCTTCAGTATAGCTTGCAGGAGATCTTAAACCTGCCCATTCCTTCATCCATGATCTGTTGGTGTTTGTAAATGAAGATTTACATATTTTATATATGTCAGGATGCATATCTGCCATGAGTGCTCCTGTTGCTGCAAGAAATGATCCCCAGATAATCCTTGGTGTTTCCTGTGAAAACATGCTCTTTTCTGCATCAATGTATGACGAGAGGGCAGCAACAGTTTTTACCCGCGGGTCGTGAATCAGCGCATTGAGTGATCCTCCGCCACCGAGAGATATTCCTGATACTCCAATGTTTTCCATGTCTGCCGGAGTATTCTCTTTGATCCAGTCAATTGCATGGCTCATGTCAGCCCAGTCTTCAGGTCCCCCCATGGATACCTGGCCTCCTGAAAAACCCCAGCCTCTGTGAGAATAGCTGAGAACTATATAACCTTTTTTTGCATATTTGATTGCCTGTGCAATATATTCGTGCTCTTCACAGGCCCAGCTGCTGATGAATATGATTACAGGAAATATTTCTCCATCCTGTTTGGCGTCAGGTACAAAAAGATTGCCTGCAATGTTGATTGTTTCATCGTTATACGTTGACGGAATAAGTATTCTCTCTTTGTACGAGTAGCTGTAGTTCGAAGGCGCGACCCCGTTGCTTACAGTCCTGAGTATTGATAATCCGCCCGGGAGTGGAGAAGGCTGTTTTTCCGCTGTTGAATTATCATTGGAGATGTCGCATGAGAAAAGCAGAAGTGCTGACAAAAACGTCGTTACCACTGAAATATAAATTTTCATTTATCGTTCTCCCTGTTTTTATTTTTTTATAATAATAAAATAGAACCGTATGGACTGTCAAACCGAATCTTTGAAAAATCTTGTTTTATATATAAATTTTGCAATGATTGCAGTAGTGTTGCCCGCTGGAGTATGTAGGTTTGCATGATAACTCTGATGTGTAGCAGGACTGCGACCATGGCTTTTCTTTTGATGTGTCGTTAAATGGAAGGGTGTTTGAAAATTTTTTACTTTTCTTGCTTCCCTGTAAGTGGTTAAAATCTTTATGATTAGCCGGTATAAAACCCGGAGTCGTAATTTTTACCGGTTATTGATTGCCATTTTTCAGGCAGGGCGCAACAGTATGATCAGACTTCGCATGACTCACAGATCATAATTCCTGTGAAGATTCTTGTATGACAATGCTTCGAGTACATTGCCTGCATTGATGCTTTCTGATTCTTCAAGGTCTGCAATAGTGCGCGATACCTTGAGTATTTTATAGTATGACCTCGCGCTGAGTTTCATGTGATGAATTGCCTTTTCAAGAATTTTCGATGTTTCATCAGTAACAGCACAGAACCTGTTTATATCCTCATGACTCATTCTTGAGTTGAATTTTATTCTGCTTTTTCTGAATCGTTCGTTTTGAATATTCCTCGCTCTAATAACGCGGGACCTGATCGATGCTGAATCCTCTCCGTCTTCATCCTCTAAAAGGTCTTTGTGATTCACCCTGTTTACGAGAACCTCAAGATCGATCCGGTCAATGATCGGGCCTGATATTTTCTGGAAATAATTTTTTACCTTTGAGGGCGAACATGAACAGTTTATTTCACTGTCAAAGAGGTGTCCGCACTGGCAGGGATTGCTTGCTGCAATCAGCATAAAGTCAGCCGGGAAGATAGCTGATCCGGTTGCCCTTGCCACTGTAATTTCATGGTCTTCAAGGGGCTGGCGTAGTGCCTGTATTACATTGTTTTTGAATTCGACAAATTCATCAAGAAAGAGAACTCCGTGATTTGAAAGGGATATTTCTCCGGCAGTGGGAACCTGGCCTCCGCCCACGAGTGAAACATCAGATGATGTGTGGTGGGGTGACCTGAAGGGCGGTGTGGTTATAAGGCCTCTGCCTTTACTCAGTTTTCCTGATACAGAATGGATCATTGTTGTTTCAATTGCCTGCTCACGCGAAAGCGGGGGGAGTATTGTCGGCACTCTTCTCGCGAGCATGGTTTTTCCGGCTCCCGGTGATCCGTAAAGCAGTATATTGTGTTTCCCTGCTGCTGCTATTTCGAGCGCTCGTCTGGCGCTCTCCTGCCCCCTCACATGTTTGAAGTCAAGTCCGTCAGGTGGCGGGGTGTCTTCATCCTCAAGGTAGAAATAGGGTTCGGTATTCCCATTAAGTGCGTCAAGGGCCCCGGAAATATTTTTAACAGGATACACCCTCAGTTCGTCTATTGCTGCTGCTTCATTTCTGTTTCCCCATGGTACTATCAGCGATTTGTATCCCCTTTTATAGAGTGCTATTGCCATTGATATTACGCCTTTTACGGGCTTGACACGCCCGTCAAGCGACAGTTCGCCAACCATGGGGATAGTGCGGGGGTCAGCGCTGGTCTGTGCTGTTGCATGAAGTATTGAAACAGCAGTTGGAAGGTCGAAGCTTGCTCCCTGCTTTTTAAAACCGGCCGGGGCCAGGTTTACCAGAAAATTGTGAGGTGGAAATTCAAACCCCGAGTTTTCAATGGCTGAACGGATTCGTTCTCTTGACTCTCTTATTGTCGAATCCGGCAGCCCCACGATTGTGAAGTTCGGGAGTCCTCTTATTATATCGACTTCTATTTCAACCGGTTCTGCTTCAATGCCCTGGATTCCCAGGGATATTGCACCTGATAGAATTGTCATTTTTTTCTCCTTAACGGGGATTTAAGGCAGATGAAATGAATAATGATCAATGGCCTCAATATTAATACTGGGTTTGTGGGGAAAATAAAAAAAATTCAGGTTTTTTTTTCAGAAAACGATAAATAAAATGAAGGTTTTTAAATAGAGAGGGTTTCAGGAGAGTTAAATGAAAAGCAGAGTGGTATATTATCAAAAGGGTGAACATATAATCAGATCCGGCCAGCTTGAAAAGAGGATGTATATAATACTTGAAGGTGTGGTTTCAATAACGCTTACAGACGGGGATAACAGTTTTTCTGTAGCTAACCTGAAAAAGGGGGATTTCTTTGGTGAGATATCCCTTTTTACCAGTACTCCCCGGAGCGCGACAGTTACGGCTCTGGATAATGTAAAGCTTGTATATATTGACAGTGAAGAGCAGTTGAAGGGATTTTTGATCAAGAATCCGGCATTTGCAGCGAAAATGGTTACTATTCTCGCTGCCAGGCTTGCCAAGACTGATGAAATACTAATGGGAAAGGTGAGTGAACTTAAGCGCGTTAGGATTACAAGAGATCTATAAAAATTTGAACCTGAAACCGTTAGTTCTTGACATGCTTATAATGCCCTGTTATGTTTTGCGCAATATGACAGAGTGAGACTATATGAAAAAAGCCTTAGCAATTTTTTTTGTATTTTTTATTTTTTGTTCGTGCCAGCTGCCTGAATCAAAAAAAAAAATAACAGATAAAGAAATCTATCCTGCCGAATTTAAAATTTTTAAAGATACTACCGGCAGACTTAAATTTGATGAAATTGTCAAAAGCAGTGAATTCGTGGATTCAGCTGATAATAATTTCGGATTCATGTCTTCTGTGCTGTGGGTAAAATTCAGGTTTGATATCCCCAAAAAAAATAAGAAACTCTGGTTTCTTGAAATCGGGTATCCCCTGCTCGATGAAATTCTTGTTTATATTCCTGATGAAAAAAATCATTATTCTGAAAAGAGACTCGGTACTCTGTACAGTTTTCATGACAGGGATTTCGAGTACCATAATTTTCTTGTGAGAGTTGGTGACAGACCCGGAAGCTATACATGTTACCTCAGAGTGAAAACAGAAACATCTCTTTCCATTCCGCTGAAGATTCTTTCATATGAAGAAATTATTTCCAGAATCAATACAGGGCGTTCTCTTTTTGGCATGCTGATAGGCGGTGTTTTTTTTGTGGTACTTATTCATCTTCTCATCGGGTTTGCTGTAAGAGAAAGGTATTATTTCTATTTTTTCGGGTATGGAATCAGTATGATCTTTGTAGCTCTTGCGCTCAGCGGCTATGGATTTCAGTTTATATGGCCGGAAATCCTATGGCTTAATGAAGCGACTCCTTCTGTTATATTTATTCATGTTCTGTTCATGATGCTTTTTTGCAGGAATTTTTTAAGAACACGGGCAATTTTTCCTGTTGCAGATCAATTCATTGGAATTTTGATTTATTATTCAGTTTTCTGTGCTGTTCTTTCTTTTTTTCTTCCATACAGCCTGATGATTGCTGTTTCAGCCGGGTCTCTTCTTCTCGCTACTGTTGCTATGCTCATAACCTCAGTATCCGGACTGAAGAAGAGCAGGCAGGCAAGGTTTTACCTCTATGCTTTTTCAGTTCATCTGGTTGCATCCATGGCTGCAATATTAAGCCGGTTTGGTATCCTTTCCGGCAATACATTTGCCCTCTGGGGGTTTCAGGTAGGAGCAGTTATAAGTGTATCGCTTTTTTCAATTGCTCTGGCTGACAGATTGCTTATGCTCAAAAACGGGCTGGAGGAACTCAATGCAAATCTTGAAGACAGGGTTAAAGAGAGAACAGAAGAACTTCTCTCCGCAAACCGGGACCTCGCTGAAAGAAAAGCAATTTATGAGAAAGATATGAATATGGCAGCAAGTGTACAGAAAGCCTTTCTTCCTGAGCTTTCGTATGCCGGCAATGGCCTTGAAATCGCGAGTCTCTTTAAACCTGCTTCTTCTGTTTCAGGGGATTTCTATGACTTTTACAGAAAGGGTGGCGTTCCTGCTGGACTTGGTGTATTCGATGTTTCGGGTCACGGACTTTCCTCCGGTCTGGTGACACTTATTGCAAGGTCAACTATTTCAAGGACTTTCAGAAACAGAATGATAAGTCCTCTTGAGGATATTATTTATGCCATAAACAAGACCCTGATAAGAGAAATCGGAAATATCGACAATTATATTACAGGCATTCTTGTTCGTTTTACTGATGAGGGATTCGATTATGTTAACTGCGGGCATCCTGATCTCATGTTAAAGAAAGCTGACAGTGAATATGCAAACAGGGTTCTTTCTGAGGATGGTACATCAGTTGCCGGACCTTTTCTCGGCATAGATATTATGGAAGGGGAATTCCAGTCTGTATCAAAGAAACTCGGGAGTGGTGATTTTCTTCTGCTTTATTCTGATTGCCTTCTGGAAGAGGTAAATGAAGCTGGTGAAAGTTTTGGTTATGAAAATATCCTCAAAGCCTTTTCGCAGGCGCCATTTGAAAGTCCTCAGGCAGTACTTGATTTCATAATTGAGAGATTCTATGCCTTTGTAAAAGACAGGGAAAATCTCTCTGATGACCTCACTGTCCTGGTTGTGAAGAAGAAGTGAGGTGCGGGTATTTTGCAGTTGTACTGATGAAATTTCAGTAATTATTTTGTGATTTACCCGGAGTGAGGTTCTGATGATTTTATTCCGGCACAGGGTATCCTGTTGTTCTCTCAATATCTTCGATTGTCATGCCTGTCTTTGCTGTAATCTCTTCTCTGTTCATGCCTGACTTTATCATCCTGACAAGGAATGCCTTCAGCTCTTCCCCGATTTCGACTATGTTTCCGTCAGGATCATATATGCGTATGTTTTTCTGACCCCATGGTTCCTCGTGAATGTCATGAATATATTTAACGTTAACTGATTTGAGAGATGTGTTGATTTTTTCAATATCGTCTGTTTCAAAATACATCTCGCCCCTGTTGCCAGTGGATGTTTTATCTTTTCCGATTGTTTTTATGAGGATATTATCTTCATTGATCTCCCACAGGGCAAGACCAGTTTTCAGGATTACGTTCTTGCCCATGTCCATGTCAATCTCCATGCCCAGAACCTGACAGTAAAAATTTTTTGCATTATTGATGTCTTTTACAAAGAGAACTGTTGAGTGGAATGTAAGCATTGGAGTCTCCTATAAGGTTTTATAAATTAGATCATGCATAGAGAGATTGTACAAGATTTTTTACAAACATAGTAAATTTAATTATTGTTTCATCAATTTCTGAATAGAGGAAATATCGGTGAAGGAGAAAGTGTAAGTTGTTTCACTTTTTAATAGTTGCCTAAAGAGTGCTTGTGTTTTTTTTATTCAATAATAATGCTTTGTTTTTGACTCTTTATTTGAATTAATAGTTATTAGAAATACTCTGGATTTGTCACGTTAGTAATTATATCTTACGTTAAATGAGATTGTTTATATTTAAAATGATAATTCCAGAGGTGATATTCTCAATAAAGAGAGGTTATTATGAAAAAAAGTTTTCTTTCTTTGAGCAGGCTGGTGCTTGCCTGTTTGGTTCTTCTTTTGTTCTGCAGTTGCGGCAGCAGTTCCTCGGATTCTGATTCAGATCAATCTGTTCTGAAAGGAACAGCTGCACAGGGGAAAGCAATAACAGGTACAATCACAGTTAAAGACAGCACAGGAAAGGTGAAAACTACCAGCTCGGGTGCTGACGGAAGGTATTCACTTGATGTCTCAGATATGACAGCACCATTTGTAATAAAGGCAGAGGGTGCATCAGGCGTGGTTTGCTTTTCAGTAAGTGAATCAATCGGCACAGCCAATATTACACCCGTAACAGGTATGGTGCTTCAGATGGCCGGCATCTCAATTGATATGACTGAAGGAGTGGCAGTAACAGTTGATTTTTAGAAAGTGTCAGACGCCAAAGCCAAAATAATGGCAGTTCTGAAAAAAGTCTTTGCAGACGACACAGAGCTGTTACCATTGCTTGAAAGTTTCGATGTATTCACCAGTGAATTCAGTGCAGATGGAAGCGGCTTTGACCTTCTGCTGGATATGGTTGATTTAGCTCTTGATAATGCTACTGGTAAGCTTACGCTTACAATAGCAGGAGAAAATATTTCTTTTGATATTACATCTGAAGATTCAATTGATAATACAACTGTTCCTTCTGATATTCAGGATAAAATAAATGAAGAAAAGGAAAATCAGAAACTTGCTAATAATAAAATGTTAGTTTTTATTGATTATAATGAAAACAGCATATACATGATGAATCTGGAAGGAAAAGATTTTACTTCGTTTACACCTGAACCAACGGGTTGGCTGTCTTCACTTGTGCTTTCGCCTGATGGACAAACTATTTACTATTCATTAAATCGGAAGTTGTATTCATGCTTAAGAAATGATTCTGTAGGAAACCTTTTAATAGAGAATGCTGATGCTCCCGCAATATCCAATGACGGAACAATGATTGCTTATGAACTAAGAGATATTTTAGATCATTCAAATATTTACTGTAAAAACCTTTCCGCTGCTGACGCTACTCTTGTAGTTAGTGAATCTGGATACTCCTTCCATGAACCTGAATGGTCTCCGGATGGTAAGACAATTTACTGTGTAAAAGAATCTGGCAATGGTCCCCTCTGGCAAGAGGATATTGTTAGAATAGATTTGAATTCAGAAGGAAAGTGGGGAACTCCCGTAAATCTTACTAATACAAATGATAATGAATACAGATTGTCAATATCTCCTGATGGCAAAAAAATTGCTTACATTAAGGAAACAGATGTTGATGGGATTGAAGAAAAAAATATAATGATTGGTGAAATTACATCAACCGGTTTTGAAAATATTGTAAACCTGACAGAGAATATCAATATCAATAACGACCCGGAATATAAAGAAAAAGAGTTTGGTGATCCTTGCTGGTCTCCTGATGGGCAAAGTATATTCTTTACAGGAGAAATTGAAGATGAGGGGTCAAAAGATGGTGAATATATATATAAAATCAACATAGATAAGACAGGTTTTATTAACCTAACAAAAGACAATACAGAAATTGCTAATGAAATTTATTTTCTCTCAGTACAGAAATAATTTTTACTTTGCTCTCCTTTTTTGAAGAGAATATCTTCAAGCAGTTCCAATGATTCATAATCTTCTCAATGTCGGATGAATTCATCCGACATTTTTATTCCTTCAGTGTTTTTTGGCTCACTCTTTTGAGTTTATAAAAAAATCAGTTTGCTGAGATCATCAGTCCATTCGGCATCATATCGTCTGATGGGGACTTTCCATACTGCATACGGTATTCTCTTCTCTTACACTCGTTCATTTATTAACCCGAATAAAAATGAACAAACTAACAACAGCTGACAAGGCAGTAGAGATAATTAACTCCGGAGATACCGTTGATTACGGCTCTTTCAACGGGAAACCGTATTATCAGACAGAACGCTATCCGAATGCACGCGAGAACTGAAGGATGTGTATGACGTCATGACGTTCATGATTATTCGCTAAAATTATTCTTGTCTTTAACTATACCTTCAGATATAATATTTCTTTCAGGTGGTATTTTCCGCTTAGGTAATATCACCCTTAAACTACTTATTGATTTATTAAAAGTAAACGGCTTATGAAAATAATTTATAACTCTAAAATATTCCTCTGTTTCCTTCTGGTTTCAATGATTTTTTCGTTCACTCTATATGGAGTGGATAAAAATCATGAGGCTGCATCACTTTACGGCAAGTACTCAGGTCTTCTGAAAAAGATTCACTGCAACAAAAGAAAAGGATCAAATTTAAAAGAATTTACCCGCTTCAATTTCAAGGATGCCGGTTTCTTTAAAGGGGGAAACTGGTGTGGTAAAAAGAAAGGCCCTGCAGGATACTATGTTCTGCATCACGGAGACTGGTATGTGTGGAAAAAACTCAACAATAAATTTAACCGAAAACGAACCGCATCTATTGGAGGCAAATACAGAAAACTTCTTAAAGTACTGAACCGTCCCCTTGATAAGTCAACCTACAAAGAATTTATTGAGTATGGATATAAACCCTATGGGTTGAGACTGGGCACATGGGCACCTGCAGGTTTTTATGTTTATGTTTATCCGAAGTGGTATATCTGGAAAGAGATTACACCGCAGCAAAATATCCCCCAAAACGCCTATCAGAATATCGATTATATTTATGCTTATTCACAGCTGCTGCAGGTAATATACTGCCCACAGGATAAAGAGAGATATGGTCTCAACTATGAAGACACTGAACATGATTCCATAAACAACATGTATTGCGGGCTGCATATAATAAAAGGCCACTGGGTTTACTCATACCCTAACTGGTATGTATGGAAATCGATAAAGAAGGTTGAGGATTACCGTGAAATAGATCCGAATGCTGACTGGCCGCCAACTCAATAATTCCCATTATATCCTATTATATAAGGAGACATTCATGAGAAAAATAATACTGCTGATTGCTGCGGTTATTTTGATATCAATCTCTGCTGCGATTGCACGAGAAAATTCATCTATCAATGTAAATCATTCATTTCTGCAAAAACATGTTTATTCGAAGAGACCGGTTGTATCACCCAATGGCAAATATATAGCAGTTGCCGGAGACAATAAGATCAAGATCTGGGATAATAAGGGAAATATTCTTGGATGCTTTATTGACCCCAAGCCCTATATCAATCCACCGAATGAGTTTAAATACTGGAACCCTGACAGAGGAATCTATGCCGTCGCTTTTCTTCCTGATAATAAACATGTTGCTGTTTCAGTATTCAAAAGAACCGTTCATATTCTGAACCTCTCGGGCGAAATAGTGCGAACCATACGTGTGCCTGTTCAAAAAATGGAAAGGGGAAGTAAGGGATGGAGTACTATAACTGAGATAGCCTATTCCCCTGACGGCAAAAGACTCATTACCTTTGAGCCTGAACAGTATGATCTGGTGATAAGAGACAGTAATTTCAGAATGCTTCACCGAATCGACCTAAGGCATAAATCCAATTCAATAACTATTACATCTGTAAAGATACACCCTTCAGGAAAATATTTTATAGTGTCTCAGAATCCCGGAACTCCATCCGGAAACGGCTGGAACAGTGTGCTGAAACTTTATGACATAAATGGCAGGTTTATAAGAGACCTCGAAACAGACAGGCCAGGGCGGATAAAGATTCCGGAGGGAAAATTCAAGCGTGAGTCTCTCTGCCCTGACGATTTTGATTTCAGTCCTGATGGGAAACATATAGTTTTTATAAACAGGTATTACTCTGAAAGTTCGAAAGATCCGCTTGGTCGTAAAATTAAAAACAGAAGAGGTCATTCGGTAAGAGCCAGTATCGAAAAAAGAATTCGCAGGGTGAATATCTTTACCGGAAAGCAGGAGGAGTGCTGGGTAATTGATCCGGATATTGATGTTTTGAAAGATGTATTTTTTTCGTCAAATGGCAAATACTATATTGGTCTTGCTGAAAAACAAATCTATCACATTGCCTTTGACGGATCAGTAAAGAAATTAATTGATCATGAAAAGAGAATTTATTACAGAAGAGACAAAAAGTATGAAGACCCCTTTAGAAGTTCTGATCACGTTTTTCACAAAGGAACAGGTGAAATTACAGCCTATACTAATGACCCGGACAAGGGTTTGATCGTATATAATTTGAATGGAAAAAAAGAGGCTGTCATAAAAACAGATTCAATTGTCGTTAAGAACCTGTACGTTTCTCATTACGGAAGATACCTCTCCTTTGAGATTGAACGGGGGAAAAAATCTCTTCTTTTTGATACTAAAAAAAACAGATTAACAACAGAGAAGGCTTCTGTATATTTTGATAAAAATAACAGTATCTATAAACTGAGTCAGACTCACAGCAAAGAAAGAAGGTCTTACCTTAACAGCATTACGTTTAACGGCAAAACAGAAATATTCAATGACCGTGAATATAAACTCTATTATCTCAGACCTTTGCCTACTGGTCAGTTTTTTTATCTCAAAAACGGGGCTACTCTTTTCACTGCAGATGGAGAAGCTGTGAAAAGATATTCAAAGGCTTCGATAAGACAGGAAACCCCACTGCATCCCGGGCTGGAGTATTACATCTATCCGAATACGGATGCAAAATACAAAACGGTTCAGGTTTACAATCTAAATGGTAAAAAAATCAGGGAATGGTATGTGGGTGCTTTTTTTTCATTCAAATATGCAATATCACCTGACGGAAGCCTTATTGCCGCAGGGCATGACAAAACCGGATATATCCAGATATGGAATCCAAAGGGTAAACTTCTTAAAAGGATCAGCTCTCTCCACGCAAACAGTATTACAGGGATTGCATTGACTAAAAACAACCGTTATCTCGTTACTTCAGAGAATGATGGAATCGTAAAGGTACTTGACCTGAAAAAAAACAGGGTGCTGAAAATTTCCCTTTATGATACTAATAATTTTACTGCATCTGATAACTTCGGAAGATGTGATTATTCAGATGAGGTGAAGAAAAGAGTCAGTGCTTCTGTAAACGGTATACTTAAGGATTGTGATTATACAAAAGGACTTGTTGGTAAATTCTTCAAAGGGAAATAATTATTTTGTTTTGAAGAATTTATTTCTCTATTCTTACTTCAGCAAATTTCAGGTTTCTGAAATACAGAACTACATCAACACTCACAAGCAGAAAGTTGAGTGCATAAAGATAGATTACATTGTCGTAGTTGTAGAATATCTTGTGGAAGATGCCGGCTGTGTAACCCAGAAGAAGAACAAAAAGAAAAACCAGGCTCTTTCCCTCTACTGAACGGGATGTGTAAGACCTGTAGATTGAAAACGGCCATGCAGATCCAAAGCAGATCAGCATTATTATTTCGAAAATACTCATGTTACTAACCCTTAAATTAAATAATAGGGCCGTTTTCTTCCTGTTGATAATATTGTCAAGCTTTTATCTTGCTACGTCATTTATCAGTTTGCCCAGGGTCTGGTCGTGAGTGAGAATTGATTTCTGATTTGCCTCATAGCTCCTCTGAACCTCTATCATGTCCACCATCTCTCTTACGATATTCACATTGGATTTTTCAAGAAATCCCTGAACCACCTTGATCTTTTCGGGGGGAAGGGGAGGGCCAGAAAATTCGGTTTCCCTGTATGTGGATTCTCCCTCTTTTTTGATCTCGCGGATGTTTTCAAAATCAACGAGTTTGAGCTTGTCTATAACAACAGGGTTTTCCCATTCGTTTTCTGACATCCCAACCACATCTCTTGGTTCAAGGGATATTGCATTATTTACTACAATTTCTCCCTGCTTGTTGATGATGAAATTATTCTGCTGAATACGGATTATGCCGTTTTCGCCCAGAACCGGGTTGCCATTGTGTGTCATGAGTATGCCTTCTTCGTTCAGAGTAAAGGCGCCGTTTCTTGTATATCTTTCTCCTTTTTCTGTCATTACAGAGAAAAATCCCTGTCCTTCAAGAGCAAGGTCGAAGTTGTTTTCTGTTCTCTGGAGGGCTCCCTGTTTGAACTGAGTGTACACTTCATTGACTTCAACTCCTGTGCCGAGTTTGCCTACAAACGGCATTGTATCATATGAACCGGCAGGAGTGATTCCAAGACCGCTCTCGTTAATTCTTCTTATGAGCATGTCAGGGAATGCCTTGAATGTGGTCTGGTCTTTTTTATAACCGGTCTTGTCAACATTCGCCAGGTTGTTTGTTACAACATCCAGTCTTGCCTGCTGGGCAATCATTCCGCTCGCGCTTGTGTATACACCTCTGATCATGGGTATCCTCCTGTATCAGTAGTATTATCGGCAGGAGCTGGATTTTATTCACTACTTATACGACATAAAAATTTCAATTATTCATTTATTGAATCCCCAGAGAGTGTCTTCTCCAAACCTTTCATCCCAGAACCTGTCAGGATCTTCAGTGATTATCAAACCCTGAATTGTATTCTTGCCAAAAGGGATTTTATAATCATAGCAGTACATGAGAAGAATTTTGTATGCTTCAATTATTTTGGGTGTCATTTTTTTTGCTTTTTCAGGATCTTCTTTTGTGCGGTCAGGGTGCCATTTAAAGAGAAGTTCTTTATATTCTGTGTTAATCTCATTGATTGATGCGGTTTCATTTAAGTTGAAGAGTTTTACGGCTTGAATGAGTTTCTCTGACATGGAAGAATCCCCCATAAAAAAATTATTGCCTGAAAACTGTAATTCTGTTTCGGCCATTGTTTTTACTGTAGTATAGCGCGTTATCTGCTTCGTTTATAAGGTCTTCCTGTCTTGAATGGGTTTCTTTAATGAATGATATCCCCATGCTTACTGTCAGGTGTTGGGAAACAGAAGATTCTCTGTGTGGAATCGCTTCCTTTTCGAGAGCGTCTTTTATCCTTTTGGCCACGGTTTCGGCTCCGTTAATATCAGTATACCCCATCACTATCATGAATTCTTCACCTCCATAGCGGTAGGCCCAGTCAGTATCACGGGTCAGAGAAGAGGTAATAATTCTGCTGAAATCCTTAAGACATTTGTCACCTGTTACATGACCGTAAGTGTCATTGTAATTCTTGAAAAAATCAATATCAATGATGATTATTGAAAAAGGCAAACCTGTTCTGCGGTATGCCCTGTAGAATGTGTTCATCTTTTCCTTCAGGTGAATGCGATTATAGAGGCCAGTAAGAGGATCGGTTACTGAAAGCTCTTCAAGGGCTTTTTTGTGTTTTTCACTGTTAAGCCTTTCATGTTCGTATGACTGTTCAAATATTGCCAGCATAATGCAGATAAAAGTAAAAATAAGGGGGATGTTTATTAGCCAGTCAATAAGCTGTTCTTTTTTTGTCATTTGCATAAAGAAATCAGGATGATGATAATATGCGAGCACAAGAAGGATGGTAAGCATTGTTACTGCAATATTCAGAAAGATTCTTTCTTTGCCGGTTGACAGGTAGTTTATCATGATCAGCACTGTAACAGCATATGTTACAGCAGGTGAAGCAAGTCCTGAGCTTGAGAGCCAGCTTAGTGGAAGAACAATGAATGATATTGAATATATTCCGATCCTGTGAACAATAGAAACCTGTTGCTGCCGGTAGGCTGGTATAAAAAGGGCTGTTGTCAGAATGACAATTCCAATCCACTTGTAGTTGTAACTGAAATCGAAGTTCGAAAGAACATTAGTGGTTATTGTCAGTACTGATGTAAAACATAAAAAGAGCATATAGTATAGAAATATCCTGTCTTTTATTGTGAAGGATTTTCTATGTATGAATTTTCTGATTTTGTTCATGTTATTTATTCTTTATTGCCACCTGGCAGTATAACAATATCGGCATTTATTCCAGGAAATATTTTTCAGCACAAATGATAGAAGTTTTTCCCGCTCCGTCCTGATGCCGTTAAAATAAGAAAATTATAACAGCAACAGGATCGGGTGCAACAGAGTTTTTACTCCTGCGATTGAGTTTGGAAATCCCCGCTGAAAAGATCGGCCTATATTAACTTAATGATAATATCAACAGAACTTTTAAAACAAGGAATATTCGGGTAGTTTTAACAATAATTGTTTCAAAAAAGAACCGGATGGAACATCCTGACCATACAGGTATTATCCTGACATTTAATTTGTGAGAAGAGGATTAAATATGAGTGATAAGGTGACAAAGCAAAAGTTTCTGGTAGATCTTTTCAGCAGGGCGCCAATAAAAAAGACATTTGGTATGGATATAAGTTACGATGAATCAGATTCTGCTGTTTTTACCATGCCGTACAACCCTGACTTCAATCATGCTCTGATGCAGGTACATGGAGGTGTCTTTGCTACTCTTCTTGATAATGCAGGGTGGTTTACTGTTGCCCTTCACTATGATACATGGATTTCCACTGCTGAAATGCAGGTGAGGCTTCTTGAACCGGTTGCAGAAAAAAGTTTAATTGCCAGGGCAAGTTTACTGAAAAAAGGGAAGAAGCTTGCTATGGCTGAAATGGAGGTTCTGACAGAAGATGGAATACTGGTCGCAGCAGGATCGGCAACATTTGCCGTGACAACGATCCCGTATTCCAATACTTTATCAGTACCTAATAATAAAAAGGCTTTGTGCTGAGTTCTGGGCAGACTCTCTTCTACATTTGTACATCTCTCATTATATAGCCGGAGTAGTCCTTTAAT
>CAZEJW010000078.1:0-20559 GCA_964512685.1 uncultured Leptospirales bacterium | reverse complement strand
TAAAACTTGCTTCCCCGTGATAGGCTCCCATTCCGCTCATGCCAACACCGCCAAAGGGCAGATGCTCACTTGCAACGTGCATGAGAGTGTCATTAACACAGCCGCCGCCTGAAGATGTTTCACTGAGAATTTTCAGTTTTGTCTTTTTGCTCTTTGTGAAAAGATAGAGCGCAAGTGGTTTTGGTCTTTCATTTATAATAGATATTGCCTCGTCAATTGAATCGATTGTAATTACAGGAAGCACAGGCCCGAATATCTCTTCCTGCATAACAGGATCGTCAAGTGATACATTGTCAAGGATGGTTGGTGCAATGTATCTTGATGCAGCGTCAGTCTGCGCGCCTGTCAGAATCTCCCCACTCGAAAGCAGTTTGTTGAGTCTTTTAAAGTGTTTGTCTGTTATTACGCGAGGAAAGTCCGGGCTTGACTTTGGATCATCCCCGTAAAAATTCTTTATCTCTTCGAGCATGAGTTCAAACAGTTTTTTCTTTACATTATTGCTTACAAGCAGGTAGTCAGGTGCAACACAGGTCTGGCCGCAGTTAAGGAATTTCCCCCAGGCAAGTCTTCTGGCTGCAATTTTGAGGTCAGCGTCATCCGCAACAATACAGGGACTCTTTCCTCCGAGTTCAAGTGTGCACGGTGTAAGGTAACGGGCAGCAGATTCGAGAACCAGCCTGCCTACCTCTGCCCCGCCTGTAAAAAAGATATAGTCATATCTTTGATCCAGGAGCTCAGTGTTTACCGATTTTCCACCCTCGAATACAGCTACATAGTCTTCAGGATAGATCTCAGTGATTATCTTTTTCATTACAGAAGAGGTGTTTGCTGATGCAGGCGCTGTTTTTAAAACTGCACAGTTTCCTGCACATATCGCTCCAATGAGCGGTGCCATGAGAAGGTTAAAGGGATAGTTCCATGGAGCAATGATGAGAACAACACCATATGGATCAGAGTATATCTTTGATTTTGCAGGCAGGTGAGTGAGAGGTGTCTTTACCTTTTTTACCCTGGCCCATTTTTTTATGTGTTTTATTGAATCCTTTATTTCATTCAGGACTGTGCCAATCTCTGTTTCAAATGTTTCAAAAGGAGGTTTCCTAAAATCAGCGTGAAGGGCGTCACATATTTCCTTCTCGTGATCGATTATGGACTGCTGCAGTTTCTTAAGCTGTTCCTTTCTGAAAGAAATATTTTTAGTTGTTCCTGTTGCAAAGAAAGCTCTCTGGCTTTCAAGGGTTTCCTGTATATCAGGATTTGTTGATAAATTTTTTTTGTTCATGTTCGTCATTTCCTGGTTTAAATTTATTGAATTAAGAAAAAATCAGGGAAATTCTATTCCCGCATTGAGAAAAATCCTTCTGCATGAATCTTCTTCCTCTCTTGATATCCACTCCTTCATTTTTTTATCATTCGAGTATGGATTATTTGTGCCAATCATCGTATTCTTGTCATGCCACAGGGGGTTATAGCTTAAAAGGTCTGCCTGTTTTACCCCGTGTTCAGTATAAAAATCAGCAATAGCTTTGATATTCTCTTCTGTGTCTGTTATGCCCGGCACAAGAGGGGTTCTTGGAATAATTCTGATTCCCCCGTTCCTGTACTCGTCGTGAAGGCGGATAAAGTTTTGAAGAATCAGGTCATTGGGAACCCCGCAGTATTTTTTGTGATCACTGCTGTTCATGATTTTTATATCGAAATATATCATGTCTGCGTGAGGATATATGAGATCCATGAATTTATCTATGCTGAAGAATCCGCAAGTCTCCACAAGAATTTTTATTCGCTCACTCTTCAGTTTTTTCATAAGCTCTGAAGTGAATGAAATATCGATTGTTGGCTCTCCTCCTGAAAGGGTTACACCACCGCCTGAGGTATCGAAAAATGGTTTATCCTTTATTATTCTTTCTGCAATGTCATCAATCTCCATGAATGACCCTACAGCTGAAAGTGCACCTGATGGACACGCATCTGTGCATGAAAAGCAAAGGCTGCATTTTTCCCGGTCAATGAAATACTGGTTGTCAAAGGATATTGCACCTGACTGGCATGTGTCAATACAGCCCCTGCATCCAACACACATGCCTTTGTCAAAAGAGATCTCCGCTGATCTCCTCTTGCTCTCAGGATTGTGACACCATGCACAGTCAAGGGGACAGCCCTTGAAGAAGACAACGGATCTTATTCCGGGGCCGTCATCAAGGGAGTTACCCTTTATATCCAGGATGAGCGGGGAATTTATCATATACCGAACTCCGCCCGCTTAATAATCTCAAGCTGCATGTCCATGGTCAGGTGAATGAAATATGCATTGTAGCCTGATATCCTTACAATGAGATTTTTGTAGTTTTCAGGATTCGCCATTGCATCCTTGAGAACATCAGAGTTTACAATATTGAACTGCATCTGCATGCCGCCCTGCTCGAAGTAGGTTTTCACATATGAGTACATTGTATCAATGGTCTCTTCCCTTGACTCAGCTGGTGATGGCACAAGCCTGACATTGAATGCAATGTTATTGTCCATGTAATGAGGATTCATCCTTGCCACGTCACGGATGTTATCGAGAAAATTCTTTGATGCAGACGGATGAGGAGTGAGCCCCGGAGTGAATGGCTGGAATGCCTGTCTTCCTGAAGGGATCGCTCCTGAGAGAGCACCGTATGCGCTGTGCTGAGCCACTGACCAGAAGCCAACAGTAAAATCTCCGTTTCTGAAATTCCTGTGTGATTTATAGCTGCTGTGAATGAGAGATGCAACACGGTTTGCCATTTCAACAGCTTCGTCATTGCCTGATCCGAACCTTGGAACCCTGTTCATTACCATTGCATGAATTGCAGGGTCATTTTCGAAATTCGTATCAACCGCCCTTTTAAGTTCTCTCATAGTGATCTTTTTTTCTTCGAATACGAGTTTCTTGATCACCATGAGTGAATCCGTAACATCAGCAAGACCAATGTTGAATGTTCCTGAGGTGTTGTAGATCGCACCACCTTTTGTAACGTCCCTGCCGTTTTCAATCGTTCCCTGTATTGCTGCACTGAGATACGGGGTTGGTCTTAGATAGGCATAGGCTTCTGCAGCCATGTTGTTGAAGCTCGTGTTCTGATCGATTATAAATTCAATCTGTTTGGAATAGGCCTCAAAGAAATCCTCAAAGGTTTTAAAGTCATCGTTTTCGATTTTTCCGGTTTCAGGGCCAAGGTGCCAGTTCATGAGAGGGTGATAACCATTGTTGAGTGCCATCTCGAGTCCTGCAACCATGTTGATGGATGTTGCTCCTGCATGGTTTCCCTGCTTGCCGGGTATGGTTATTTCAACACAGCCTGTACATCCCCAGTTTCTTATGTCCTCGATATTGTCTGAGTTTTGCCTGAGTGATTCCATAACAGCATCGTCACCGTGCATTGAAGGTGTACCTACAGTGATGAAGTTGACCTCGCACAGGCGCTTGAGATATGTATCGCTGTTTACACCAGTCTTGTATCTCGCGTTCATGTTCGGGTCCCTCATTGACATGATTTCAGTTACCTTGAGAAGGATGTATGTCATGTCATTGACCGCGTCTTTACCGTCCGGTCTTATTCCTCCGAGGGTTACTGCAGTCTCTGCGTGGCTTCCGCTGAAAAGGTAGTTTGCCACATCAGGAACGAGGTTCTGGTGTTCTGCGTTTCTGATAAAGTAGAAGCAGAAGAGGTCAATAACGTGTTTGATATAGCTCTTCTTCTCATCTTCTGTAGAGAGTTTTTGCATGTCTTTTTCAAAGAAGGGCTGAAATATCTGGTCAAGACGGCCGGGGGAAAGAGATATATTGTTGTTCTCCATAACAAGGCCAACCCAGAATATCCAGAAAGAGTTGACTGCCTCGTCCATGGTTCTTGCAGGCTTTGATGGAACCCTGGTGCAGATCTCACTGAGCATTTTCAGCTCATGAGCGCGTGTTTTATCTGTTTCTTTTTCTGCAAGGATAAGAGCTTCTTTCGACAGGTTGGCTGCGTATGCATTCAGACCCTCAAGACAGATTTTCATGGATTCGAGGGTGTTGAGCTTGTCTGTCTCTTTCTTTCCAAGTGATTTCATCTGCCTGTCAATTTTTGAAATTGTGTTTTCAGTTCCTTCGTTTATCACTGCTTCGAGGTCAGGGATGATGTGCGACATTGAAACAGTCTTGAAGTTGAAGGATGCAACAGCGCGTTCGTCAATCTTCTGGCACAGTGGATAATCGTATTTGTCTCGAATCCACTCACGGGTGATTCTCTTTGCCCAGAAAGAATATATGTCATGAAGGTCATCAGCTGTCTGTTTTGTAATACTGCAGGGATTCAGGAATCTCCTGTCAATAGAACCGAGCTCACCCCATATCATTGTTCCTGTGGTGTCAGGATAGATTATGACTGCAACATCCTCAGGTGCACAGGTTCCTGCAATAGGGCTTTCCGGGCGGATAACCGGTTTCTTGTTTTCCATAAGGTGTTTGTAGGCATGGGCCTGTCTGAGTTCAGGAAACCACTCTTTCCCATTTTTGTCTCTTTCAAAGCCGTTCTCCCTATACCACTCTGTAAGAAGACGCGGTCTCTCTGATGATATGGCTGGTTTTGTATTAAAGTGTTCTTCGTGCAGCTTTTTGATTTTGGGAAAATCATCCATGCTGAACCCGGAAAGATAGGGGTCGCTTAGAAATTTAACTCCCGGATCTTCATCTGCAGTGGCTTTCATCCTGTAGGCATAACGGTTTTTTATCTCTTCTGCCAGTTCAGGACTTTTGTTGCCATACTCTTTTTTTCTTTCCTTCATCTCTTTCTTATTGAGCTTGTTCAGCATACGCTGATGTTTTTTTCCCATTATAAGGGAGATGAAGTAGTTGAAGGCCTGAAGATAGGCCATGTTGCCTTCGAGTATGATTTTGTTTTTTAGCACCAGGTTGAGTATCTCATTAGGGGTTATTTTTACGATCTCCTTCAATACCTCGTCTGTGGTAAAGCGCATAACTGCGTCAGCGTTATCAGGAATATGTTTCAGCACCTTCACTTTGCCATTCTGAAATACTATAGCCTGTTCAACTGATTCGGTTTCTGTACTGAAACCAATACTGAAGTTTATCCATCCGTCAGATGACTTCAGGTATTTTCTGAGTGATGGTCTCAGGTTGAACTGGGATGCCATCATCCTGAGTCCCAGGTTTGTCAGGGTATTCATATAATTTCTTTTGCTCATGCCATTACCTTCCGGGAATAATTTCTATGTCTCGGCAGTAAAATAAGAAAAAATAGAATTTCAATCTTTCAGAATCATAAGAATGAAACATATTTTTAATTCAGGTTTATGATAATGAATACTGTTTGATTGAACGAGGTGGTTTTTTGATGTTTTAACTCTGTTTATAGTGCGGATTCTGTTTTTGAGGGAAAATTATCCCTCTGTTTTTATAGCCTGCTTTCTGTACTCGGCAGGAGAGAGGTTTACCTCTTTTCTGAATACAGTATAGAAGGCAGAATATGAGTTGAAACCAACGGCAAAGGCAATTGAGAGGGTGCTTCTCTTAAGGTCTTCAGTGAGCATTTTTTTTGCATCCCTGATCCTGTAGCTGTTGATGTAGCTGTTGAAGTTTTTGTTGTGATATTCATTAAGGTATTGTGACAGCTGATGGGTTGTCAGATTCAGTGCTTCGCTCAGGCGGGGCAGGCTTATGTCTTCATCGCAGTAGAGTTTTTCTTCATCCATCATTATGCTGAGTGTTCTTTTAAGATTGTCAATATCAACATTTGCCAGGTGAGACTTGGATGTGTTTTTTTCCTGTTTTCTGCCAGAGGGGATAGTACTGAACTGTACAAGGTATGGATTCCTCTGCATGAGAAGAAACAGTGCAAGTATTATGAAGCTGTTTATTACGAGATATATATAATTGAGCGGAGAGTTGCTGGGCCATTCCATAACAGAGGTTATTATCCCTGTTATCATTGCAGGGAATGCAAGGAAGAGAAGAAACATGAGCTGCCTGAATACATTGTGAACAGGGTTATCTTTTTTCAGAACCATTCTGATGTGATGTATGGATACTGTTACATAAACAGCAAGAGATAGCCAGGATACAATAAACATTGAATTCAGGAATACCCGGCTGAAAGCGTTTAACTTTAAACTGTCAGGATCGAATCCGGTAATGATATAAAAAACAGTTATTAGAATGAACGAAATAATGGCAGGGATGAAGTGTTTGAAATCTTTTGCTGAAAAATTTTCGGTTTCACCTTTTATGCTTTTTATATAGAAGTAAATGAATACTCCAAGTGTCATGAAAACAGGCTGTGTTGTTGGAAAGAGGCTGTAATATGTATGGCTGTCTCTGTTGTAGATTATATACATGTGCAGTAAATGGAGATAGCCCATTTCAAAGAGAATGAATGAAAACATAAGGTTGCGGAACCTGTATGGCCGCAGAAGCTGCCCAAGGGCAATCAGGATGAAGAGGATTCCTGAAATTACTTCAAGAGGTACATATATTCCCATTTTAAATCAGATCCTTTATTTATTGCGAATGTTTATTCCGTGACGTGTTATTTCACTTATAAAGCCTGTTTCTGCTCTGATCTCAATAATAACAGTATGTATAATTTCTGAATTCACATTCCTAAAAGCAAGGAATAATTATATGAGGAAAGTTTTATTACAGTAGAAAAAAGAAACACTCCGCTGATGACAGTCTTCGTCATCAGGGAGTAAGGGTTATGGATGGCTTTATTATCCCATGAACATCTTCAGTATCTTCACACCGAGATCAGAATAAGGCGCATACCTGAATGGATTGTCAAAGAAATTGGATTTTTCAACAATACTCTTCTGGTGAGAGAATGTTGTAAAACTTGCTTCCCCGTGATAGGCTCCCATTCCGCTCATGCCAACACCGCCAAAAGGAAAGTGGCCGTTTGCAAAGTGCATGAGTGTGTCATTCACACATCCGCCGCCACAGGAGGTTTCTTTGAGGATTTTAAGTTTGGTTTTTTTGCTTCTTGTGAAAGTGTAAAGAGCAAGGGGTTTGGGCCTTGCATTGATTATGGATATTGCATCATCAATAGAATCAATAGTGATTGTCGGAAGAACAGGTCCGAAGATCTCTTCCTGCATTACCGGATCATCGAGTGAAACATTGTCGAGTATGGTTGGTGCAATATATCTCGTTTTTGCGTCGGTTTCTCCGCCGGTCAGAACATCTCCACTGGAAAGAAGTTTGCTGATTCTTTCAAAATGAGAATCGGTTATTATTCTCGGAAAGTCTTCACTTGCCTTTGGATTATCTCCGTAGAATTTTTTGATCTCTTTAAGCATGAGTTCAAAGAGTTTAGTCTTAACATTATTACTGACAAGAAGATAGTCAGGCGCAACGCATGTCTGGCCGCAGTTCAGGAATTTTCCCCATACAATCCTTCTGGCTGCAATTTTCAAATTTGCGTCATCTGCAACAATGCAGGGGCTCTTGCCTCCAAGCTCGAGCGTACATGGTGTGAGATTTTTTGCAGCAGCCTGAAGTACAATTCGTCCCACCTCTGCTCCGCCTGTAAAACAGATGTAATCGAATTCCTCATCAAGAAGGGCTCCGTTTACGGATCTCCCGCCTTCAAATACAGCAACATAATCCTCAGGATAAATACTGGTGAGTATTTTCTTTATTATAGCAGAGGTATTTGCAGATGCAGGCGCGGTTTTTACCATTGCACAGTTACCCGCGCTTATCGCACCCAGGAGAGGTGCCATCAGAAGGTTGAACGGGTAGTTCCATGGTGCTATTATAAGCACAACTCCGTATGGATCAGAGTAGATCCGTGATTTTGCAGGAAGATGAGTAAGCGGAGTCCTGGCTTTTTTTACCCTGGACCATTTTTTGACATTTTTGATAGCGTCTTTGAGTTCGTTGAGTACTGTCCCAATTTCAGTTTCAAAAGTTTCAAATTTTGATTTTCTGAAATCAGCATAAAGGGCGTCATATATCTCCTGCTCGTGATCCAGTATTGCCTGCCTGAGTTTTTTGAGCTGTTCCTTTCTGAAGGTGATATCCTTTGTCTTTCCTGTTGCAAAAAAGGCCCTCTGGCTTTCAAGGGTTTCCCTGATGTCAGGGTTAATTGATATTTCTTTTCCTTTATTCATTGCGGTCTCCTTTTTGTTTTGTTGAAAAAGTTTTAGATCTTCCCTCTTTTGATCCTGTCGCGGTCGGTTGGTTTTCCCTCGTATGCGCATTCAAGGACCATGTGATATTCATCATAGTCAAGGTCCTCAGGATTATAAAACTGCGCGGGGTCATCCATTGCCTTTTGTATTATTTCCGCGAAATCATCCTCCCTTATCATCTGGTTGCCGTCCCTGTCTTTTACCTCTTTCAGGAACCTTGCATGGCCACCGTCTGTGAGTTCATGAAGCTCCTGGTTCATCTGCCTTATATAACTTATTGCCTTTGCGGGCCTTTCTTCTGCCGGTGTGTTTTTATAAACTTCAGCACCTGCAAGAGGAAGAAGCAGCTGGCCTGTTATTTCACCTGTTCTGTGAAGGTTGAACTCAAGCCCGTATGGAAGAAGTATGCTCATGCACACCCCGTGAGGAACCCCGCACGCACCACCGATTGCGTGGCCAATGTTGTGAACCAGGCCAACCATTGAATTCGAGAAAGCGATTCCAGCGAGCGCTGAACCGTTTGCCATTGCCATTCTCGCCTCTTTGTTCTTTGGATTGCGCACTGCCTCTGCAATATTATCGCTTATGAGTTTTATTGCAGCCAGAGCTGTTGTGTCGCTCATGGGATTCTTGCCCATGCAGAAGTATGCCTCGCACGCGTGAGTGAGAGCGTCCATGCCTGTTGAGGCAGTGAGAAAGCCGGGCAGGGTCTCTGTCATTACAGGGTCGAGTATTGCAACATCAGGAAGCAGAAAGTATGATGTGAAAGCGAGTTTCCTGTGATTGGCGTGGTCTGCAATTACTGCAACGAGTGTCATCTCAGAACCGGTTCCTGATGTTGTTGGTATCACTATCAGTGGTTTGAGTTTCTGCGTGATCTTTCCGACTCCTGAATAGTCGAAAAGGTTGTGGCCGTCAAGAGACACAAGAATGTTAACTCCCTTTGCAGTGTCAATTGGAGAACCGCCGCCAATGACAATGATAGAGTCGCATTTTTTGTCGCGGTATATCTCTGATATTTCGTTTACCACTTTTACCTCAGAGTCGGCAGGTACTGTATCATATACAGCAGCGATTTTTACCCTGCTTCCCATTGCCTTTTTTACCCTGTCAACAAGGCCGGCTTTGGATACGCCTTCATCTGTTATTATCATTGGCCTCTTTGCATCGAGACCATTGAGAATTTCAGGTATCTTCTCCAGTGATTTATTGCCTGATACTGTTTTTACTCGGCAGCAGAATTCATAGTATTCCGGTATATACATGGTTTCCTCCGTTTCAGCCTGTGATTAGCCTGATATAAATGATTATTCTGTTTATGTGTTTCCTCAGGGGAGACACCTGGGACCAGGTTGGGTAGCGCTTGATGCCCATGCTGGCTATTATCCTTGGCAGCAGGAAGACCTCTATAAGGTTCATTGAGCGGACTATTGAAAGTGCTTCAGAGACTTCGCCGTTTAAAATTATTCTGTCATGCGCGTTCGCGTCAAAGGTTGATTCCCTGAATGTTAAAAGAAGCATTGCAGATTCAATGTTTTTTATTTTCATTGAAAGGGTGACTTTTTTATCATCAGGGTTCCAGCCCATGTATTTGACCTTTCCCTTTTTGTTTTTGCCAACCAGCATGTGAGGGCCATTTGGCGCTACACACAGGTCAAAGAGGAAATCATCAGGCAGGGTGCTGAATTCTTTTTTTACTTCTTTGTCTGTTTCTGCTGCAGCCTGAAATGCACGGCCAAAGAGAAAGAGGGCAATTGCAAGATACATCCTTTTTAATGGCTTTTTCCCCGGTCTAATTTCAGGGTACATATCCGCCTTAATATTCTTTTTTGCTTTCATATTCATGATTTTCTCCTTTTTATTTCATTGGGATGCCGGTGTGGGCATGATCCAGGAGTTTATGATAGTCTTTGGCGGAGAGTTTCCATCTTTTGTCTTTGGATGCTGACTCTGCACATTCTGCCAGTTGCGAATCATTTATGCCTGCTTTCCTGAGATTCATTGGAAGGCCTGATCCAATCTGCATGTAGAGTTTTCTTATGTAGTCAATTGCAGTTTCTGTCCGTTTGTCCTCGGGAGTCTCAGCATATATTTCCATTCCTGCAAACGGAATCAGAAGATCCTCTCTTGATATTGAGAGTTTGTTTTTCAGAAACTCGAGAACAAATGGCAGCAGAATCCCCATGTATAAGCCTGCGGGTTTTCCTGTGAGGCCGGAGAGTATTTCGCCAAGCGCGTGTGTCATTCCTGTGTCTGAGTTTGAAAGTGCAATCCCTGAGAACATTACACCGTTTACGAATTTCATTGCCCTGTGAGCTGAGGGATTTCCTGCTGCAATATCCGGCAGGGTATCGTGAATCATGTGAATCGCTGCATGAGCATATGCGTCTGTCATTGGATTCAAAGAGTCCATTGACGATTCAACAGCGTGCACAAGAGCTGAGAGCCCGGTGTTCAGAGATTTTATGCTGTCTGCAGGTTTTGACATGCGCCTGTCAATGCAGATGAGATCAGGAAAGAGTGATTCAGATGTATAGGTTTTACCTTCTACAGAGATTGTTCCCTGCAGGTCTGTTTCGCATGAGCTGCCGCAGGGTACCAGAAAGAAGGGCTTTGTATGAGAGCTGAATTTTATATTGCCGGGTTTGTCAAATACAGAGAGTTCTCCATGGGTAATATACGCGTTCAGTGCCCTTGCTGTATTTACTGCATGGCTGTCTCCAATGGCAATGATTGAATCACATCCTCTTTTTTCATAGATCTCCCCGAGATCGTCTATAAGGGATTTTTTTACAACAGAGGGCACAGCATCAAAGAGACATCCTATTGGCGTGTCAGAATCACTGAACGCGCTTATAAACTTTTTCTTTAAAGATGCCCCTTCGCCTGATGCAAGAACAAAGGGTTTTTGTGAATTATAGCTTTTGAGTTCAATCGGTATGTTCTCAAGAGCCCTTTTACCTGAAATGATCTTAGAGTTGTTAATGAATTCATAAGGTTGAGTGTACATGTATAACTCCTGTGTGTGGAATAACAGTTATTATGATGTACAAATTTGATAAAATCGACCGTGTTTATGAATCCATACTAAAAAATTAGTAGTAGGTTATATATCCGGACTTTTATAGTTAAATTTTACTTTGAGTCCAGGGCATCTTTTCTATAGCGGTATGGAGTTTTGCCTGTAAATTTTGAGAATGCCTCGTAAAAGCTAGATTTTGAATTGAATCCAACATCATATGCAATTGCAATAATGGATTTATCTGGCTCTTCAGTGAGTATTCTGCGTGCTTCCTGAATCCTGTATTTATTGATAAAAGTGTAGAAATTGACATTGAGTTTTTCATTCAGCAGCTGGGACAGCTGGTGGGCAGTCATGTCTATTCTTTCTGCAAGGTTTTTAAGGGTTATGTTTTCATCAGCATAGAGTTTTTCTTTTTCAACAAGTGATACAAGATCCTGGCATACTGTCTCAGTGTCTAATCCATTGAGCAGTGATCTCCTGTACTGGCGTTCCTTTACTTCTATTCTGAGCAGCTGCAGAAAGCGGGGGTAGCGCTGGCCAAGAAGGTAAGAGAAGATAAGGCACACAGCAGTTAAGGATGCAGTGGCGCAAATGAGAACAAGTGAATTTAATATATACCCTGCCATGAGTATAATGGTTGCAGCCAGAGAAGAGAATGAATAAATAATAGTGATATTCATTATGCTGTTTTTATCACTGTGTTTCCATGCAGGGATTATTTTTACAAGAAGGTATACAAGGTATATTATTATCTGCAGGCATGCACCTGCAAGAAGAGCTTTAAGGATTATTACCTGCAGGGAATTTATGCCTGCATAGAAATTACTCATAAGTTCTTTTTTCCACCCTGTTGGCTGCAGAAAGATATAAATGTCTGCAATGAATGTAATTATTGCAGGAATAAAAAATTTAACTATCTCTGTGGGAAAAGCCCTGTGAGGATGAACCACTATATAGTATGCAAGAAAGAGAAGCGGGCCAAAGAGATACAGCAGTGAAATGTGAAAATTCATGATTCCTGCAACAGCAGGCAGGTGCGTTGTCAAAAGAGCAGCATACTGGATCAGGATGAGCCCTATGCAGAAGAACAGGCCAAAAAGATTGAAGTTTTCTTTTCTCCTGTTTATTACAAAGAGCTGCCCGGTGGCAGCGAGCAAAGAAACCCCGCCAGTAAAAAAAATAAAAATAATCAGAAATAATGGAATCATCCGGTAAGTATTCCTGTATATAGATGTACAACCTTCTTTTCCCGGTCAGGGGAGGGGAAAAGAGTATAAAATAATGAATATTGATATTTTAATTTTGTCAAGAAGTAATGAAAGTGATGAATAAAAAGCATTGAAAGATCGTTTTGGCGAATTATTCAAAAGCCTTGACATACAGAGGGGGTTTTATAGAGAGTACAAAAAACTGATTGTGCGTCAGGATGTACAATTCTCAGTCCTTCCATACCAGTTGAGGCTTTAACAAAAAGAATTCATCCTTCCTCAGTATTTCATGAAAATCCAATAATAAAGCAGGTATATAATGATTAATGTTTCAGATTTAAAACTCGCCTATGGCAAGAGAATACTCTTTCAGGATGTAAACATAAAGTTTTCTCCAGGCAACTGTTACGGCCTTATTGGCGCGAACGGTGCAGGCAAGTCTACCTTTCTTAAAATCCTTTCAGGTGAAATTGATCCCAACCAGGGCCAGGTATCAATAAACCCGGGCGAGAGAATCGCTGTTCTCGCACAGGACCAGTTTGCTTTCGATGAATTTACCGCTCTCGATACTGTGATCATGGGGCACAGGGCCCTCTATGATATTCTTAAAGAGAGAGATGATATATACAGCAAAGCTGATTTTTCCGAAGAGGACGGGCACAGGGCTGCAGAACTCGAGGAAGCCCTTGATGAGATGAACGGTTATGAAGCAGAGGCAAATGCAGCGATTATGCTGAGCGGCCTTGGCCTTACAGAGAGCCTTCACGATAAAAAGCTCAAAGACCTTGAGGGTGGCGAAAAGGTGAGGGTGCTTCTTGCTCAGGCTCTTTTTGGTAATCCTGATATACTTCTTCTCGATGAACCAACCAACAACCTTGACATAGATTCTATTACCTGGCTTGAAAACTTTCTATATAATTTTAAAAATACAGTTATTGTTGTTTCACACGACAGGCATTTTATGAACAAGGTGTGTACTCATATTGCAGACATTGATTTTAGCAGAATAAATGTCTATGCTGGCAACTATGATTTCTGGGCATCAGCGAGTCAGCTTGCAATGAAGCAGAAAAAGGATGAAAACCGCAAGAAAGAGGAAAAAATAAAAGAACTTCAGTCTTTCATTGAAAGGTTCAGTTCAAATGCATCAAAGGCAAAACAGGCTACATCGCGTAAAAAGCTGCTTGAAAAACTCACACCTGAAGAGCTGCCAACAACTTCACGCCGTTTTCCATACATTGCATTCAAGCCCGACAGGGAGTGTGGCAAGATAATTCTTTCTGTTGAAAACCTGAACAAAACAGTTGATGGCGAAATTCTGTTGAATGACTTTTCACTGAATGTTGAAAGAAAAGACAAGATTGCATTCGTTGGCCAGAATAATCTTGTGAAGAGTGTTCTGTTTGATATTATAGCAGGTGATGAAAAGCCAGACACAGGGGATTTCAGGTGGGGAGAGACAATTACAACCTCGTATTTGCCAAAGGAATACAGTTCGTTTTTTGAGGGGGATCTGAATTTAATAAACTGGCTGAGACAGTTCTCTGAAGAAAAGGATGAAAACTATATAAGGGGATTTCTTGGCAGGATGCTTTTCTCAGGAGAGGAATCAACAAAGAAAGTGAATGTTCTCTCAGGGGGAGAAAAAAACAGGTGTATGCTTTCAAGGATGATGCTGAGCGGCGCGAATGTTATTATACTTGATGAACCAACAAACCATCTCGACCTTGAGGCAATAACAGCACTCAACAATGGGCTCATTGCATACCCTGAAGTAGTTCTTTTTTCTTCGCACGATCACCAGTTTATTGATACTGTTGCAAACCGCATAGTTGAAATCACACCAGGTGGAATCATTGACAGAAGAATGAGTTTCAATGACTATCTTTCTGACAAGAGAATTCATGAACTCAGGGAAGAGCTCTATGCAGGAGATACAAGACTGTATCTCTGATTGATGTAATTACTGCCGGTGTAAAACACCGGCTTTTCCTTCCACATTTCTTTGTACCCAGTAAAAGAGTTTGACATTTCATTTATTATCATGTTCATATTTATATATGATATCAATGATTATTCGTGAACTTTATTACATAAGAAGATATTCTATTATCCCCGCCGCCGAAGGCGGCGGGGATAATAATTTTATTCTTTCATTTACAATGAAAAATTATTTTCAGGAATAAATGCTGATGCAATGCAATGTCCATTGATCCTTCCGAAACAATAGAGAGGTGTATTCATGAAAAAGTTATGCCTGTTTCCTGTTTTTGCTGTTCTCTTTGCTTTCCATTTTTATTGTGATGATCCAGGCATACCCGGTCTTCCTGGAGACTCTCCCGGAGAAAATCAAAAATATTCAATTTCAGGCAGTGTAAAACATGAGGGAAGCCCTCTTGAAATTACAGTAAGGCTTGAATCAAATGATGCTGCTTCACAGCAGGTAACAACTGATGAATCCGGAAACTATTCATTCGAAAATATTGAGCAGGGATATTATACAGTAAAACCTGTTTCTGAAAAATACACCTTTTCTCCATTCATTAAAACTGTCACAATAAAAGATTCAGATGAGGCAGATGTCAGTTTTTCTGCAATGCCTGTTCAGGCAGGCGAGAGCATAAGGCTTGTATTTATTGGTGATATTAACCTCAACTCAAAGGTACAGAAGACAGTGCAGGAAAAAGCGAACGGGGATTTCATTTTTCCTTTTCAGTATATTGGGAATTATCTCAAAGGCTTTGACCTTACATTCGGCAATCTTGAAAGTATTATTTCTGATAAGGGAGAAGCAACAAAGACTATCGCAGGTATTTCATTCGAGGCTTTGCCTGATGCTGTTAACGGATTGTTGTATGCTGGTTTTGATGTTGTTTCTGTTGCAAACAATCATGCAGGGGATTATGGCGAGGATGGAATGACTGACTGCTTTGACCGTCTTGAAGCAGCAGGTATTGATTATGCCGGTGGAGGTTTTAACTATAATGATGCGCACAGCCCTGTTATTAAAACAGTGAAGGGCATGAAGATCGCATACCTTGCTTACACCAATGTGCCCATGTTTATGGATTCATGCTGGCTCGGCATCAGGTCAACATCCCGGTGGATAGCAACCAGTAAGCGTCCGGGAATAGCCTGGGCTCATGAGAGCAGGTTCGACAATTATGGAAGTATCAGTGAAATGAAGAGAGATATTGCTGCAGCAGCTGGTCAGGCGGATATGGTAATTGTCTCAGTTCATTTTGGATGGGAATATACATATGAGCCTGATGATTCGCAGAAGAACCTTGCCCATGCTGCAATTGATTCCGGCGCTTCTCTCGTTATTGGACATCATCCCCATGTAATTCAGCCTGTTGAAGAATACCATGGTGGATTTATTGCATATTCTCTTGGCAATTTCATCTTTGACCTGAGTGAAGAAAAGGCTGAAGGTGTAACCAGGGGAATGATTGTTGAGGCAACAGTAACTGACAGAGAACTGAAGGATGTGGAGATAAGATATTCAAGAATCAATGAGTTCTACCAGGCGGTTCCTGAGTGGTGATGAGGACTGCAAATATGGCAGAAACAATCACAGCAAATTATATCGTATGTTTAATCTATGAGAGTAACAGTACTTATCCCGGATAATTTAAGAGAAGTTTCAGGCTAACCCTGTTACAGGCTCAGCCTCGTTTTCGATTCCCCTTCCTGTTACACAGGGAAGATCAGGGTTTTCTCCGGAACTCAACCTCAGCTATGATTCAGGCTCAGGGAACAGCCCATATGGAATGGGATGGAATATTGATATTCCTTCCATTACAAGAAAAACAGACAAGGAACTGCCACAGTATAAAGAAGCCATTACTGATTCATCTCTTAATGTAACAACAGACGAGAGTGACACCTTTCTTCTTTCAGGAGCAGAAGACCTGGTTCCTGTTCTTGAAGAATTCGCAGGTTCATGGAAAAGAAAAATTTATGAAAAAACAGTAACAGAAAACGGAACAACCAGCAATTATACAATATACCCATACAGGCCAAGAACAGAAGGCCTTTTTGCAAAAATTGAAAAGTGGAAGAACACAGATACAGGAGAAATCCACTGGAGAGCAACAACAAAGGAAAACATAACATCCATTTATGGAAAGAACATAAACGCCCGTGTAACAGACACAGAGAACCCTTCAAAAATATTCCAGTGGCTCATAGAACGAAGCTATGATTCAAAAGGGAATACTATTGTATATGAATACAAAAAGGAACACACAGAAAACATAACACCTTCAATGAGTGAAATCCACCGCCTGAGAACAGGCAGAGGTTTTACCAAACGCTATCTAAAAAGAATAAAATATTCCCCATTTGCCAGTGACGCTGGAAGATTTCACTTTCAGCTTGTATTCGACTATGGAGAACACACAGAAGATTCTCCGGATGAAATCACAGAATGGCCTGTGAGAAGTGACCCATTTTCAGTATACAAACCCGGATTTGAAATAAGAACATACAGGCTCTGCCGCAGGATAATGATGTTCCATAACTTTACAGCAGAGGAACATGACCAGTGGGAAGCAGTTAAATCCCTTGAACTCTGCCACAATGAAACACCAGTAGCAACATGCCTTGAGTCGGCTGTTGTAAGAGGATATAAAAAAACAGATTCAGGATATGAAACAAAGACATTGCCTGAACTTGAGTTTAAATATTCAAAGCCTCAGATACAGAATACACTTAAACATATAGATGAAGAGGGTATAAAGAACATACCTGCAGGAATAAACGATTCGGAATACATGTTTACAGACCTGGCAGGGGAGGGAATATCCGGCATACTGTCAACTCATGGAGATGCAATCCACTACAAGGAAAACCTCGGGGAAGGGAACTTTGGCCCCATAAAAACCATATCTTCACCAGTGCCCCTTTCTACAGGCGGGCCGGTTCAGTTAAGTGATATTGACGGAGACGGTAAAAATGAACTCATATTGAGAGGTGAGGGCATAAACGGTTTTTTTGAATACAGAAACGATCACTTTGAAAGCTTTACCTCCTTTGACAAAAACCCGGTTATAGACTGGGAAGACAAAAACATGAAAATGATAGATCTTTCCGGAGACGGTCATCCTGACATTCTCATAACAGAGAGGAACATATTCAGGTGGTATCCGTCTGACGCAAAAAAGGGCTATGACACATCACGCACAGCTCCTGTTCCTGTTGACAATTTCGGAGGCCCTGTACCGGTTTTCTCTGATCCTGCAGAGTCAATATATCTTGCAGACATGAGCGGCGACGGACTTACAGACATTGTGAGAATACGAAACGGAGAAATATGCTACTGGCCGAACATGGGCCATGGATTCTTTGGAGAACGGGTGTTCATGGACAATGCCCCAAAATTCGATAAAGACGAAAAATTTAATCAGAAATATATAAAACTCGGAGACATTGACGGCAGCGGAACAACAGACATATTCTATTTTGGAAAGGCTAAACCACAGTGCTGGTTTAACAACTCGGGAAACAGCTGGGATGAAGGCCAGACCGTGGAAAACTTTTTGCCGGTTGATTCACTGACAAGTGTATCATTGATTGATATTGAAGGCACAGGCACCCTCTGCCTTGTTTGGAGCAGCCAGCGTCCGGGCATGAAACAAAAGCAGATGAGCTATATTGACCTCATGGGAGAGAAGCCTCATCTCTTAAAAGAAATAGATAACAACATGGGTAAGATTATACGCATGAGTTATGGGTCATCTGTAAAATTTTACCTTGAAGATAAAAAAGCAGGGAAACCCTGGATAACAAGACTGGGTTTCCCTGTTCAGTGTCTTTCAAAAGTGCAGACAATTGACGAACCAGGCTGCACAGAGCTTGTAACAGAATACAGATATCACCATGGCTATTTTGACGGAAAGGAAAGAGAATTTCGCGGTTTCGGCATGGTAGAGACAATTGATACAGAAACCTACCTCACCCCCGGAGAGGAAGATTCCTCTCCGGAATATGATGGTGTTAATTTTGTTGCACCTGTTTTAACAAAAACATGGTTTCACAATGGTGCTTTTATTGAGGCAGGGAAAATATCGAAGCAATACGAAAAAGAATATTTCAAGGATGATGAAGAGGCGTACTTTCTTGCAGATACAGTAATAGAAGATGAAAATTCTGTTACTCCTGATGAATTATCAGAGGCATTTCGCGCACAAAGAGGAAACGCTTTGAGGCAGGAGATCTACGAGCTCGGCAAAGACATACCGTATCAGGTAACTGAGAGCAATTTTACTGTAAAAAGAATACAGCCAAAAGCAGAAAATAAACATGCAGTTTTCTTTTCTCACGCAAATGAAACCCTGACGTATCATTATGAACAGAATGCAGCTGACCCAAGAATAACCCATGAGTTTACACTTGAGGTGGATGAGTTTGGCAATGAAAAGAAAAAGGTGAGCATGGTCTATCCAAGGCGTGACCTCACCCCCCCGGCCCCCCTCTCCGATGCAGAGAGGGGGGAGGAAGACTCTGACATCACTCCCTGGCCCCCAGAGGGGGAGGAAGAGCTTCCCGGGATTTATGAAGTATATCCTGAGCAGCAGAAGGCTTACGCGACACTTACCCTGAAGGAATTCATAAATGAAACAGAAGATTTTTATCTTATTGGAGTTCCTGCTGCAGAGGCGGTCTATGAAATAGGCGGGGATATTCTGCCGGAGAGCGGACCTGTAATTATTAATGATATGCGCATAAAAGCCAACGCTGCACTTGCCAGGATCATTATGCCTGAAGAAGAGTTTACACCTGATATTTTTGAAGCAAGAATTGTTTCAATGTCAATGAACTTCTACTGGAATGAAGACCAGTCAGATTTTCTTGTTCAGGGACAGACAACAGAAAGGGCTCTTCTTCACCACACAGAAACAGCAGCACTCACAGCCGGCCTTGCATCACAGGCTTATGAAGACAGCATTACAGAAAACGATCTGACAGATGCAGGCTATGTGAAACACGGAGAAATATACTGGAATCCGGGACTGGTTCAGGAATATTCACACGCCGGCTTTTATATGCCAACTGAAACCCGGGACCCTTTTGGCGGCTATGTAAGAGTAACTTATGACTGCTATAAATTCGCCCCTGCAACAACCGGGGATGCTCTTGGCAATATTACAACAGCAATAACTGACTACCGTACAATGAGCCCTGCACATATTACTGACGAGAATGCCAATATGACAGATGCAGTATTTGACGCAATGGGAATGGTAATTGCAACAAGCGTATATGGCACAGAAAACGGGGAGGCAAGGGGAGATATGCCTCTTGAAGCGGATTCTCACTTTCCTGTACCTCTTAATGTGAGTGAACTGCTTGAAAATCCGCACACATACCTTCAGGAAGCAACAACATACTTTTACTATGACCTTGACTCCTGGAAGCAAAGAAAGGAGCCACCGTTCTTTGTTCAGCTTGCAAGGGAAACCCATGTGCATGATCTTGAACAGGGAGAGACCACACGCATCCAGAAAACCATTGGATATTCTGACGGTTTTGAAAGAGAGCTACAGACAAAGGTTCAGGTTGAAGCGGGAATGGCGTGGGTAAGAGACCTCACCCCCCCGGCCCCCCTCTCCGACCCAGAGAGGGGGGAGGAAGACTCCTCCGGATTTACTGAAAGCTATACTGAGAACAGATGGCTGGTGAGTGGAAGGGTGGTATATAACAACAAGGGTAAGCCTGTAAAACAGTATGAACCTTTTTACAGCGGAACACATGAATATGAGGATGAAGAGTTCTTTGCAGAGTATGGAGTAACTCCTGTTATGCACTATGATCCTCTTGGAAGGGTGGTGAAAACTGACACCCCAAAGGGATTCTTCAGCAAAGTGGAATTCTCTCCGTGGTTTGTTGCAACCTTTGATGAAAACGATACTGTAATTGATTCTGAATATTATGCCAGGTATGATGAGCACAGCCCGGAAGAAAAAGAGGCACTTGACAAAGCAGCACTACACTACAATACACCACAGGTTTCCCTGCTTGATTCAATGGGCAGGGAATTCATGAAGATGGATTACCTCGACCTCTCCCCCCGGCCCCCTCTCCCACAAGGCGAGGGGGAGGAAGAGACTGTCTCTCCTCTTGTGACTTATACTGAATTCAGCATTACAGGAAAACCTGTTA
>CAZEJW010000077.1:6514-20825 GCA_964512685.1 uncultured Leptospirales bacterium | reverse complement strand
AAAATACAACTGGCACGATGCAGTGAAGGTATGCAGTGAACTTAAACTTAATGGCAAAACAGGCTGGAGACTGCCGAATGCAACCGAAATGACAACACTTCTTGATTTTGGAAATACCGACGATGATCCCACAATAGATGAAACATACTTTCCGCATACTGAATTCTTTAACTGTTCCAACAAATACACCTTACCCGAGAACATACGCAACTGCTGCCGTTCTCCATACAGCACTTCAGAACCCGGCTCAGACCATACTGACCGTTACTGGACATTTGACAGGTTCGGGTCAAAAGAAATATTCTGGTCTTACAATTTCGATGACGGTCACCTCAATGTACACGGTAAAGATAAAACCTTTTTCGTGAGATGCGTCAGAAGCCCGGGGAGATACTGAAAAATGAAAAAAATAATCCTTACTTTAATTTCAGCAGCTGTATTTTTTTCTTTATGGGGGTGTGAAGACAGAACCGATGATGAATCAACAGTCTATCACAAACAGACAGGTCTTGCATGGACAAGATGCACTATAAGAAAAGACGGGCAGGCAGATACAACAAAAGACTGCTCAGCAATACATATGGAAAGCACGTGGGAGGAAGCAATACAAACCTGTGAAAACCTGAAATTTGCAGGCCACGATGACTGGCGCTTGCCTAATATCAAAGAACTTCAGTCAATTGTTTCATATGACAGGCTTCAGCCTGCAATTGATCAGAACATGTTTCCCGGAACTCACCTTGCACACTACTGGTCATCAACGACATACGGCAAAACAAACAACTGTAATTTGTATGCTCTTTGTATATGCTTTCAGTACGGAAACAATGTAATGGTATCAAAAAACAGCTCGATCGCAGGAGATCTTAAGTTCATCAGATGCGTAAGGGGACCGTCCAATTCACGAAACAGATAGATACAGGTCATTGCTCTCCTGAAATAAAATCCATAACAATGAGAGTAACATCATCCTCGAAAGAATCATTACCAGTATTACCTGACCATTCGGAAACAGAGTCCAGAACCACATCAATAATATCTGACGCTCTCAGGTTTACACATGAATCCACTGTATCGTGAAAATTCTTTTCGCCATAAAGAATACCCTCACGGTTCCTTGACTCGAGTATTCCGTCTGTGTAGAGTATCAGCCTGTCTCCGTCTTCGAATTTGGTTTCATACTCTGAGTAAACAGCCTCAGGGAAAAATCCTATAACCCTGCCCGGTCTGCTTAGCTCCTCGAGTGATCTTTCCTTTTTCCTCCACAACAGAAGCGGCCAGTGACCGGCATTTGAAACAGTGATTTTTCTCTGATCATAATCAACATAGGCGTATGAGACTGTAATAAACTGACCGTGAACATAATTACAGAGATTGGTGTTGAGATAATTCATGAGTTCAGCAGGTTCTTCAGCATATGTTCTGGATACCTCAAAAACTATCTTAAGCATCGAACATATAATAGCTGCCGGAATACCATGACCGGATACATCAGCAATAAGAACACCAATCCTGTTATCATCAAAATAATGAAAGTCATAAAAATCCCCGCCAACAGCCTGCATGGGCTTGTACCCTGCCTGGATATCAAGCCAGCTAAATGAAGGCAGCTCTGTGGGAAGAATCGACTGCTGAATATTTCTTGCTGTTATCATCTCCTCTCTGATAAGAGAAAGCTGCCTGTGTTCACTGACTGCTGTTTTGAGTGTCAGCAGATTTGCAACCCTGGCCAAAAGCTCCTGCTTGTCGAACGGCTTACTTATATAATCGTTCGCCCCTGCCTCGATCCCTGCAATTATATCCTGAGATCTCTTTCTTGCAGTGAGCATCACTACAGGCAGTTCATGCTGGGAATATGTCTTTCTGAGTGTCTGGCATACCTCCAGGCCTGACATCTGAGGCATCATTATATCCAGAAGAATGAGGTCAGGGATTCCCTCCTGGTCGATTATATCAAGAGCCTCGAATCCGTTGACTGCTGTCATCACTTCGTATCCGGCCATTGCCAGATGATTTATTAAAACCTGAAGATTTATGGGTTCATCATCCACAATGAGTATTCTGGATGGTATTGACTTTTCTCTGGAAAGCTGAAGAATTTTTTCAGGGATGCCGATTTTATCATAGTTTTCCAGTTCTTTTCGGGCAATTGCAGAATATTCATCCCCGGCGCTAAAACATGGTTTGCCTTCGTTAAGCTCTTCAGTGCATACCGGCAGTTTAAATGAAACAGTTGTTCCCTGCCCCTCAACAGATTCAGCCCATATTCTTCCGCCGTGCAGATCAATAAGTTTCCTGGAAATGGCCAGACCAAGACCGGTACCACCATATTTTCTTGAAATGGAACCATCCCCCTGCTCAAATGACTCGAATATTCGGCCAATTTTATCTTTCGAAATACCGATTCCTGTATCCTGCACCCTTACAATCAGGAACTTCCTTCCTGCATCAGTTTCTGTTTCTGATGAGAAAACAACTTCCCCCCTGTCTGTAAACTTTATGGCATTACCCACAAGATTGACAAGAACCTGCTGGATTCTGTCTTCATCCCCTGATACAAGCGGAGAGTCAGGATGAACCATATTTCTGAGCCTGATTGATTTTTTATCAGCAAGAGACTTCATTATAGCAATTACTAGATTCAGAACAGATCGGATGTCAACTGCCGTTCTGTTGAGTTCAATCTCCTTATTCTTCAGCCTGGAAAAATCAAGGATGTCATTTACAAGATTAGAGAGACGGCGTCCGCTCGAAGCGATCATAAACAGGTTGCGCTTCATTGTCTCGTTGACATCTCCGGCAGCACCGTCCAGAAGAGATTCGGCAAGACCTACAATTCCGCTTATGGGAGTACGGAGCTCATGTGAAGTATTGGCAAGAAATTCATCCTTGAATGCATCCATTCTGTGCAGTTCCCTGTTGGTTTCTTCAAGCTCTGTGATCTTAAGATCAAGGTTGAATGCCATCCTGTTGAATGCCTCTGAAAGCAGACCGAGTTCATCCCTGGATTTCACTTCAACTTTACTCGTAAGATTGCCTGCCTCAATTTTTTTCACACCTTCTATTACAGAATGGATTCGTCTTGAAACCAGATCGCTGAAAATGTACCCGAACAGAACAAATATTCCCATGAATATAACTGATGCAATAAAAATGACATCCCTTTCTTCCACCATTGGTTCATAGATTATTTTTTTACTGAAAACCATCCTGGCAAGGCAAAACGGAGGACAACCGGGAATCAGCCCGGGAGCTGCAAATACATAGTATCCATCTCTGCTCCTGGTTTTTTTTATTTCAGTGTAGCCATGGGGTAGATTGATAAGTTTTCCGATATATTCTTTGTCAACAATGTCATCAACCCTGTGGGCCCACTCAGGAGTTTTACCCTCTTCAATAGAAGAAAGCACTCTTCCGTAATTTTTTTTATCACCGGAAAGAACAATAATATCCGAGTAGACAAGCCCTTTGCTGAAATAAGGGTTAAGGAAGGAAATCAGCTCTCCTGCATCAACACTGGACGACCTGATATCCCCTCCATTCATCATGAGAACATTCACGGCTGTCTGCGCAATAATACCTGCAACTGTCCTTTGCTGCTGTATAAATGCATCCATGTGTTCGGCTTCCCGCTTTTTAAAGAGAAAATATGTACCGGGCACGGTTACAAAGAATGTCATTACAATGAATGACAGGAGAATTTTTGATTTGATATTCATGTTGTCAGTTAGAAAATTTTTCCAAAGCCTGTTTTCTGTTTTTTGCTCTTGGAAGATATATACCTGCTATATTATTGTTTTTATCTATAAGAAGAATCTTCTTCATAATAATGATGCATCTGTTATATTCTTTCTTCTCATACGAGTTTATGCCCTCTCGTTCCAGGGAAGGAATCCACGACCTGAGTTTTTCCCTGATCTCAGCTGCCTTTATTTCAGCAACGGTATAGTCTGCTATATCATCAAAAAGAGCAAGAGCTTCGAGATAATTCTGATTTTGATAATGTTTATCAGCTTTATTGAATTGAGATATAATGAGTTCAATTCTTTGAAGCGCCTTTATTGCAGGGCCGTGGTTTTCATCTATATCCAGGGCCTTTTTATACATTTCTATTGCAAGGTCGGTTTTTCCCTTTTCAAAGGCTCTTTTACCCCTCAAATAAAAATCATCAGGGCTTTCTGTCTCCTGTACATTCGTATTGATTTTGGAAAAAACAAGGGAATCATAATTGAATGTCAGAGAAAGATTAAAGTTCAGTGTATGATAAACACGGTCTGAAAGAGGCATTATACAGTACCTGACACCGGTCCTGAGGCCAAGTCCATAAACAAACGAAGACATAAATCCGGCATCAATACTGCCGCCGGGTTTAAAGGCAGTCTCCTTTTCCTCAAGTCTTTTTGCATCAAGGTTTAGAACTGTCTCCTGAAAGAAGAGCCCCCCATATGGCTGGAAATATCTGTTAAAACTGTAAAGATATAATGCACCCGCCCTTAACCCAAACAATCTGAAACAGGAATCAGAACTGTTTTGAAGCTCCCAGCCAGTATACTGAAACCCTGTCTCAGCAATAAGACCCGGAAAAACGAACCCAAGCCCGTAATCTGCAAAAAAATACCCACCAACACCTTTTTCTATCTGATCTGAAAAGGGGCCAAAAGGAATTTCATATGATCCGCCAGCGCCAAAAGTAAAACCACTATAATAATCCTTTGCAGAAAGCCCTGCAGCAGGGAAGAGACACAATAAAACCGCCAGCAATAAAGGCAGGATTTTCCATACTGATTTATCTTTTATTCTTCTCATATATTCCGGTGTTCCAGGAGTTCCCAATGCTTAAAATAACGGATAAATTTATTAAGCAAGAAAAATTATATCACAAAAGCATCTTTCCAAGATTAACAATTAATTTATTATTATGAAAAAATTCAATTACAATTCAGTAAATTGTGATTAATTATCCCATCACTCAACCCAAACAATCTGTTTTTCATTCAACACCCTGAATCTGCCTATAATGCTTCTCCATTTTTCGCTTACGATCGTTCCCCTCATGTCAACCAGTCGAAAATTCACTCTGCTCAGTTCTGCAAAACTCAAATCAGCCAGAGAAAGGTCTGCCTCACTCATATCGGCCCCTGTAAGAATTGCACCCCTGAGATTAGCTTTTATCAGCCTGGCTCTTTTAAACGAAACATTGCTGCAGTTGGACATGCTGAGATCAGCGCCGGTAAGATCTGCATCTGTCAGATTTGCACCATTCAGATTGGAATCCCTCAGGTTAACACCTGCAAGATTCGCTCCGCTTAGATCTTCCTTTTCAAAAAAAACTCTGCTGAGATCGATTTTTCTAAGATCATCCTTTGTCTGTTTGGATATTTTTATACCTCCTGAATCTTTTTGCCGGGCAGCAGAATCACTGCTCCCTCTGATATTGAGCTCTTCAATTGAACTACACTGAAAAATAAAGAGTAATGAAATAACTGACAACAGGCGGAGAATCTTCATACCAGACCTCCTTAACAAAAAATAAACATCAGCATAAATAATATACCTGTATACTCCGGGAAATTCAAAAGAACGTCTTTTCTTAACAAAACGCTTATAAAGTTATTACAAACTTTTCATTAACTCTTTATCGGTTTTAACATATGTTCATATACTCTCTGTTGCAGGCAGTAATAAAATTTCAATATTCAGATTTCAGAAAGAGGCAAATTGAGGAGATCGCAGAACCTGCATATTTCTGAACTGAAAACAACAAAATCAAAAGGAATGGAGGGTATTATGAAGTTTAAAACTCTTTCGGCTTTATTCTCAGTTATTATCTCGCTCTTTGTCATTGGTCCGCTTGCCATTATAGGCTGCGACAATGACAGCAGCAGCAGTGATTCCCCTGCAAAGACTGCAGACGGGAAAGCAAAATATGTCTTTCTTTTTATAGGAGACGGCATGTCAGAGCCTCAGCTCAATTCTGCTGAAGTCTACAAGGCTCAGACAAAAGCACAAAGTGATCCGGCTGTGATAAATGATGTTCAAAAGCTTACAATCACTCAATTGCCTGCCCAGGGATTCGCAACAACCTATTCATCGAATTCCTATATTACTGATTCTGCAGCAGCAGGAACAGCACTCGCCTGCGGATACAAGACAGAATCAGGAGTTATTTCAATGGACCGCACAAAAACAGTTTCCTATGAAACCATTGCTGAGATGGCAAAAAAAAACGGAATGAAGGTTGGAATTGTTTCAAGTGTATCTATTGATCACGCAACCCCTGCAGTATTCTACGCGCACAATACAAGCAGAAACAACTACAGGGACATTGATATGTCACTGCTCAATTCAGGTTTCGACTACTTCGGCGGAGGCGGTTTCAGGCTAAACAAATGGCCGGATGTCAAAGACGGTTCCAAAACAGTACAGGAAGCCTATACTGAAGTTGAAAACACAGCAGTTCAAAAAGGCTATGTATATGCTGATACCCGTTCTGAATTCGATTCAGTAAGCGCGGCATCAGGAAAAGTTATAGCAGTAAACCAGTACCGCGACAGCTCAGATGCAATGCCTTACGCCCTTGACAGGTCAAATGCCTGCGGCAGCGGAGAAGATTATGAAGGTTCTGTTACCCTTGCAGAATACACTGAAAAAGGCATCAGGCTTCTCGAAGGCAATTCAAACGGATTTTTCATGATGGTTGAAGGCGGAAAGATTGACTGGGCATGTCATGCTAATGATGCTGCATCTGCCATTCACGACACTCTCGCTTTTGATAATGCTGTAGCAAAGGCGCTTGAATTTTATGAAAAGCATCCGAACGAAACTCTTATAATAGTAACAGGAGACCACGAGTGCGGCGGAATGACAATTGGTTTTGCAGGAACCGGATACTCTACCTTCTTTCAGAAACTGGCAAACCAGAAACGTTCGTATGATGACTTTGACTCACTCGATCTTGAATCAGCAGCCTCACTCAACGACATCTCCAGTCAGATCGAAAGCTACTTTGGACTCGACATGGATGGCAATGGCCAGCTGCCGGACGGAACTGCAGTTGATTCATCAATGGCGCTTACAGCTTATGAAGAAACTCTTCTTGAAAACGGGTTCAATGCAGCTAAAAACGGCAAACCTGCTTCCATGACAAACGATGAATACTATCTTCTCTATGGAGGCTACAATCCTCTTTCTGTGACAATAACTCACATTCTCAACAGAAAGGCGGGCATTGCATGGACATCTTATTCTCACACCGGTGTTCCGGTTCCAACATTCGCAAAAGGAGCAGGATCAAACCTTTTCAATGGATACTATGACAACACTGATATTTTTGCCAAAATGAAAGCGGCAATGAATCTTTAACACAGAATTTACCTCCCTCAGGTCATGGCCTGCCCTGCATCAGGCCATGACACTTTTCTCATAAAAGAGGACAAAATGAAAAACATACTTAGAAAAATAAAAAAAGACCCAACAGTAATAATACTATCACTTATTATCATGCTTCTTGCAATTATCCCAACAGGGTTCGAACAGCTGATTCAGGGCAACTCGGAACGCGTAAAGGCGGAAGTAATTGATGCAGACAATTCTCTTATAAGAATTCACGGCATTGTAAAAACCGGAGCCCAGGAACTGAAGCTGAAAATAGTAAACAGCAGGTTCAAAGACACAGAGGTAAAGGCATATAATCAGCTCATAGGAAAAATGGAGCTCGATAAGATGTTTCGTAAAGGCGACAGGGCTCTTGTTGTTCTCGATCTCAAAGACAATAAAATTATTCACGCTAATGTTATTGATCACTACAGAATTGACACAGAGGCATTCCTGTTCATACTCTTTTTCCTGCTGGTCATAGCTGTAGCAGGAGGCACAGGATTCAGGTCAATGCTGACATTTATGTTCACTGCGCTCTTCATATGGAAAATACTTTTACCTTCATTCATGAGGGGATGGCCGCCGGTGCCTGTATCGCTCATCGCTGTATTTATACTTACTTCAGTTATAATCTTTTCCATAGCAGGAGTTACCCGCAAGGGGATGTCAGCCTTTCTTGGAGCTGTTGCGGGTATTGCCATAACCTGCGTTCTCTCTGTCGGATTCAGTTATCTCTTTAAAATACATGGCGCTGTCAGGCCCTTTTCAGAGGCCCTTTTATACACAGGATTTCCATACATGAACCTTACAGGGATATTTCTCTCAGGAATATTCATTGCATCATCAGGGGCTGTTATGGATGTAGCCATGGATATATCTGCAGCTGTAAACGAAATAACTGAAAAAAAACCTGACATTGAATTCATAGAACTCTTCAGGTCAGGCCTTGAAGTCGGTAAGGCCGTTATTGGAACCATGACAACAACTCTTCTGCTTGCTTATTCCGGCGGATATTCTGCAATGTTCATGCTGTTTATAGCCCAGGGCACGCCTCTTATAAACATCCTTAACGTGCAGTATGTTTCAGCTGAAATACTTCACACTCTTGTTGGCAGTTTCGGGCTCGTGAGCGTGGCTCCTCTTACAGCTTTTATTTCAGCAATGATATTCACCCGAAAAAGAGAATATGAAATCCAGGCTGAAAGCAATACGGTAATCGTTGATAACCTCACCACATAATTTTCATGGGGATGAAGAAGCAGCACACTGATTCTTTATCCCCTTTTTTAAAAATCACCGCATTGACAAAAAAACTCCACTGCTCTATAATTACAATCAACTGATTTTTTCAGCATAAGCTAAATTGTCTTATGAGCAACCAGTATGGATACCGGCACTACGTTACACTCCAGCCGGAATGACAATAGAGAATTTGTTGCCTGAAATTGAATATTGAACTTGAAATAAATTACCCTGTAAAAAGGCCATGAATCCAAAATTTATTGAAATCGATAAAGAACACATAAAAAATTATAAAAACGTGAGGCTTTTTAAGCTGAACCACGACAAAGCTTACCAGCTTTATAAAATCGCAGGCAAAGCATATACAGAACCTAACCTGCCGCAGGAAACTCTGTACATGCTTGTTGAAGACAGAATTCAATACCTCGAAGAGAAGCACAGGGCATTCAATAAAAAAATTCTCTCAGGAGAATACAGCCTTGAAAGCGAAGAACTGAGAAAGGATTTTACCGAACTCGTTGACGAAAGCCTGGAAATACCCTCAAAAGAAAATCTGCATGAATTTTCGGAAACAATAGACCTTATGGTTGAGGGAGTCTACTCACGGACAGTTGCCATGCATGCACTGGTAGATTTCTCAATAAAGGATTACAGCACTGCGATTCACTCCATCAATGTAATGGCATTTACCATTCACTACTGTTACAAAGAGAAGTATCCCTCTGACATCACATCCCTCCTGGGGCTAGGAGCTCTTCTGCACGATACAGGAAAAATAATAGTGAGTGACCATATTCTAAAAAAAAAGACAAGCCTGACAGATGATGAATTCGGGGAAATGAAAAAACACCCTGCAAAAGGACATGAAATACTATCGTTGTGTGAATTTGACCGAAGCATACTGATGTGCGCGCTGGAACATCATGAAAGGCTTGACGGAAGCGGTTATCCCTGCGGGATAACCGATCTATCGTTTGAAGGACGCCTGATTGGAATAATCGACTGTTATGAAGCTCTCATTAGCCATTACAGGCCTTATAAAAGCGGGCTCTCCCCGTATGACGCATCTGAAGTTTTACTCGAAGATGTTGAAAACGGAAAATTCGACAAGGAAATCTTCGAGACATTTATACGCTCGAGACTGAAATAAAAATCATATCTCATAACGCGCTGCAAAAAATACACATCTGTAATGCAGACGATTATACCTGCATTACAGACATTTCTCTATGAAACCATTTCGTCAATTATTTCTTTTACTGACTTAACATCTCTGATAAGAGCACACACCTGACCGGCACCGGGCGGAGCAATTTCAAAATCACCGCCGGTCCAGGCTTTTTCTATTTCATTCAAGCCAAAGAGTTTACCTTTTTCATATGACGGATCAAGCAACTTTTCCTTCAGTGACGGAGTCATTATTGCCCTGACGTTCATATTTGCAACAGGAACGAGTTCTGTTCCCCCGTCCTGACAGTTTACAATCATCTGCTTCCATTCCTGTGCGGCAGTGCATTCTTTTGAAGCAATAAGCCTTGTACCAATCTGCACACCTTCTGCTCCAAGCGCAAGTGCGGCGCGGTATCCCCTGCTGTCAGCAATACCTCCGGCAGCTACAACAGGTATATCAAGAGTATCCGCAGCAAGAGGAACAAGAATCATTGTGGATGATTCAGATCCCTGAGAACGGAGGCCCCCTGCTTCAGCACCAGCCATTACGATTCCGTCAACACCGCACCTGGCGGCACTCACGGCATGAGAAATGGCAAGAACAACGTGAAGCCCCTTCATTCCATAATCATGAATCAAAGGATACAGCTTCGATGGATTACCAACTGATGTAGTGATTGTCTTCACTCCTGCATCAGCCAGAATTTTAAGTATTTTCTCACAGTTCGGATTGATTATCATGAGATTGGCGCCAAAAGGCTTATCAGTAAATTTCTTTACATCATCCACCATTGCCTTCACTTCATCCGGATTCTGTATGAAGCCAAGCGCCAGCATTCCGTATCCTCCGGCATTACTCACTGCTGCAACCATTTCCGCGCTGTTCAGAGTACCTATCGGACCCTGTATTATCGGATACTCAGACCCCAGCATTTGTGTTAATTGTGACATTTAATCCCCCCTTGTCTCATCTTCATCCCTCATCGTCCTGAGGGAATCCATAATATTGTTAAGAAGCTTTTTCTCTTCTTCAGAGAAATGACTCATCATCTCCCTGTTGCTCTCTTCAATAAGCCTGCTGATTGCATGAGCCTTCTTCCTGCCATCTGAGGTCAGCTTAATCACAACAGACCTTCTGTCTTCAGGATTTTTTTCCCTGGTAATAAGGGATGAGGATTCAAGTCTGTCAATAATACCGGTGAGAGTCGCGCTGTCGATTCCCGCCTTTTCCCTGAGTTCTCTGGGAGTTACTGAATCCGCCTCAGAGAGAAATCCCAGAATCATCCCCTGTACCGGAGTTACATCAAAGCGGTTAATTCTTTTGCTCCACATCCTCTGGGCATTCTGATTGGCCTTTGACAGCCTGAATACTATACAGTCTTCTGTTTTCATATTATCCTATTTCTATTGCAGACAAGTATGTTGTATACAATATACTTGTCTGCAATAGAATCGTCAATTAAAATTAATTTCGGGATTTGGTCGAACGAAAGAACAACTGCCAATCGTCTGATTGAATCCCCGGATAAAACAAAAAAGTAATTATTCTTGACTTAAACCTCTTTTGATAATCAAAAGGTTAGTTGATTATCAAAACTTCAGAGAAGAGGAAGCATAATGGGATTTACAGATATATTCAGAAGACCCGGGATGAAGGAATACAAACAAATAGCAGATAAAAATAACGGCACAGTGGCAATACTCTTTGAGCTCAAAAAAAATAAAGACGCCGCACCTATAAAAAAAGTAGTAATGACCAACAATCACAGGGGATTCACAATAAAAACAAATGAACTAAAGAGGGTAAAATCTTCTTTTGATTCAATGTATGAAACTTCAGCAGATACATACTGTAAATTTGCTCCTGTTGATGAAGAATTCGATCTTACAGAAGACAACATCAGGCTGAAAAAATCAGGTGAAATAATCGATATAAAAAAAGTCCCCTATTACGACGGCCTGCTTGCAAGAAATCTAAACTGAATCAGTGATTTTCTGATACAACCCATTGAACAGCAGTTCTTATCAGATCGTTATTAGACCTGATTCTGAGCTTTTCCTTAATATTTCTCCTGTGGCTGTCAATTGTATGGTGGCTCACATTGAGTTTTTTTGCCATCTCCCTTGTACTGAAACCGTTACCCAACAGTTGAAAGACCTCAAACTCTCTGTTTGAAAGCTGTTCGAGAATATCACTGCCATAATCAGATGACCCATGAAGCAGTCTGTCAATAATTCGTTTGGATATTTCACTCCCAAGATAAAGCTCACCATTCATGACATCACGGATTGCGTTGACGATTACAGAAGGGGCCTTATTTTTCTGAACATATCCCCTTGCACCGGCTCTTATAGCCCTTTCCGCATAGTAGGATTCATCATAGAGAGAGAGGACCAGCGTAACAACAGAAGAGAATCGCTCTTTTACAGCCCTCAACAGATCTATTCCGTTTGCACCTTTTTCAAGTGAAATATCAACGATAATCAAATCAGGGGGATCCCTGTTGATAATGCCAAGGGCCTCTTCAGCGCTTGATGCCTCCCCGCACACTATCATGTCTGGCTCTGCTGAAATCAGCGTATTCAGTCCGCTCCGGACAATCGGATGGTCATCAACAAGCAGAATTTTTATCGGTCTATTCATCGGAAACTCATTTTTAATATAAACTCATCAAGGTTAATGGTAGTCACAGCCGCCCATGTATGCGGGGGTGTATTATCTTCAAACACCTGATTAAAGCAGAAATGTTGTTAATATTAGATAAAATTAGATATAAACATTTTTATCGTCAATGATATATTTTGATAATTAACATGTAACGTTTTTCATGAGGAGTTAAAAGAAAAAAAAAGAATACAGAGACTTAAGGAAACCAGGATCAATTAATTCCTTGACATTATACATTACCCTATTAGCCATAAGTCAAATCCAACATGAATCTATACAATGAATAATGTGCCCCGCAGTTTTTTGCTGCGGGGCACATTATTCATATATTTATTATTCAGTAAAAATATCAAAGGGTGAATAAAAAATGAGAAAAAAAATCATGCTTCTGGGTTCAGGAGAACTTGGGAAGGAATTTGTCATTGCAGCCCAGAGACTTGGGCAATATGTAATAGCTGTTGATTCCTATGATGACGCACCTGCAATGCAGGTGGCGGATAACAGAGAAGTGATCGACATGCTTAGTGGTCAGGATCTTGACAGAATCGTTGAAAAACACAGACCGGATTTAATAGTACCTGAGATTGAAGCGATAAGAACAGAAAAACTCTATGCATTTGAAGAACAGGGGATTCAGGTGGTTCCAAGCGCAAAGGCAGTGAACTATACAATGAACAGAAAGGCAATAAGAGACCTTGCTGCAAAAGAGCTTGGCCTTAAAACAGCAAAATACCTTTATGCCGAATCTCTCGATGGACTAAAGAATGCAGTTCAGGAAATCGGGCTTCCCTGTGTAATAAAACCCCTTATGTCTTCATCAGGCAAAGGACAGTCTCTTATAAAAACAGAAACAGACATAGAAAAAGCTTGGGATTATGCAGTATCAGGAAGCAGGGGCGATATTAAGGAAGTAATAGTAGAGGAGTTCATCAATTTCCATACTGAAATAACACTGCTCACTGTTTCACGAAAATCAGATTCAACACTCTACTGTTTCCCCATTGGACACGTACAGAAGGAAGGCGACTACAGAGAAAGCTGGCAACCTGTGGCAATATCCGACAAACAAAAGAGAGAAGCAGAAGACATGGCAGATAAAATCACAAATGCCCTTGGCGGTGCCGGAATATGGGGTGTGGAATTTTTTCTTACAGATGACGAAGTTCTTTTTTCTGAACTTTCACCCCGTCCGCATGATACCGGAATGGTAACTCTTGCAGGGACACAGAACCTGAATGAATTTGAACTTCACCTCAGGGCAATTCTCGATCTTCCAATCAATGAAATAAAACTCGAAAGATCAGGTGCAAGTGCTGTGGTTCTTGCCTCGGAAGCAAGCCAGGCATTTCCTGAATATGAAGGAATCAATAAAGCTCTCAAAGAAAAGAATACAGATGTAAGAATATTCGGAAAGCCTTCAACCAGAAAAAACAGGAGAATGGCTGTCGTTGTTTCATATGACGATATCAATGCAGACATGGACTCATTGAGAGAAAGAACAAAGAATGCAGCATCCCAAATTACTGTAAAGACCAGGTAATGCACCAGCGGATTGACTCTCTGTCATATACCGAGAGTCAATCCGAATACTCCTGAATAGCAGCTTCCGCCATAGCTATAATCAGGATCAAGCCCGTAATTTTCAGATTCGAAACCTGCATCTTTTTTTACACTCCTGTCTACATTGTACTGACCCTGAAATACAAAACTGATATCCACGGGTCGACCGAATCCGACAAGTTCCGAAAGATGAATTGTAATACCTGCCGAACCAACATGTCTGTCATTATCAAGAAAGTTAATTTTCCCATTACACGCATCCTCAGAGAGAAATGCTGGCTGATAATAATAGCC
>CAZEJW010000077.1:0-6414 GCA_964512685.1 uncultured Leptospirales bacterium | reverse complement strand
AGCCGTCTGGGCCTCTCTTCCATAACGCAGAAAGTTATGAGTTCTTGGGTCGACATCGTTAATCTTCACTGCTGCAAGATCATCAAGAAGACCGGCGGCAAGGCCAAACCTCAGCGACGAAACAAATCCCGGGAGATGATATGAATTATAAAGCCCTGTAAGGTTGCAATAGACCGACGACCTGTCATCATCATCGTTGAAATAAACAACCGGCTTTATCGCGGAGAACTTTCGCACTTCTATCTGTTATATTCTGAAGCGGATACTTATCATTTTTGATTATATCCACAAAAAAATCCGACACGGAAAGATATGAATCCATATTGCTGTTAACTGCATCAGCAAGTCGTACATTGAATTCTTTCTGATCGAGACTTTTAAACCCTTCCTCAAGTGATGGATAATCATCAAAAATATCAAAAAGTCTGTATTCAGGAAATGGATCATTCTGTTGAAAATCTCCCATTTCATCATTACCGCATGACCACAGGCTGAAAAAGCAGCACAATAACAATGACCTAACCATCACAAATCTGTTTTTATTTTCAGTTTTCATGCATCCTCCTTTGCAAAAAAAGGCCGGTATTTCATCACCGCATGTTATTACATGCTGTAATGAAATACCGGCCTTTGCTTTCGGTCATCGGCAGCCCTGTGGGCTAATTACAGAAAATCTTTTATGCTTAACAGTTTTTTACTCAATCGGAAAACTGAACGTCTTTCATGAATTCAGTAACACTCACCTTTGCCCTGCACTTCTGCGGATTAACATCCACGTTGATCTGAACCTTGAGGCATCTGTTATCATAAGACTGCCTGGCAAGGCTTAATGCTGTTTCCTGAATCTGTTTTACCAGTTCCTCTTTCATGTCCCCCCCTTTCTTTCCTCTGAAAAAAACCGGGTCACTGGAAACGGAAAGAATTGCTATACCCCATATAGTATATACCACAATATCTTATACATAATAAACTCAATGTCAATGACAATAATTAAAGATATCAAAAAAAGTATAAAATTACCATTGGTCATACAAAATAAGTTTGATAATTAAACCGCATATAAGATAATACATTAGGTGTAGTCATGTCTACACAAACAATGAATAAAATAAACCAAAACATCAGGAGGTCTGAATAATATCGCTTAACGCTTTTAATGCACCATAATTTCAATAACTTCATCATTCTGCAAATTATAGTTGACTCTGCCGACCTCATTATTTCTCATAATAATAGAGTCAAAATCTTACAAAGATATCCGCAAAAACATCTGGTTACGGAGCGACGATATGACTGTAAAAACAAAGAAAGAAACAAGAAGAGAGCAAATACTCAAAGCAGCTGAAAAAGTATTTTCTCAAAAAGATTACCAGAACTCAACCATCTCAGATGTGGCAAAAGAGACAGGTGTTTCCGATGCAACTATTTATGAATATTTCTCGTCGAAAGAAGAGCTGCTGTTTTCCATTCCCCGCGATAACATAGAGAACAGCAAGGAAATTCTTGACTACCACCTGAACTACATCAAGGGAACCACTAATAAATTCAGAAGCACCATCTACCACCTGCTTAAATATTATCAGGACAATCCCGACTTTGCCTCTATATCTCTCATGACACTGAAAACAAACCGTAAATTCATGGAAACAACCACATACAAAGATCTGCGGGAATACTACAATGTAGTGATTAAAATTATCAACGATGGAATAGAATCAGGAGAGTTCAGAGAGGATACGGACCCGCATCTCATAAGATCGGTACTCCTGGGCAGCGTTGAATTCATCGTTATTAGATGGCTCATGTATGGATGTCCACAGGACAAAACACAGCCCATCGAGAACGTAGACCCACTTTTCGATTTAATAGTCGGAGGGATAAAAAAAGATAAAAAACTTTCAGGAATGAATTTCAGAATAAAGATAGAACCTGAAGATGAAGCAGAAGCCGAGTAACGGTAACTGCTTCACCTTTTCGTTCTATATCCAGCCTGTTTTTTTTGCTTCGAAACTCAACCGGTCTCTGAAATCCGGATGTGCAATCGAAATCAACTTCTTCACCCGCTTTGAAATACTCAAAAACTGGAGATTGACAGACCCATATTCCGTAACGATATACTGAACATCATTACGGGAGGTGGAAACAACCGTTCCTTCAGGCAAAAGGGGCTTAATCTTGCTTTGCAGATTTCCTTCTTTGTCAGTATAAGTCGAACTCAGAGCTATTATACTCCTGCCCCCCCTGGATCTTTTGGCTCCCTGGACAAAGTTGACCTGCCCTCCGGTTCCACTATACTGTTTGGTACCAATCGATTCAGAAGCGACCTGTCCGGTCAGGTCTATCATCAATGCATTGTTGATAGAAATCAGGTTATCATTTTTAGCAATATTCTCAGGATTGTTCACCCATCCCACTTCTCTAAAGTAAAAATCCTCATTCCGGTCCAGATACTTATAGAATTCATCAGTTCCAACAGCAAAGGCAGTAACCACCTTCCCAGGCATGAAGTTTTTCTTTGAACCGTTTATTACACCTGCCCTTACAAGCTCCATAACAGATGGAGTTACCACCTCCGCATGCATTCCCAGATCTTTTTTATGATGAAGAAGATGTCCTATTGCATTGGCAAGTCCCCCAAAACCAAGCTGAATTGTTGATCCGTCAGGAATCAGATCTGCAATATGCACAGCCATTTTACCTTCCACATCCGAAATAGGAATCTCAGGGAGGATAAACATTGGTGCATCATTTTCAATAATATAGTCAATCTCCGAGACATGTATCTTGAAATCTTCACTTGCAAGCCAGGGAGTGTTTGAGTTAATTTCGGCGATGAGGATATCGGCCCTTTTTATACATTCTTCATTCGGACAAAAAGACCCAAAACACGACCGGTTCATGTAACCATCCTTGTCAGGGGGAGTTGCCACAAAAGCAAGCTTGTCACATTTTACAGAACTTGCCATACCCGGAATATCCCCAAGATGCAAAGGAACATACTGAGCCACCCCCCACTCCATACAGACCCTTTCCATAGGACCCACAAACATGGTCTCAATATGAAAACTTCCGCTATGCTCAGGCTTCATATACTCGTAAAGGCCCATTGCATAACCCTGATACACAGTAACATTACTGAGCTCTGAATGACGGTTTCCAACCGCATTTGCAAATGCAGCAGGGATACCGGTTCCTCCCCCCAGAAAGACATGGTCTCCTGAACGAACCAACAGTGCTGCATCCTCAGCACTGCACAGTTTTGACCTGTAATCATCTCTCCACGAAGTTCCCATAAACTTTTCACTGTTTCTTTCATTTAGTATAACTTCTGACATAAGCTCCTCCTGGTTATATGTATTTCAGGCTGACCATTTCTCCGGAACTTTTTTCTGTGTATGAACAAAACTGCAGATACTGACCGGACAGAAGCATCACCCGTTCAGCCACTATTCAATATAACATATCGATACTATAATATAGTCAAGAAAAAACCATATAAATTATAAAAAAATATTTTTTTTCATTGATTTACTTTTATAAACATGCGCTTATCATAGAAATACTATATTTTGACATCTCAAATCAAAACTCTACTGGCAAACTTTAAAAAAGAGGTTACATGGCTCAGGTAAAGACGAATGTAAAAAGAGAAAAAATCCTGAAAGCTGCTCAAAAACTCGTGGCAATTAAAGGCTTTCAGGATTCAACAATATGCGATGTAGCCCTGGAGGCAGGTGTTTCAGAGGCAACAATATATGAATATTTTGCATCAAAGGAAGAACTCCTGTTTTCCATTCCGGAAAACATTCTCGACAGAATAAATGAGGTCCTTGAAGAACACCTCCTTTATTCCGGCAATGCATCCTCAAAACTCTTCAGTGCGATAACCCAGTTTTTGAGCTTTTATGAAGGGAACCCGGGTTTTGCAGCAGTTACACTTCTTACACTCAAGACCAACCGTAATTTTATACCAACAGATCATTTCAAAAAATCAACAAGGGTTTTCAGAATACTGAAAGGAATCATCAGAGAAGGAATAGAAAAGAAAGAATTTACAGAAAACACTGACCCGGACTTTATCCGCTCAGTAATGACAGGCTCTATTGAAAATATCGTAACAAGGTGGATACTTTTCGGGCTTCCGGAAGATAAAAAACCAACAGATTATGCGGAAAACCTGTATAATTTGATAATGAATACAATTGCCGTGAAATGATCAGCCCCTGATAAAATCCATAAGCTCTTTGAGGATATCAGCAGTAAATCCCCAGATAAGACATTCAGGCTCCCGATATACATAGACCTTGGAACTCATCTCCCCCCATGAACCGGAATACCTTTCAGTGAGTCCAAGCTCATCCAGAAGACTGATCATTTTGCCGGTATTGTCTCCATCCATGGATGCTCTTACCTCAAAGCTGAATTTTATTTCCTCTGGCTGATTCCTCATCAGGCGGGATACTGGAATCAAAAAAATCTCATCCACCTCTTCTTTGTTAATATTGAAAGAATCCGCATCCTTTACATCAATTCTCCCAACGAATACTTCAATTATTGAATTAAGCGAAGGAATAAAGGTATCAAGCCTGCCGTCAACCCTGACAGATTCCCCTGGAATGCCAAGCTCCTCCACGGTTTCCCTGACAGCAGTTTGCTCAAAATCAGCATCACGTTTTCCATCAAAACGACCGCCAGGGAAACATATTTCACCGCCCTGACGAATCTCTTCTGCCCTTTTCTGAAAAAGAATGTGATATTCTCCATAAATCATTACAAAAGGCACAAAAACCACAGAATTAATAAAACGGTTCCTTCCCTGAATTCCCGGACAGTCAGGTGTTCTTGAAATAAATTCAATATAATCGTCATGTTTCATTTGAGCATTACATCCTGGGGCCTGATTGAGTTTTGTTTGGCCACCTGGTGGCTTTACCATCAGGAAAAATTGTTATCACCTGCTTCTTGTTCCTTTTGCAATATCTGACAGCCATCCACACGTCAGATTCTTTTATCTCTTCTTTTTCTTTTGGAATGGCTATAAAAATATCCGTAGAATTTACTATTTCATGATTTCTTTCCTGGTGGGGTCTTTCTGAATGTTTTATCAGTTTTATTCCGCTTTTCTTAAGAGCATCGGGGGATATTTTCGCACGAATCTTTACATTTTCAGGCGGATGAACATGAAGCTCGCGGACAATTTCATGCATCACGAGCAGATCAACAAGATCCTTTTCCGCACCAATACAACCTCCGGTATGAACGAACAGATCCCGATAAGAATGCTCGAATCTGCGCAGCAACTTCAGAAGAGTATCCTTCTGCACAGTGGTCATCGCTTCAAAATTACCTGCAATACCAATTTTCATCGAACTCACCCCTGTTTTCTGAATAATCAGGTTAAAAATGCACACTCAAAAAACAGATGTCAACTCATTATGATATTATAGTTTCAATTCCCTGCGGTTTTACAGACGGCTAAAAAAGACGTGCAACATAGCCAAGCTGAAAGACAAAAGTATGGCCGGATCTGTGATCAGATTCGACTTCCCCATTATAGTAAGCAAGACCAAACTCGACAAAAAAACCATACAAATTGAGGTTATAAGCGGGACCGACAAAAAAGCCACCGGTTACTTTATGATTATCATCCTCGAGATGATTATATGCGCCTATTAAAGAAAATCCATGCACAACATTTTCTGTTTCATAAAACCTGAGCTGTATATTACCCTGAATTCCATAAAAATTCGTTCCCATAAATGATCCGGAAAGGTGAAAACCAACGAGAGGGAAATAGTAACCACCAATAATATTCAAAAGCCCGGGAGTTCCAACAGAAAGTCCAACAACCGGGTATCCCTGTTTATAAGAAGCATCCTCTTTATCAAAAGGCTTTACAAAAGTGACCCTGCCTCCCGTTCCATACTCGATTTTCTCAATATCCTTTCTTTTCAGGATAGAGATTCTGTCCCTGTCGGAAGGCACATACTCGACAATACTATCAGAAAGTTTGACAACCTTGCCTTTGACAACCCTTCCATCCGTAAGATATATTACATCATCAATCTCCTGCCTGAGGATGTTCATAACAAAATCAGAACGTTTTTCAAAAACAACCTCTCCCCCGTCAGAATAGACAATCTTCTTAAGCAGGTCTCTATCAATAATCTTAAATGGAATCTCTCCGTCAGGATCATATTCAAGAGCTGATGTTGTTACACGCAAAACCCTTCCTTTAATAACAGTCCCGTTTTTGAGATAAATCTCATCTGCAAACGCAGACACACTCACCAGGATAATTATGAGAGTTATCCATCTGACTGTCCTTAACATACTCCCCCCTCAGCAAATCAAAAACCTTTGATAGCGTAGAAAAAAGAAGACCTATAAAAAAATAAAGCTCTTTTTACGATA
>CAZEJW010000076.1:0-20856 GCA_964512685.1 uncultured Leptospirales bacterium | reverse complement strand
TTTATTATCCAAATTTCTTCCTTCTCTCTTTCATGAATTGTCTGTGAATTTTGTGTCTTTCGAGAGCTTCGTTCAGTTCTTCCAGCGAGAGTATGCTGTTTAATACAAAGTATTCGCCTATTGGTCTTTGAAGCTGTCTCTGCCTGTATAGTATGGCCTTGTTTTGTGTTTCCGACAGGTATCCAAGGCGTATTGCACATTCCCCGAATTTTTCTCTTTTATCTCTCTGCTTCATTATATTTACTATCTGTGGTTTTGACATAAGCTTCCACTTATATGCAATGGTACCATACATGGCTCTTCCTTTCCTCTGCCAATAGACTGCATCGAGAAGTGTCTTGAAGTTGATTCTTCCCTTATAATAGAGAAACTGGCCGAAGAGCATTTCTTCATTTTCATCAGTTTCAGAGTCTGGTTGTTCCCGGGGGTTTGGGGAGGTGGGGCGCCATGTTGTATTCCCTGCAGAATGGGATGGTTTGTCAGATTTGCATTTTTCAACAAAAGACAGAAGTCTTGTATATGATCGGGTTATCTCCTTGAATTTTTCAGTAAGTTCGCCTTTGTCTATCCCCAGCTGTTCGGCTCTGTCAGGGTGAGATTCAAGTGCCCGAGATCTGAAGGCATCCTTAATGTTATCAGGATTCAGCCCGTTTATATCATCAAGCGATCCCCTGCTTTTGGGTGAGAAAAGAACTATATAATCCGCAAGCAGATTTTTTTCAAGTTCAGGATCAATTTTGGTTTTCATCTTTTTCTCTCTGTTTGTCTTATAATAAAATATCTAAAAGAGATTTATTGTTCAAAAAAAATTTTATCCAACTGGCAAAGCCTGTTTATTGGTACTGCTGGATTTGAGATCGAGCGCATCACTGTTTTTTATATCGGGTTTTTGTCAGTCTCCTTTTACGGATATCTTAAAAAATTATCTGATCATCATTATGAAAAATTATAATTTTTAAAGCCGGTATAATACCAAATGAATCATCATTGATAAATACTGTAATTTTTATTATATACCTGACTAAAATGAAATCAACTGATTCAGGCTGCTGGAGGGAGTTTTTTATTATGTGAAAAGGCCCATAAAATGGGCCCTTTATTTTCAGAATTCTTCCTGGAGATGTTTTTGCATTTTGTTTTGCTTTATGCGTTTTTTTTCTTTAGGTTTTTTCTGCACAAAGTCATTCATTTCAGCTGATGATTTTATGTTACGTTTTTTTTCTCTCATCTTCCTGTAATTGATGAGGTGATTCATTTCTATTTCACCGTTTTCAATTGCTTCTAGAACCCTGCAGCCGGGTTCGTTAATATGCCGACAGTTCTTGAAGTGACATTCGCTTGCGTAATGTTCTATGTCTTCAAATGGGTCCCATTTGCTGCGGTTCTCATCTGTCTGTTGAATATTGAGTTCACTCAGTTCCGGAGAGTCTATAAGGATAGCTCCGTTTTTTAGAAAATACATTCTGTCTGCTGATGAGATTGTAATGTCCGTAATGTCTTTTGCAGGGTTTTTGCCATCATTCAAATTTTCTTGAAGCAGTTTTTTTGTTATTGTGGATTTGCCTGCGCCGGGGGCTCCTAAAAGGCAGAATGTTTCTCCTGTAGAGGTTGTTTCGTACATTACATCGTATCCGGTGTTCAGCACAGAGCTTACAGGGATTGTTGTTATGGCCGGATATGTGCTCCTTATCTCATTTATTATGCCGGTTAAATTATCACACAGATCTGTTTTGCTCAGTATGATGACCGGTTCAATTTCAGCGTCTCTTGCAAACAGGATTGAATTTTCGAGCTCCTCCATAGTGAAATCAGAAGCAGTTTCCTGAATAATGAAGATTCTGTCAATATTGGCAGCAATGATTTTTTCACTATCACACGAATCGGAATGTTTAAACAGTTTTGTTTTTCTTGGAACCAGAAAATCAATCTCTGCTGCTTCTTCATCCTTCAAAAACTGGACAAAAACCCAGTCGCCGATTACTGGAAAATCAGAATCTGTTTCTGTCTCATGATAGAAGTCATAAGACAGAATTGCCCGGAATTCACCTTCTTCTGTAATGATTCTGTAGTCTTCCGTTTCAGCTGATGTGATACGCGCAGGAAGCAGTTGTGTTTCTCTGATGAACTGGGCGTGTTTTTCATGGAATTTTTTCCAGCCCAATTCCTTTAATGTTTCAGGTTTCATTGTGAACCTCTGTAGTATTTGAGATAATCTGTTAATTTGATTTCTGTTTTTATGCAGGATTGCTGTATGGTTATCGGGAAGATACCAGACATCAGGAAGGTGCCGTTTGTATAGACCCGGATTTTTATCAGCATCCGCATGCCAATTATCACGAAATATTCAAGGATCTGGTATGCCTGATTACAGTTTTTTGGGTTTCCGTATAAATCATTACACAGGCATACAATTAGGGAGTTTTATATTTGCCTGATTCAGGCAGGCTGAATACAATTGATTGTTTGATGTTGAAACGTCAATAATTTTTTTTCAGGTTTATCAGGATGTGTTGCCTCAGGGTTGGGCACCCTCCTGTGAAGAAATGATCGTTTGCCTGAGTGTGCTTCCAGGAAATACTCTTCGAGAAACCGTCCCCTTTGGGAATTTGTAGATATACTCTTGAAGAATTTTCTGAAGCCCTTATCATCTTATACCTTTTTTTCATCCATTATCTGTTTGCGTTATTTTTGTTGTTAATTTATTCGGTTGAAGTTTTAATCAGGCAGGTTTATTTCCCCTGCCTGTAGTGAACGTTTTCATCACATCTGGTGTATTCAAAGATTTCATCGCTGGTAAACCACAGGCTGATTTCAGTTTCGGCTGTTTCAACACTGTCACTTGCATGGATAATCGTCAGAAGAGGCCGATCGAGTTCATCCGACAGGGAGAAGGTGTCGTGCGAATAGTCGCCCCGTATGGTGCCTGGTGCCGCATCTTCTATGTTTGTCGGGCCCGTGAGTTTTCTAACTGTATTGACTGCATTGTTGCCCTCGAGAATCATGGCAATGATCGGAGATATCATCATATCGTTAACGAGTCCGTTGACAATTTCCCGGCCTGCCTCTTTGGGGTCAGATCCCTGCGGATAGGCTTTATTTTTTTTTCTCATCTCTCCCTTTTCCGCAAGCCATTCATCATCTTTGAAATAGTGCTTTTGCAGGGATTCTCTTTCTGCAATCAGCATTTTCATTGCAGTGATTTTAAGGCCGGCCTTTTCAAAACGCATAATGATTTCGCCGGTTATTCCTCTGAGAATAATATCGGGTTTCAGCAGTACCAGGGTTCTTTCTTTCATATTATCTCCTTTTTTTTAGCTCTTCATCTCTGAGTTCTCTTCTGAGAATCTTACCTACTGTTGTTCGCGGGAGATCGTCCCTGAACTCAATTTCCACAGGTCTTTTGTATCTTGCCAGTTTATCAGTGCAATAGTCAAGCATTTCCTGTTCAGTTGCAGTTTCACCATCCTTCAGAACGATAAAGAGCTTTATCTCTTCTCCTCTGGAGGTATGAGGGATTCCAACTGCACATGCATCCTTTACCTTGGGATGTTCATAGTATATTTCGTCGATGTCTCTGGGGTAAACATTGAGACCGCCGGAGATTATCATATCCTTGAGCCTGTCGACAATATAGAAGTATCCATATTCGTCCATCCTGGCAATATCTCCTGTGTACAGCCAGCCATCCCTGAGGGCAATTTCGGTTTCTTCTTTCATCCCGTGATATCCCTTCATTACCTGAGGCCCCTGTATTATGAGCTCACCGGTTTCTCCAACAGGTACATCTGTTTTCCCATTGTTAATGCTTACAATCCGGCAAACCGTATCAGGTAACGGTATTCCTATACTCCCCGGTTTAGTTCTGCCTTCTACAAAAGGGTTTATGTGTGTTACAGGACATGACTCGGTGAGTCCGAATCCTTCTACAATGAGTGAACCGGTTTTTTTCTGGAAATCCTTTATTACCTCTACAGGCAGGGGAGCACTGCCGGAGAAACATCCTTTAATACATGTCATGTCTGTTTTATCTATGTCTTTGTGAGTAAGCATGCCAATGTACATTGTTGGTACAAGCGGGGCAAAAGACGGTTTGAATTTTCTTATCATCTCGAGAAGCGGTTCGGCCTGTGGTTTTGGAACGAGAATATCCCCCCAGGCCATGTATATGGAAAGATTCATTGCTGTTGACAGACCAAAGATATGAAAAAAAGGCAATGCTCCAAGCATAACCTCTTCTCCTCTGTTGAATTTGGGAAACCATGAGGCAAGCTGTTGAACCTGCTTACTCAGGTTTCCATGTGTTAATATTGCACCTTTTGAAATTCCGGTTGTCCCTCCTGTGTACTGAAACATTGCAGTGTCGTCAAAGCTGTTTTGGTGTTTCTTTACATTCGGTGATGAATTATTGATAAGGTCTTTCCATTTGTATACATCAGGAGCATCTTTTACTCTTGCTGCAAGTCCCTTCTTTTTCGCAACAAGAGGGAAAAGTATATTTTTGGGAAACGGCAGATAGTCTCCGATTGATGTAAAAATTATCTGTTTGATTTTGGTTTTTTCTCTGAGGTCAATTATCCTGTTTGCAAGAAGGTCGAGTGTGATGACAGCCCTGGATTCGGAATCCTTGAACTGATGAAGCAGCTCCGGGTCGGTATACAGGGGATTGTTCATTACTGCAACTGCGCCGATCCTCAGAATGGCATAATATGCTGCAACACAGGGAATTACATTTGGAAGAACCAGTGCTACACGGTCGCCCTTTTCAATCCCAAAGGATTGAAGTGCTTTTGCAAACCTGTTTACCATTTCATCAAGTTCTCTGTAATTGATTTTGTATCCCATGAAAAGAAGGGCCATTTTGTCAGGGAATTGTTTTGATGATTTTTCAAGGATTTCGGGAAGACATATTTCTTCGTACAATAATGATGAAGGAACGCCTTTTTCGTAGCTTGATAGCCAGGGTTTGTCGGTGTATTTTTTTTGGTTCATATAATACCTCCCTACTGGATGAAGTCAAAATTGCAATATTCAGAATTTGCGCATTAAATTGTTCGGTTGGCATTATTATAGTATTATGTTTATTCAAAATCAATTTTTTATCAGTATTTATTCCTAAACTTTATTGCCCCTGCCGCCGAAGGCGGCGGGGCAATAATATTCTTCCATTTGCACTAAAAAGTATTTTTAGGAATAAATACTGATTTTTTATCATATTTTAAACCAATAATCTCAGTCTTCGGGATTCAGATTCTTTTTTAGACCTGTTCTGAGAAGGGATATGTCTATTACATCTTTTCCCATTTCATACATGGTCTGAATTGCTGTATTTTTATCGACATCATCAAGAAGTCCTGCACAGATAAGGGATGCAAAACCGTGGGCAAATATTCCCATTCTGTTGAATATTTTTTTCCGTTCTTTTACAGGAAGTAGTGAAATCAGTTCGTCCTTGTTCAGTTCATATTCGAGTGTTTTTAAAAAATGATTCATGAATTCTTTGGATTCACTGCTGTCCAGAATTAATGCCCTGAACAGTTCCTTGTTTTCCTGTGCAAAAAGTACCATTCCTGTTCCCATGTTAAGAAAAACACTTTTTGTATAGGATTTTGTGGAGTATTCCAGCAGCAGCTGTTCACCTCTTTTCATTATTTCCTTTTTTAATTCGATCAGGGAACTGAAACAGGAATATACAGGCGCGGTTGATGAATTGAGCTCTTCAGCAATTTTTCTTACAGTGAGATCATTCAGCCCGGTTTTTTTCACTACGGTAAAGGCTGCATTTATTACATCTTCTTTTAAAAAGATAGTTTTCGGGGGCATGTTCACTCCATTTGTTAAAAAGACAAAATATGCACTGAATAATATTTATTGTCAATATTATTCCTTGTGTTGTGTTCTTCTCGATTTCTTTCTTCATTATCCTGCATTAAATCTTCATTGATAAGCAGCAAAAAATATTGACATTAAAAAACACTTGTTAGCTAATGATTGTTATATAACAAGCGTTTTTTATAGGAGATGAGTTTGTTTTATGGATGATCCCTATAATTCTGAGAAAGAAATTACATTTTCGGAGGTATTATGAAAGAATCAGCAAAACAGTTCAGAAGGATGTTCCCTAAAAATATCGAGGGTTATGCAAAGATGATTGATGGATATTATTATATGGCATACAGCAGACTTTATGTCTATTACCTCAAACTTGCTCTTAATCCTTTAAAGCCTGTACCTGACAAAATGACTTATCCCGAAGGAGAATCTTACAAAGAAGTCGATGATGTCCTTAAAATAACAGCTGATTATGTAAATCCTCAGCTTACACGGAGAGAAACCAGCACATATCATGGAAAGGTTCTGACTCTTGAACATGCTGCAAAAATCCTGACTCTTGACAGGGATGTTACTCTCCCTGATCTTCCTGAGACGATTATTCCCTACGAGAAGGCAAGAGATGTAATAATACAGAATCCGGATCACCTTTGTGTGGTTGAATGTCCCTGTAAGAGTTCAAAGGAAGACGGTTGCTATCCCAGGGATACCTGCATCATGGTTGGTGAGCCGTTTGTGAGCTTTGTAATGGATCACAATCAGGATAATCCAAGAAGGATTACCCAGGAAGAGGCGCTCGAGATAATAAGGGCAGAGCACGAACGCGGTCATGTTCAGAATGCATATTTCAAGGATGCAATGGGTGACCGTTTTTACTGCATATGCAATTGCTGTAAGTGCTGCTGTAATGCAATGGCAGCTCACCACTATGCAAAGGCGCCTATTATGGCGCCATCTGGTCTTGTCAGAGAGACAACTGAAGACTGTACTGCCTGCGGAGCATGCGTAGATCTTTGCCAGTTTAGCGCTCTTTCATTGGTTGATGGGAATATTGAGTATGATGAAGAAAAATGCATGGGGTGCGGGGGATGTGAAAGCAGGTGTAAATCCGGCGGTGCAATAATGAGACGCGAACCTTCGAAGGGAGAGCCTTTTGATATGGATGAGATGATAGAAAAATTTCTCGATGCATGATGAGGAAAAAACTCAGCAAAAAGGATAAAGAGAAAATGTTGATCTCACCACCTTTGCAAGTGGTTTAACATCCGAAGGTATGAATATCAGGAGATAGAATATGCATGAATTGTCAATAATGGAAAATATAAGAAATATTGTTCTCGATTTTGCAGAAAAGAATAATGCCATTAAAGTGAGGAAGGTCAATCTTACCATTGGTGAACTCTCAGATATTATTCCAAGGTGGGCGCAGATATATTTCAGTTTTGCTGCAAAAGATACTATTGCCGAAGAGGCTGAACTATGCATTGAAAAGATTCCTGCTGTTATCAAGTGCACTTCCTGCGGAGAGGTTTTGAAACTTGATAAGTCTGATCTGAAATTCAACTGTATAAAATGCGGTTCATCAAAGATTGCTCTATTAACAGGAAGGGAGTTCAGGATTCGGAGTATCGAGGTGGATACTGATGATTCTGAAGTATCCCCGGACTTAATTAAGCAGAGGGCATCGAGTGAATAACATAAGAATAAAGATATAGATATATCTGTGGTTAGTTATCATTAGAAGAACTGCATGATGTATTATTGAATCTGGTCTGCTTGATTTTCAATAATAAACCGTATATCAGTACTCTTGAAAAAGTGCGAGACATACGGTTTTTTTTTATTCTAAAACACTTGTCATAATTATTGCCTGCTAAATACTGGCTGTCGGGTTTTATTGTTTCAGAATTAAAACTCCTGACAGATATATGTGTTTTAATAATATTTCATGCATTTTCTCCGGTGATTTTCAAATATAAACAGAGGAGAGGTTATATGCAATACAATTTGGAGGTTTATTATGGTGAATCCCCTCGTTGATTCGAGAGATGTAAAATTTGTTCTTTTTGAGCTGCTTAAGATCGATGAATTGACATCTTATAAAGAGTATTCTGATTTTGACAAAGAGACATTTGAATCTGTTGTCGAACTTTCTGAAAAAGTATCTGTCGATAAGTTTTACCCGGAGTTTGACGAAACTGACAGGATTGGATGTACATTCGATCCTGATACAAAAGAAGTGCTTTGCCCCGAGGGAATCAAAAGAGCTCTCAGAGCTTATTACGATGCTGGATTTATGGGTATCATTGAATCTCCTGAAATAGGGGGGATGGGGATGCCGCATATTATCAGAGGAGCGGCATCTGAATATGGCAGTGCTGCACACCAGCCCCTTCTCATGTATCCAGCTCTGGCTCATGGCGCAATGGACCTTATTCTCAAGTTTGGAACAGAGGAGCAAAAATCTAAATATGTGAATAAAATGCTGACCGGGATGTGGGGCGGAACAATGTGCCTTACAGAACCTGATGCAGGATCAGATGTTGGTGCCCTCAAGGCGAAAGCCCGGAAACAGGATGACGGGACATATCTCATAACGGGCCAGAAGATATTTATTTCCGCCGGAGATAATGACATATATGAAAACATGATACATCCGGTACTTGCAAGAATCGATGGCGATCCGGCAGGAACAAAGGGAATCTCGATATTCATTGTTCCGAAATATTTTGTTAACGATGACGGAAGCCTGGGTGAAAAGAATGACGTTAACTGCGTGGGAATTGAACACAAGATGGGGCTCAACAGCTGCTGTACTTGCACAATGAGTTTTGGAGACGAAGGCAAATGTGTGGGATTCCTGCTCGGTGAGGAACGCAAGGGCATGAAGATCATGTTTCGCATGATGAATGATTTCAGAATGGGCACCGCCGTACAGGCACAGGGTGTTTCGTCTGCCGCATATATGCATGCCGTTACATATGCAAAAAACAGGGTACAGGGTGCTGATATTTCACAGATGATGAATCCTGACGCAAAATCAGTTCCAATTGTTCAGCATCCGGATGTTGCAAGAATGCTATTGTGGATGAAATCATATGTGGACGCGCAGAGAATACTGATATATTATATGTTTTATAACATGGATATTCTTCATGCAGGAAGTGAGGATGAAGCAAGAGATGCCAGGGGCATCGTTGACCTGCTTGTGCCAATATGCAAGGCCGGGTGCAGTGACAGGAATGTGATGATAACAGCTGAAGCCATGCAGGTTCTTGGCGGATACGGATTCTGTCAGGATTATCCTGTTGAGCAGATGATGAGAAATTCTAAGATCCTTGCTATCTTTGAGGGAGCCAATGGTATACAGGGGATTGATCTGGTTATGAGAAAAATCCTCATGAATCCTGATCAGCACAATTACCGGGCATGGAGAAAGAGGGTGGATGAAACCATTGAAAAGGCAAGAGGCATTGTAGAAGATAAATATATCGAGCCTGTATCGAAGGGAATGAAGAAACTCGATGGTGCTGTTGAACTTCTCAAGGCACAGCTTACCGAAGGTAAGGTGAAAATGGTTTTTATGAATGCAACTCCGTTTCGAAAGGCAATGTATATGGCTACTCTCGCCTGGACTCATTTGTGGAGTATGACTCTGACTGTTCCCGGCATGAAGGATTTGACCGGAGAGAGAAAGGGTGATGATCTGAATAGTTTTCTCGATGATAATTCTGAGGCTGCATTTTATTATGGAAGGGTTCTTTCCGCTCAGTTTTTTATAAGAGACGAATTTCCTCAGTTTTTTGGTATGATAGAGGGAATAATGAATACTGAAAAAGCTGTATTAAAGGCTTACCGTGCTGTTTTTACCGGGGCTCCTGAAGAATAAAAATTTAAAGAATCACTTTGATGTAAATATAAAAGATGCCTTTACAGGCATCTTTTTTTGCGTTAATAATGAATTATTTACCCGACTAATACATATGAGAGGTTTGGATATCATATCAGTAAAAGAGGATTCAATCATGAAACATTACTCTGAAGATTATATAAAATCAATACTCGACAGCATCCCTTTACCCTTTGTTGTGTCAGGCAGAAAATACATGGTTCATGATTTTAATTCAGGCATGGTGAAGTGGACTGAAGCGAATCTAAATAGAAAAATATCCCAGGGAGACTCTGTTTTTGATTTTATTCCTGCGGAATATAAACAGATGTTCGAGAATTATTTTACCGGTGCTGATATAGCCATGAGCAGACAGATTGATATTATTGAAACATCCGGTGGAGATGAATTGTGGCTTGAGTATCAGTTCTCACCAGTGCAAACCGGGGATGCAACAGAATTTGTTCTGGTTACTATTGTGGATATCACCGAAAGAAAAGAGATGCTCGATGGTGTGGTTCAGAAGGAGAGAAGATTTCATTCTCTTGTGAAGGAGTCATCTGATATCATTACAATTCTTCATGCAGACGGATCAATTCACTTCGCCAGTGATTCTGTTGAGAAGATAATGGGCTTCAGGCCAACTGATGTAGAGGGAAAAGTTTTTTTTGATTTTGTTCATAAAAAGGATGTGGATTCTTTTAAAAATGAATTCTTCAAGTCTGTTGAAACCCCTGGCTATCATTTCATTGTAGAGGCTCAGTTTTCTCATAAAAATAATTATTGGATATATCTTGAGGTTGCAGGAACAAATCTTCTCCACGACCCCAATGTGCAGGGTGTGGTTCTGAACTCGAGGGATATTACTGACAGAAAACAGATAGAGTCTGTTCTCGAGAGAATCAACAGACAGAGGCAAATGATTCTCGAGTCTACAGGTGACGGTATTTATGGGCTTGATATTCAGGGCCGAATATCATTTATCAATCCTTCGGGTGCAAGAATTCTCAATGTCGATGAAGAGGAAACCATTGGCAGACTGGAGTCAGATGTGATTCGGCACCTGAGTTGTGATGGAGGTGAATACACAGAAGAGGATTCACCTGTCTCGGTTACCCTGAAGGACGGAGCTCCTATGAGATCGCATAACGCTTATTTTAAAAGAATGGACGGGGTTGTTTTCCCGGTTGAATTTATTGTTAATCCGATTGTTGAAGAATCAAAAATAATCGGAGCGGTTGTGAGCTTCAATGACATTACACTGAGAAAACAGACCGAGCAGGAACTCCTCAGGGTTACAGCTGAAGCAGAAAATGCCAACAGGGCGAAAAGTGATTTTCTTGCAAATATGAGTCATGAAATACGAACTCCGCTTAATTCTATTGTAGGATTCATAGAGCTTCTGAAAAGGACATCCCTGGATTCAACTCAGCATGACTACCTTGACACGATCGTTGACAGTTCATCCAATCTTCTTGGTATAATCAATGATATCCTTGATTTCTCCAAGATCGAAAAGGGTAAGCTCGAACTGGAGGCTGTTGAATTTGATCCGATTGAACGGTTCGAAAATGCTGTTGAAATGTTTTCGGCTGGCACAGGTGAAAAGAATATTGATTACAATGTTTTTATTGACCCATCTCTTCCTGCCAGGCTAAGAGGGGATGCTTTGAGAATAAACCAGGTGCTCATCAATCTTATAGGCAATGCCGTAAAGTTCACTCCGGAGGGAGGCAGTATAAGGGTAAGGATAATTAACTCGGGTATATACAATAACAGGTATCAGATATATTTTGTTGTATCCGACAACGGTATTGGTATTCCCGTTGATAAGCAGAGAGATATATTCAAAGCATTTACTCAGGCTGATAACTCCGTAACCAGAAAATTTGGAGGAACCGGTCTTGGACTTGCCATTAGTTACAATATAATCAGGCAGTATGGAGGAGATCTGAATATTGACAGTATTTCGGGCAAGGGTAGTACCTTTTATTTTGATCTTCTTCTCGAAGGAAGTTCTGATTATAACGATTCAGTGAAACTGTCTTCAAAAATTAATGCATTGTTCATTATCAATGAAAGACCGGATTCAGAGAAAGCTGTAAGAAAGTATTGCAATGAGTTTGGAATAAATTTTGATATAACAGATGAAACTGCATCTCATCTCAATGATGCTGACATAGTTTTTTGTGATATAGATTGTACAAACACGAAAGATATCCAAACATGCATGGCGGCTTTTGGCCAGGGTATTCCACTGGTTTTAATTTCTTCATACAGACCTGATCTTGATTTTGATTATATCAGAAGTATATGTGACAGGCTTATAATAAAACCTCTGACAGGGACAAAACTCAAAAGTGCCATTGAGGAACTGGTTTTGGGCACAGTGCCTGATTCGGGGGATGCCTCCGCAACAGAATATTCATTTAGCGGGAGTGTACTCGTTGCAGAGGACAATCCCAACAACCAGAAGCTTATGAAAATTATGCTCTCAGAAACAGGTATAGATGCAGATATTGCTGGAGACGGAAGAGAGGCAGTGGAGAAATCGAGGCAGAAGAATTATGACTGTATTCTCATGGATGTAAATATGCCTGAACTGGATGGTATAGAAGCTACAAAGCTGATAAGGGAGGATGAAAATAAAACCGGTAGGCATGTTCCTATAGTGGCTCTAACAGCAAAGGCAATCAAGGGTGAGAGATCACAACTTTTGTCTTCAGGCATGGATGATTATCTGTCAAAACCTGTTACAATGGAAAGGCTTTGTCTTCTGCTTGGCCGTTATTTACATCCAGAAACTAAAAGCAAAGAGAAAGTTAAAACTAAAGATAAAATTAAAGACATAGAAACAGATTCAGAAACCGTTTCTGTGAGCCTGCCTGATATATCTTCATCTCTTGGCCTGCAGGAGGATATTGTTAAAAAACTGTTAAAGGATTTTATTGATTCAATTGATGAATACATGAATTCATTGTCTGAAGCGGTTGAGAGTGGTAGCAGCGGAAATATCAGGCTGTATGCACATAAGTTCAAGGGCGCTGCTTCTACATATAAATTTAATGAACTTTCCAGGCTGCTTATGGGGATGGAAGAGGCTGCAGAAAGGGATGTCCCTTTTGATTTTGGTTCCCTGCTGGGAAAGGTGGTTGATGAGATCGTTAGAGTGAGGGCTGTTGCCGATGATTTATTAAGGTGAGAGTATGTTCTGGTTTTGCTCTGACCCTCTGATTATTAGCTCTGACCCCATTTTATAAACATTCAGTGGCTCACTCATGAGTCATGATAAAAAAGTTTAATCCTGAGAATCAACTTGAATCTAAAATTCCACGAATTATTGCTGAATTAAGAATTTCTGGGTAGAGTTTTGGGGAATAAAAAGCCTTGATTCTGAAAAGAGTCATGTGAAAAGCATTGTATAAACACAATAATCCGGCAGAGAGAATATTCGAAGCCTGAGAATATTCACAGATAGAAATATACTTCTAGAAGAAGAGATTTATCCGTCTTCTGTAACGGTCTTCAATAATGAGAAGTTTTTCGAGCCGTTCCCTGAAATTTGTACCAAGCCTCAGATAGTATTTGTGAAGTGTGATTTCCACAATAGGCTCGAATCCTTCAATGAAATAAACGCCAGAACCGCAGTATTTATATTTTCGTGGGTCGCTCACTTTGCCTTTTCTTACTGCATTGTATGCAATATAAACGATAAGTGTATCAAAATAAAATTCAGGATCATCAGAGTGTTCAACAACAGTGGAGTAAAATCTTTCATTCCAGAAAGGGCCTGATCGGTTCATGATTTTATTGTAGTGCTGGGCAAATCTTGATTTGATGAATTGCATGATACGTGAAATTGAGTGCTCTTCATTATGGGTTGTGATGATGATATGGAAGTGATTATCTACTATAGTGAAGTCATTATACTCAAAATCATATTTTTTGAGGGCAATCCTTAGAATCTCTACCATTATATCCTTAAAAAAATCATCTTCCATTAGGTCTTCGTGGTTGATGCATCTGCTCATAACATGATATGAATGATTTTTCATGCAAAATCGTGGTTTTCTGGCCATAAGCATCTCCTGAGATGGTTTATAGTTATAACGAACGAAATCAGTGGGTGAGGTGAAATTTTTTTAAAAAAACGGATTATTTTATTAAAAAATTTTCAGGTTATGACATAATGTATATTGAAATATTTGATTATGGAGGTCAAAGCCGGGGTCAGAGCATTTTTCAAACTATCTTATTATTAATCAGAGTTTTTCAATAATCCGGGGAATGGGGTCAGAGCAAATTTGAGAAGTAGTGAACACAGGTATTTGGGGTCAGAGCAAAAAATTAAGCAAAAATTAGAATTATTTATTAATAAACACTTCAAAATCTCCCTGGCTGATGAAGAGATTGTGCTTATCATCAATATCAGTCAGAGCGACTATATCTCCATAGTGTTTTCCGGCAATGAAATTCATTTTTTCATTGCCCAGAAGAGAAATCATTACTTCTATTGATTTAATATCTTTTTCAGTAAATTCGGGTATCACCCTGAGGTCTATAACCATAGTGTCTTTTTTCACCATCATCAGAAAGGATGTATTGAACACCTGACGTGCTTCATCCAGGAAAGTCTTTGATGAAAGGCTCATTCGTGGTGTAATTGTTGTTATCCCTGCATTTCTTATTATTGTTATCTGTTGATTTCTTTCGTCTTCTTCTCTTACACTCTGGCTGATATTCAGTGCGGACTCGATTTTTTTTTGAAAGCTGTTAACTTCGTATGGTTTTACTATATAGTCTATAACTCCAAGGCGCATTGCCAGAACAACATCCTCCTTGTTCGTCTTTGAGGTGATCATTATTATTGGCGTTTTGGTAGTGACTTCATCCTGCCTTAGCATCTTGATCACCTTGAATCCATCGATTCCAGGCATCATAATATCAAGAAGGATCAAGTCAGGATCTCCTGATCTGGCGAGATCAACACCTTCCTGTCCGGTAATGGCTGTAATAATTTTGTAGCCAAAGGATTCAATCTGAGCCTGCATGAGTTTCAGCATGTTTCTGTCGTCATCGATTGCGAGTATGAGAAAGTCTTTTTTATTCATTTGTCTCCCCTGTGCATCAGCATAAAACAATAAATTTAATCATATGTTGAGTAATAAGTCAAGCTGTGAAGAATTTTAAAACCATTTGTTGAATGGTGTCAGAGTAAAATTATTGTCACCTTTACAAAAGCAATATATGGGGTCAGAGCAAAAAAAGAAGAAACAGGTTCAGAGTATAACTTGTGTGCGGGAATTTTTTTCAGAAAATTAACCGGGGTCAGAGCAAAAATTAACCAGCAGATTTGGAAAATTGCTTTAATTATAAAAAGACTCTGATAACTTCACATTATAAACGGGCAGAATGAACAAAAATAAGAAATTATTCAGATATATCTGTATGAATAATTTCTGAAAAACCGGAGTCTGATATGAAAGAGGCAATGTTTTACGAAGCAAGGGATGATAAGTCTGTTCAATGCAATCTCTGTTTTCACCGGTGTATTATAAAAGAAGGCAAAATCGGCATATGCCGGGTTCGAAAGAACACCGGGGGTAAACTTGTTTCGCTTGTATACGACAGAATCGTTGCAAGGCATGTTGACCCAATAGAGAAGAAGCCGCTTTTTCATTTTTATCCGGGGTCGCTCAGTTATTCCATAGCAACTGTTGGCTGTAATTTCCGTTGCCTTAACTGTCAGAATTATTCCATCTCCATGGCATCAGGAGAAGACGATACAATTCCGGTTCAGAGAATTTCGCCGGAAGAAATTGCAGATGACGCACTGGCTGCTGGCTGTGTTTCAATAGCTTATACGTATACCGAACCAACAATCTACTATGAGCTTGCATACGATACCTGTGTTCTTGCTTCAGAAAGGGGGATGAAGAATGTGTTTGTTTCAAACGGGGCGGGGTCAGAGCAATCTTTGAGGCACATCGCACCTTATCTCGATGGCATCAATATAGACCTGAAGTCTTTTTCGGATGAGTTCTATCACAAAATCTGCGGCGGGGCACTGGCCCCTGTCCTTGAAAATATTGCACTCTGCCGAGAGCTTGGAATATGGGTGGAGGTAACAACACTCATTATTCCGGGACTGAATGATTCAGAGAAGGAGATAGAACAGATTGCCTCGTTTATTGCCGGAGTAGACAGGGATATCCCCTGGCACATATCACGCTTTTACCCGACATACAAAATGCAAAACAGGGAGAGTACACCGGTTGAAACTCTTCACATGGCAAGAAAAGCAGGATACAAGGCGGGTCTGCGTTATGTGTATGAAGGAAATGTGCCGGGCAGGGGAGGAGAAGACACTGCCTGCTGGTCATGTAAAAAGGCCCTCATCGAAAGACGGGGATTCTCGATCAGCAGAAATGATATTAAAGAAGGCCGCTGCTCTCATTGCGGGGCTGAAATAGCGGGCAGATGGTCTTGATTATTTGAATTTCTTTATGAGTGTTACTTCGTTGCCCTTCTCATTGAAGGATATTGAATCGAATATATTTTTTGCGAGAGTTATTCCTCTTCCGTGCTGTATGGCCTCTTCCGGGGGCTGTTCATTTTCTGTATATTTAGAATGATCAAACCCATTGCCTTCATCCCTTATTGTATAAGTGGCACTGTTTTCATCGAGACTGTAGTCAATGCTTACTCTGCGATTTCCGTATGACGGGTTCTGCTGCTTTTCAGCAAGAAATTCAAAGTACTCTCCATCTTCGAGAAGTCTTGTTTTTTCTTTAAAGGATATATCCAGGTTGCCGTGTTCAATGGAGTTTATAATCATTTCTCTAAGGGCTATTCTTATAAGGGATATATCTTTGACATCTGCATATCTTTTGAGGTTTCTGGTGAGCCGCTGAGTCATTTCGTCTGCTGTTATTAAAAAATTGGGGATTCTGTATGTCTGGGTTTCCCTGTCGAAGAATTTCAGAAGATTATCTTCTATTACACTTGATGCTTTGCCGAGGATTTCGTTTTTACCTTCAATGTTGATGTGTTCGAGTTTTACATTCATCTCTTTTGGTTCTATGGATATGGATGATGTGAAGTCTGTCTTGAATTCAACTGGTTTGTCTGACTGCATGAAGGCCTCTAGTTTTTCCTGTACGAGATTTTTTATAACAGGCCCGGTTTTTTCATTGTGATATATGATGTCCAGGAAATTTTTTGTATGTACTGTGTCAGGATTTATACTCAGTTGTTTTTGTATTGACCTGTTTGCGGTAATGAAATTCCAGTCCTGGCTGAGTGAAAAAATTATGTCACCGGAACCTTCAACCAGGAGCCTGTATTTTTCTTCGGAAAGGGATATTCTTCTGTTTGCTTCTTCTATTTCTTTCTGAATTTTTTTGAGGTTTGCAATTTCTCTTGTTCTTGCCTCTATCATTTTTGCCTGGGCTTCGTTTTTTTCTTTTTCCATTATTTTTATGCGATCAGCAAGCGCAAGGGCGAGCAGGATTGCCTCTATGCCTGAACCGATCTGAAGCCCGTGCTCGGTTATTACATTGTGAGGCAGAATCCCCATGACCCTGAGCGTGGAGAGGACAACCCCAAAAAGAAACATTGACCACGCTATAAGGTAGAACCTGGCGGGCCGGTATCCCCTTAACCGGCTTACTATTGCGGCAGGAATTACCGTAAAGATACACAAAAGGGGAAGGATCTGCCCTGATATTATGGTGAATGAATAGTCCAGTATCAGCGCGCCCGGTATGAGCATGAGCGACAAAACGGCAAGTGATTTGAGTATTTTATGTAAAAATGGCGCGTTGAACGATGTATCAAGGAAATTGATGGAGAATACAAGGCCAAAGAAAACACTGAGTGCAATAAAAAACGGATTAGCGTGAATAGCCCACCATGAATGCCCGGGCCACAGGTACTGGTATGCGACACCGTTCATTGCCGCCTGAAACATGCCGAACGAACCGATGTAGAGAATATAGTAAAAATAACTTCTGTCCCGCGTTGAGAGAAACAGAAACAGGTTGTAGAAGAACATTACAATAATAATTCCATAGTAGATACCGAAGAATAAAAGCTCAAGATGACTCTTTGCCAGGAATGATGCCTTCTCCCATATGGTGAGAGGAAAAATCATGCCATCGTCAGTTTTTATTCTCATCAGGCATCTTTTCTCTTCGTGAGGCGTAAAGTTCAGTCTGAAGACAAAATTGCGGTTGTTGAGTTTTCTTTCTTTAAAGGGTATGAGTCGCCCTGTCTGGGTATGCTGCCACTGAATTTTATTGTTTATAAGGTCTGTATTGTAAAAATTTATCAGGTCAAGTAGCGGGAAACCGGTCTCAAGCAATAGTTCGCGTGGCAGGGTTGAATTGTTCTTTAGAGTAAATTTTATCCAGTAGGCTGATTTTGTGAACCCGTAATTTGGTATTTCCGCTGCAGAGGATTCGAATGGCGCTGCTTCTTTATCCCCCATGAGGTCTTTGAATTTGATTGATGCATTTTTATCTTCAAGTATTTCGATTTTTTGTGAAAGGGAAAGCTTTTTTACGGTGTCTTCAATAAGAATTGGTTTTGCTGAAAGATTTATGCTTAATAAGGCTATTGCAATGGCGCCGGCCATTATGATAAATAGAATTCGGTTCATTATGATTTTCCCCCAGAGGGCAGGTTGTCGTTTATGCAGTTTTCTTTTTTCTAACAGTTTTGTGTTTTTGTGTCAAACTATTATTTTTATATGCGGAATCGGAATAAGTCGAAAGGAGGAAGTCGAAAGTCTTAAAGTCGAAAGGAGGAAGTCGAAAGGAAAAAGTCGAAAGGAAAAAGTCGAAAGGAAAAAGTCGAAAGGGGATGTGGAGATATTGGGGGAGATGAGAGCGATGAGTAAAGGATGGGAAGATTGCCCCTGAGTCGCTGACGCGCTGAAGCACTGAGAAGAAATAAAGGGGTTGCAGAGCAGGGGAATGCTGGTGATGAATCCATTCCCCTCTGCTTTCCCGGCCCGGATGGGCATCAGTCTTCGGGAGTTTTAAGGCTTGAGTATCCCCTGTATATTTCCGAGAGTCTTTTTACCAGCCTGCTCATGTAAACTCTCACTTCCTCTTCGCTTCTTCTTGGGAATCTTCCAAAGGAAAAAATTATTCCGTTTATTGTTGAGAAGAGCAGGTGTGTGTCGAGTCTCAGGTTTCCCTCAGGGACCTTGCTGGCAAGTACTGTGTCAAACTGCTCGAAGAGTTTCCTGTAAACTATGAAAAGCCTGCTGAGTGAGTCATCCGAGTCGAACTTTCCGTAAAGCATGCAGTGCTGCATCATTCGTATGTACTCGTAGTGATCCATTATGAAGTCGATATACGCTTTTGCCGCATCTTCGACTGACGGATTCTGCTGTTTTGCCACCCTGCCGACTTCTTCGATGAGGTGCTCGGCACCTCTCATGGATGCCTCAACAAAAAGGGTCTCCTGATCAGTAAAATAGGTGTAGATGGTGCCAGGTGAGATGCCTGCTTCTTTGGCTATCTCTCTCATATTTACCTTGTCGAAGGTTTTTGAGGCGAATACACGCTCTGCCGCGTCCATTATGAGATTTCGCCTTACGTCTCGTTCCTGTTCCTTTAACTGCAAAAATTCGTTTTTTTTAGTCATTTTGTAAACCTGTTTGTAAGTTTTTGATTTTTACCTGTCGGATACAATCGATAAAGACCGGATTTATTTGATCCTTTTCTTTTTGTTGCCCCTGTCGATCTGTTTACCCGTATTTCCGGAAAATCACGCTATTGCTGCATAACCGGATGTTTTCCAGACTTTGAGTGTAAAAAGAGTTTTATGGTCAGAGTTCATGTTACATATATACCTGCTTTGTGGTTTTATGAATATATGTTCCTGAATTCTTTTCCTTTCTTTATTTGTTCTGTTTCCCCGTTTTATGTGTTGAAGAGTGTTTTAATAATTAAAAGAATACTATAAAGAAATTATTGTAATCTTTGTCAACAATTGTAAAGAAAAAAAATATTTGTTTTATTGCATAAACAGTTGTTGACAGGTTGAATTGTGTTTTATACATTCAGCCTGTTCGTATATGTGAATATTGGTATATTTTCGGTTGAACACTTGATTGGCTAGAGCTGAATAGCTCTTTCATGGCGACAGAAGCCATGTGAATTTCAACGTTATTTTCTTTTTGTACCAGGGTGGGAGCTCTCTTTTGGTGAGAATTTATTGTTATTTGTAGATAAATCAATATTCTTTGAATAGTTTTTAAGAATTTTTTTCAGTTTAAGCGGATGTTCCATTTTTTTTATTCATTTTTTACTTGCAAATTTTGTACAGGGTTTTATTATTAAATTCTCGTATAATGCTTTTCATCTAACGGTAGTGCTTAACTTCTAACCGTTACTTGAAAGTGAATCTTTTTGTTCTTTCAATTCAATGCAGCAATATGTATTAAATTTTCGCGGAAAGTTACATGCTTTCCTTTTTTAAGGGCTTTTTAATAAAAGTCCGTCCGATCGGGAAAAATATTAATTAATATTCGTACCGGTTTTTTTAATTCGGGTGATTGATCATTGTTTAAGAGAATACCCGGTTGTGTAATGATTTTAATGAAGGCGGCGCCTTCTTGAAATAAAGAGGAGAACTATCAGCCCGGCTGTTAATTCTCCGGATCTCCTGAAATAAATAAAAAAAGGGAGGTTTGGTCCGGCATAATGGCATTAGCCATAACGGACTCTATTTTCTTAAAAATCTTATGGAGGATTATTTGATGAAAAATTTTAGAAAAACCTGTTTGCTTGTTTTCTGTACTCTTTTTGTTGTTTCATTTGCAGTTTCTGCATTTGCAGAACCTGATGTAGAGCCTTTTGACCCTAAAAAGGTTCAATTCAGCAAGACCGGTTTCTCATTTGCGCTTGGTACTGCAATCACAAGTGAGTTTGGCGGACTTGGAAGCACAATGTATAAGACTGAAGCAGGGCATGAAAAAAGTGTGAATGCTTTAAATGCAAAAGCTGGATATTTTGGAGCACTTGATAGTAAGGCTGTATTGAGTGCAGGTAAAGCAAAATATAAGGGTGATTCAGGAGGGGCTCTTATAGGCCTTATTCCTGAGATTCAGGTGAGATATGATA
>CAZEJW010000075.1:0-21011 GCA_964512685.1 uncultured Leptospirales bacterium | reverse complement strand
ACGGCAAGCTTATTGCAAGTGCAACAACTACCTATATACATCTGAACAGGTAGAAAACAGACTATGTACCTTCTTTCTGCTCTGCCCTTTCAATAATTTTTCTGGCCATATCTTTGAAAATAAGACCATGAAAGGGGAGCATAAAAAGCCAGTAAAGCCGGCCTGCGATTCCGTATGCCTCAAAATATGCTGTCTGAACCAGGGTTGTGCCTTTTATTCTGAACTCAAGCCACCCCCGCCCTGGCAGTTTCATCTGTGCATAGAGAAGCAATCTTTTATTCTGCACAAGATCAGCAACCTTCCATACATCTATGCTGTCACCGATTCTAAGATCCCTGCTGTTTCTCCTGCCGCGGTTGAGACCGTAACCGCCGACAAACTTATCCATAAGCCCGCGCATGCGCCAGAGCAAAGTATATGTAAACCAGCCATTTGTTCCGCCTGTATCGAGTACTGATGAAAAAACAGCAGCAGGGGATACATGCCCGAAAGAAACCTCCCTTTTATCAGAAAATGTTCTATCCGGAATGGCTTCTTCATCCCCAATCCATCTGTTTATGTCTGAGTAACTGTCACACCACCTGCACGACTCAATCTTCTGTTCAATCTCAACCAGTGCCTTGGTCACAGCATACTCGGCAGTAAAAAATTTCATGCCTTTAAAAAATCCGTTCAATGCTTTATTCTTTTCAAATTCTCCCATGACCCTTTTTACAAGCTCATATGCAACAGAAAAATGTACAGGAGTAAAAACAGATATATACATAGATGAAAAAAAGGCATGGTTAAATCTCAGATAAAATCTCTTTCTCTTTTCATTCTTTTTATCTTCAATTATTCTCAGGAGGCTGTTATAGGTTTCATTACCTGAGTAAATATCAATAATGCAATTTTCTTCAAGAGGAATATCCTTTGCCAGCATCATTATTTCTGCCAGGTCATCAATTCCAATAACCGGGACCGGCTTCTTCATCCACCTGAAAATTAATTGTGTTTTCTTTTCACTGAGAGCGTTGAGGATTTCAAAATCAAGACTCCCTGCTCCGATCAGCGTTGCATGACGCAGCCACAGGGTGGTTATTTTATCCGGTTTTCTGCTCAGAGCTTCGCCGATATGTTTTCGAAGATTAAGCTTCTGGCCTGCGGATTCGTCAGGAATCAGATCAGAACAGTAGATTATCCTTTTTACTCCATTTTTAATACATGCATCCCTGAACCTGCCTGCAACAATAAGATTCAGCTTTGCAAGAGCAGGATTTGTATCTATGATATTTACAATGTAGTATGCAGTGTGGATATCACGACAGGCATGAACCATTACATCAGGATCATCAGTGTTTCCGTTTACAATTTCAACCCTTTGGGCAAGTTCAGGCCCTGCCCTCCTTGGGTCCCATTCGAGCAGCCTGAGCAAATGCCCTGTCTCAAGCAGTTTTTCAATGAGATACCTGCCAGTATAACTCGTGCCTCCGGCTATAAGTATTCTCATCTCTTCAGTGTTTTGAACTCCTGATTCTCTGGACATAGTATTTATCCCAGTAATAGGCTATTGGAACACTCTTTGTTTTTCCAATAATACGAATTACATTTCGGATAAACCGTGTCAAACCTCTTATGCTAATCATCATCATAAAAAGCTGTTTATATGAATAGTCTCCGGTAATCATGCCCCAGAGTATCTTTGAATATATTCTTTCATCCTTTTTCATATGACATTCGAGTATCAGGCAACCAGTGCATATTCTTGCAAGCCTTCTGTTTTTAAGAAGGAAGAGAAACAGGCGGATGAGGAGATTCCCAAAACGGTTATCCACTGCAATTTCATTACAGAAAGGTTTATAGGATTTTTCAAATGCCTCACCGGATATTCCACAGAAAACAGCTGTTGCCATTGCCTTTTTTGCTGTTCTGAAGGATGAACCGATTCCATCCTTGTAAAGACGGGTAACTGCAGCATCTCCAACAGCAACCCACCTGTCGCCATAGAAGACCTTTGCAGGCTTGTAATTTATCTTCGGACAGCAGTGGCACAGATTTTCAGGCTCTTCAGGAAAATAATTTTCAAGCCCGCACTTTGGCTCTTTGAGAAATGTACTTATTGCAGTTCTGTCCATTCTGGTTTTGCCAAGAAGGGATATGCTGAGATATTCATCTTTGGGAACCAGTGCACCAAAGAGAAATCCCTCAGGCTTGTCAAAATATGCAGCAACTGTACTCTTTGACCAGTTTACAGGCCTTTTTACTTCCTGCTGAACCATTGAAAGAGTTTTTGGCGGAGTATATGAATAATGTTCTGAGATATTTATATGAGAATTGATGCCTGTTGCCAGAACCATAAAATCACATGGATATTTTTCATCTTCTGTGACAATTACCGGTTTTTCATCCCAGTCAATCAGTGTAATTTTATCAGCAATCAGTTTTGCACCTCTTTTAACTGCTGTATCTCTCAGAAACCGGTCAAAAGAATGCTGTTCTCTGCCCGTTAGTTTACACGGTCCTTTGCCGCGGAAGACACTTAAAATTTCACGGTCTGTTTCAGGCTGGTCTATATGTATAACTTCAGAGTGAGTGTGAATCTTGTATGAATTCAGCCTTTCGAGTATTACTTCTTCAGGGATTTCAATATCGAGCTTCTTCATCCCCTTTACAAGCTCCGAGGAGAGAATCCCAGCACAGCCCTTGCAGGATTTAGGGCCAGGTTCCATATGGCCGGCTCTTGCATCAAAGATTATTACCTCAAGATCAATTTTCATCTTTTCTGCCAGCCTGAGAAGATGAATCGCGCTAAATGAACCTGCCGGTCCTCCTCCTGCAATACATACCCTGTTTCCGTTTTCAAGTTTAACTGTCATATCATCCCCCTTTAAGGGTTATCTCATTGTCACTAAAATAAATTTAATGAATTACAGAGATATGACAGCGGGTGAAATAAAGTATATTGTTGTGGGAGTTTTCACTTACAAAAAGTGGTTTAACAGGTTACTTGAAGTAAACGAGTTATGTCGCATCCGGATTTCTGAAAAATCAAATATTTACTTAAATATTAAAATCATACCTTTTTAAATCTTTATTCTCCGGATTCTTCCTTCCATCGTTCAAACCAGGGCTCATTTTGATACAGTTCTTTAATACAGTCCGGACAGATCCCATGCGAAAATTCAATCTCTGAATGAGTTGTTATATACTCTTCAAAATTCTCCCATGCCCCTGCATCATTTCTTATCTTTCTGCACCTGGAACACACAGGAATAATTTCGTGTAGTGAATCGAGCCTGTTTTTTGTGTTCTGCAGTTTTTCAATGAGCTCATTGCTTTTTTTATGATATTTACACCTGGCATACTCCATGACAAATGAAAGCAGGCATACGAAAATATACGATAGAAAAAATCTCGACTTTATAGCGCCGCTGTATTCAACCACATAAGGGATTCCGGGAAAAAAGAAAATTATACCAAAAATAATAACCAGTAAAATATTTAAAACCAGACCGACAACAGGGCCGGCAAGAAAAAAAGAGATGAGAGGAAAAATAAACGCCCACAGGATTCCTGTTTTAGCTACTCCCCCGGTTACAGCCAGAATAATTATGCTTGATTCGGATATTGCAAGAACAGATGCAGAAAGCAAATCTATTCTTTTTATACAAATACATGAAGCAGATAATAGTGTTATTATCAGACCTATTGCAATACTGATGAATCCAAGTTCATAATTATCAGTAATAATCTTATGAATTCCTGTGCTCACAAGAATAACCAATGACATTACTGAAAAAGCAATGAGCACAATTACTTTTGACGCATCAGGGAATTCACTATCAAACTTATTGCTTTGAAGAATATTTTTGCGAGAGATTGCTTCCATCGAAACCCCTTTTGTACGATAATAGAGCTCAATGTTTTCTTTTTCAAAGAAAATTTTCCAAAATATATTTTTTTTTTAAAAACCACTTGCCTTTAAACCAAAACATTTGTTACATTACACCTGTTACATAACAGTCGTTTTCAGGATAGAGGATGCCGCCAAGAATTACTTTCAGTAAGGATGATGTTGTAAATGCAGCATTTGAAATTGTAAAGGTAAATGGATTCAGAGACCTTTCTGCAAGAAAAATCGCTGAAAGACTTGGTTCATCAACAGCGCCGGTGTATTCTTATTTTGAGTCCATGGATGAGCTGAAAAGAATAATTCTTCTCAAAGCTGAAACTCTGATGAGAGGCTACCTGTTTGAGGAATACACCAGAAGTGTTTTTCTGAACATGGGAACCGGAGTAATTCTCTTTGCAATGGAAAACAGGGAATTATTCAGGGTAATGTTTCTTGACAACAACATATCCGGAAAATTTCTTCAGGATTTTCTGGATTCGCTTGCAGCAGAACTCTACAGAGATGAACTGGTAAGCCTTCTTCCCCGGGAAGACAGGGAAGAAATCCTGAGAAGAATGGCAATTTTTGCACATGGATATGCTTCGCTGATATGTTCCGGAATCATTCAAAATGTAAGCAGAAAGGATATCATAAGCACAATGTATAACATGGGAAGAGATGTAATAAGCAGCGCTCTTGTCAAGAACGGAATACAACCGGAAATCATCAATAAAAAAAAGGAGAACGGTCATGCAGACAAAAATAACTGAAATGTTTGGAATCAAGTATCCAATAATATGCGGAGCAATGTATCTGCTTGGAGAACCAATCCTTACAGCAGCAATATCAAATGCAGGAGGTATGGGGAACCTCACTGCAGGAAACTATAAATCAACAGACGAGCTCAGAGAAGCCATCAGAGAGACAAAAAAACTCACAGACAAACCTTTTATGGTAGGAATCACAATCCTTCCATCCTTCCACATCACTATGGAAGACCACAAAAACAATGTAACAGCTTGTGCTGAAGAAGGAGTTGCCGGAATAGAAGTTTCCGGTACTCCTCTCGACAGGCTGGGTCCTGATGTAATTAAAATGCTGGACGATGCTGGCGTGAAAAAATTCCATAAGGTTGGCTGTTTAAAGCATGCACAGCACGCAGAAGAAGCCGGCTATGACGGAGTATATGCGGCCGGTATCGAGGAGGGAGGACATCCTCTCAATGATGATGTAACCACCATGATACTCACTCCAAAACTTGTTGAATCTCTCAGCATACCTGTTGTTACAACAGGCGGTATTGCTGACGGAAGATCAATGGCAGCTGCTCTTACTCTTGGTGCAGAGGGAGTAATGATGGCATCGAGATTCATTGCAACAAATGCATGCCAGGTTCACGACAATATCAAGCAGGAAATACTGAAGAGACAGGAATATGAAACAACACTGATTTGTAAATCAATCAATCTTCAGGGACGTGCAATAAAAAATAAAATTGTAGATGAAATCCTTGCTGCCGAAGCAAAGGGTGCAGGTCTTCAGGAACTCGCTCCGCTCGTGACAGGAGAGAGATGCCGTGAAGCATGGAAAACAGGAGATGTAGATATCGCGCCTATGATGATGGGACAGACAATTGGCCGAATAAATGATATAATGAGCTGCGAAGACCTTCTTCGGAAAATGGTAAAAGACGCTGAGAAGGAAATTGAAAGAGTAAAAAGCAGATTCTGATCTTATCTGTAATGTGTAACCGGATGTTTCGGGGTGGCCCTTTTGGGCGCCCCTTTTTTTTGCTATTTTAAAGCGGATATTTTCAGCAATTTAAAACTGAAAATAAATAAACGGTTTAACATCAGCTACTGCTATATTATAGAGAAGAATAAAAGTACATGAAGCAATCGCCCCCTGTAAAACCGGAGAAAGATTTATCCACGATTCCTGAACCCTGTTTTTCCAGTTAATCGGCGAGAAGTGTACAAGATAGAGAATACCCATAACTGACAGAATTACAGCATCAAGGTTTGGCGCATAAAAAGTAAGGTCACAAAGTGAATCAATAACAGCCTTGAAATTGGCAAAAGAGGATGCCCTGAAAATAATCCATCCGAATACAGTTATATGAAATGTAATAAATATCCTCACTATTCTTGTAAATGAATTTACAGGTTTTACTGCAAGGCCTGTTTTTCTTTCAATGATGAGAAACATTCCATGATATATTCCCCATATTACAAAATTTAAGGCCGCTCCATGCCACAGGCCGCAGATAAGCATGGTAATAAACAGATTGAGGTAAAGCCTCTTTCTGTTGCCTCCAAGGCTTATATAGAGATAATCCCTGAACCAGCTTCCAAGCGAGATGTGCCAGCGTCTCCAGAAATCGGTTACAGTAACAGACTGATAGGGCCTTCTGAAATTTACAGTAAGATTATACCCCAGAAGCATTGCACTGCCAAGTGCGATGTCTGTATAACCGGAAAAGTCTCCATAGATCTGAAGAGCATATGAATAAACAGCACCCAGGGTCTCGAGAGATGAAAACATCTCAGGGCTTTCAAACACCCTGTCTACAATATTCACCGCAAGCCAGTCAGCTGACATTTTTTTTACCAGGCCGGTAAGTATTAAGAATATCCCTGTAAGGAACTCGGTATTCTTTACAGAAAAATGCTGTAACCTGGAATTGAGGTTTGGTAAGAATTCAGAGGCCCTGACAATGGGGCCAGCCACAAGCTGCGGAAAAAATGAAACATACATTGCAAACTGCCAGAAATTCTTTTTAGGCTCGGTTTTTCCGCGCCAAATATCAATACTGTATGACAGTGTCTGAAAAGTATAGAATGAAATACCAACAGGAAGAATAACACTGATGGTAGGACTCGTCACCTGATAACCAGCCAGATTGAAGAGATTTCCGGTTAGCCCCGAAAAAAAGTTGAAGTACTTGAAAACAAATAAGAGCCCTAAATTTCCGGCAAGCGAAAGGGCAAGCCACAGGGTTCCCCTGTTTCCCAGAGTCTTTTCCCTGTACATCTGAAGCCCGGCAAAGTAATCGAGTACAGATGAAAATATCAAAAGCAGAACCGGCCATGCCATCCATGTCATGTAGAAATAATAAGATGAAAGAACCAGAAAAATTATTCTGTATCCGGGGAAACTCAGCAGCAAAGATGAAACAATGAATACAATAATAAGAAAAACTGCAAAAGATATCGAATTAAACTGAATTGCTCCGATTGAACTCTTTTTTTCAGAATGGTCAATTTCGTCTGACAGTGGAACCAGGAGAGAGCCCCCTCCCACTGCCGCATTTTTCATTTTCTCGAGTTCTTGAAATATTTTTTCTCCGATCAGGTTGCCGCCTTTTGTTGTAACGTGAGTATAATCGCTGTTTGCAAGCCTCTGCGATACAAACCTCTTCATCTGCCCCTTGCCGCCCATAAAACCGTATGTATCAAAAAAAGCAACACCTGCTTTTGCTGCTTCCTCCATCTGAATTTCACGCACTCTGTTAACAAACCTGTTCTGAACAAGAATACCTCTCTCTTTTTTAAGAACCTCATATGGCGCAATAATCAGGATATCTGTTTCAGGGAGAATTTTTTTCAGATAATCGAGACAGGAGCTCATCTGGCTTCTGAAAACATCTTCAGTAAAAATTTTAACTGTTTCAAGACTGGCTGCCTCGTTTATTCCATACTGAAGAATCAGAAGATCAGGCTTTAATTCTGAGAATCCGTAATCCTTAAATTTATCTGCTGAACTCATTAGCCACGACATGTGGTTTCCCATTCGTACAACAGTACTATAGACGAGACCGCTTTCAGCCTCAAGATTCACAAGATCAACATATGGCATGGGGGATGAAGAAGAAGCAAAATTAATCTCAACCGATTTAGTATCAAGACCCGTGAAGCTGATTTTCTTCAGTGTATCAGCTGCAACATTAACATCCTGCGCATATCGGTTATCACCTGCTTTAAGACTAACATGATAGCTGAATTCACTGTTGCCTATAACGGGAGTCCTTAAAAAAATATCTATCTCACTCCAGGAAGAAAATCCCTCTGGAGAAGAAAAGCTTATTCTGGATTCGCTGCTCTTTGGCAGGCTACTGGTGCCGAGAAATCCATACCGTGGATTCTCTTCAGGATAAAGTATATATGCGCCCTGCTGATGAAACCTGTGCTTGAGATTGTAATAATAAAACTCTTCCTTTCCGGTTCTGTTTATATGATCTTTCAGTTTTTCAGGACTTCCTGCAATCACAGGGACTATGCCCCGGCCCCCGTCTCCATATTTTTTCTGGAAATTTCTCTTCAGTCCCGAAGAAAGACGATCGCTCCATATAACAGAATCACCGAAGTGTATTATTCTTACTTTCTTAACATCTCCTCTTTCAAGAGAATCGAGTCTGTTCCAGAAACCCCGAAGATACCTGTTGCAGTCTCCTGCATAGAGATATTTTTCATTGAGATTTACTGCTGCCTTGTTTTCAACCACCGCTGAAGAACGACTGACCTTTTCCATGCCCGGAAGAAATGATGCAATATATTCAAATGAAGGAACATATCTCTTAACTGAATGAGTAAAGACTTTGTTGTGAATTACAATGGAGCCTGCAAAAAAAATGCAGGTTGCAACCAGCATGGTAATAATTTTCTTATTTATCTGCATCTTGGGTTATAATGAATCTGAATGGATTTGAATCATACGTTCCGTGATAATTGAAATACCGGCTAAAATTCTATCCGGAAATGATTTACTCAGCAATGGAGAGGGGTCCCGCTGTTTTTGTCAATTTAAATAAGGGCCTTTCTATTTGCGGAGAGATTGTTTTATCTCCAGCTTGGCCTTTGCCCGATCCCTGTATTCTGCAGCCTGTTTATGATTAGGATTAATAGAGAGAACAAGATTCCACTGTTCTATTGCTTTGGCAAAATCTTCCCTGTCATAGTAATATACTCCCCGCCTGTAATAAACTCCGATACTTCCAGCAAGGGCACGGTCAATTTTCTTCAGATAGGCTTCGGTGTATTTATATCCCTTCTCCCGTGAGTTAACAGATCTGAATGTTCGTCTAGCTGCAAAATAATTTTTCTTCCTGAAAAGTTTCCGGCCTGTTTTGTAATCCCTGTCAACAGCAATCATCCTGTTACACTTCTTTTTCATATCAGCTGCATATTCATTCCAGGGATTCATCCTTATAATCTTTTCAGCTTCATCCTTTGCTCTTGAATATAATTTCCTGTTGAAATAGTAATCAGCTCTTTTCCGGTATGCTCTGGTTCTGTTCTGGAGAACTCCGGAGATGTCATCTTTCAGACTTTTTGCCTCAGAACCGTAAGGATTGATTTTTGATGCTTTAAGTGCATTCGAATATGCCTTTATATACTGTCTTCTCCCATACTGAGACTTTGCAACCTTTATTCTCCAGTCATATCTTTTTGCAAGTTTTTCCCTGCACTGATCGATCTGGTCATCAACATCCTCATAATCAGGATCTTCTTTCTGAACTCTCAGAAAAAGATCAAGAGCGATTTCGTATTTTTTTGTTTTTTTATAGTATATTGCCCTGTTGTAATTTACATTGTTCTTTCGTTCGATCTTTCTTTCTTTTCTTTTTATAAAGTATTCAGACCTTTTGAGATAATATTTAGCCCTCTTATATTCAGGATCAATAGAAACAACTGTATCAAAATGATCTCTTGCACTTTCATAATCATTCTGCCTGTATGCCTTGATACCCTGTGTATAATTATCATTCCTTTTTTCTTTCATATGCTGATAAACAGAAGTACATGAAAAAAAAGAGATGAGAGATAATAATATTATTGGTAATAACCTTTTCATAAAATGCCTGTGTTAGTTGATATATGATAAAAAATTAATATTGCCCCGAATTCAGCAATATCTTCATTGCATTTATCAGGTCCTGCCGGTGTCTTTCCATGTTTATTTCATCAATATAGAAATGCTTGAAATGTCTGTATCCCTCTATCATTGATACAATAAGCTGGGCAGCTCTTTGAGAATCGCTGATTTTTAGCAAGCCGGATTCAATTATAACCTCAAGTTCCTTTACTATAAGATCAATGAATTCCCTGTATAAAAGCTGTACGCTTGAAAAAACATTAGTGTTTCTGAAGCTGACAGCAATTACGGAAAAATCCCCTGATATATCAGTATTGTTATACCATTCGTCACTGCAGAATATATCGATGAGGCGTTCGAATCTTTTTTCAGGGTCATCAGTCTCAATCCTTAATTTCATAAACAGTTCCCTGTAGTTTTTGCTTATATGATCTACAAGGCCGACTGTCATATTATCCTTATTATCAAAATAATGGATTATAAGACTTGGATGAATGTCCATTCTCTTTGCTACTTTTGCAATAGAGGCACCTTCAACGCCTTCTTCGAGGATTACCTCATAGTAGTTTTTCAGTATGTCAGGTTTTCTGAGTTCAGCTTTCTGTCTTTTCTTCATGATTTCTTAGGATAAAAAGTGTTTATTTACTTCAATAGATACTCAAATGAAAAAAGAGCCAGTCAAGCCTTTTTTAAAGGAGGGCCTGCACAGCCATTGCTCCATGGCTGTACAGGCAAAAGCAGTGTTCAGTCTTCGAAGTACTCTGTCTTCATACTCACAGTAAGCCCGTCCTGTTTTGTAAGCCTTTCAGACAGACCATATATCTTTGGTAACTCATAGCTGAAAAAATAACGCATTGTATAAATCTTGCCATTTATGAAATTCTCATCATAGACCTTTTCCTTTGCTGTCAGCGGCCTGAGAAGTGCAATCCCCTGCAGGAGCCATTGCCAGGCAATACATATGATGCCTGAAAATTCAAGATACAGTGTTGCATCTGCCAGAAATTTATCAACTTCACCTTTTGAGGCAATGGCAAGAAGTTTGCCTGTTACATCCTTCCATAACATAACTGCATCCTTTAATGCTGTTCCATGTGACTTCAGTTCTTCATAACTCTGAGATTCATCTGCCGCCTTCATTACTTCATCCAGATATTTTTTTGCTGCAAGCCCCTTTTTCATGGTAACCTTTCTTCCGAGGAGATCCATTCCCTGAATGCCGGTTGTTCCCTCATGAATGGGATGAATTCTTGCATCCCGCATATACTGTTCAACAGGAAATTCAGAGCTGTAGCCGTATCCCCCAAGACACTGAATTGCCTGGCTTGTTGAAACAATTCCCATTTCTGAAGGATAGGTTTTCACAATCGGAGTGAGCATATCCAGTAAAAGCTCATACCCCTCTTTTTCATCACCAGAGGTTACACTGATGAGGTCAACCAGCCTGCCAGCATAAACAATAAGCGAAAGTGAACCCTCGAAAATTGCCCTCTGCTGAAGAAGCATCCTCTTTATATCTGCATGTTCAATAATCGGCACCTGGGGTTTAGTCGGGTCTTTTTCATCAATCCTTCTGCCCTGCAGCCTTTCCCCTGTATATTCAAGAGCAGCATAATATGCAGCTGAAGAAATCGCAGCAGCGCCAAGGCCAACATTTATCCTTGATTCATTCATCATCTGAAACATATATGCAAGCCCCATGTTTTCTTTACCAACAAGGAATCCCCTGCAGTCATCAGATTCCCCCATACTGAGCTGAGCTATTGGCGCTCCCCTGTATCCCATTTTATGATAACATCCTGCGCAGTTAACATCATTGAATTCCAGGCCTCCGTCTTCTGTGAGCCTGTATTTTGGCACAACAAAAAGAGAGAGTCCCTTAACCCCTGCAGGAGCGCCCTTTACCCTTGCAAGCATGAGATGCACAATATTATCCGCACAGTCATGATCACCTGCTGAAATAAAAGTCTTCTGTCCTTTAACAAGGTAATATCCCTTATCTGTTGGAACAGCTGATGTTCTTACGTCACTCAGAGAACTGCCTGCCTCAGGTTCTGTAAGAGCCATTGTTCCCTGCCATTTGCCGGTTACCATAACATCAGCGTACTTCTTCTGAAGCTCATCTGTGCCATAATTGTAAATCAGGCTTGCAGCACCGCAGGTAAGCCCGGGATACACACTCAGTGAATAATTTGCTGATCCAAAGATAAACATACACGCATTGAAAAGGGTCAATGGCATCTGCTGTCCGCCCTGTTCAAAAGGAAAGGTTGCATTTATCCATCCACCATCCCCTGAAATCTTCATGTAATCTTTTACTGCAGGATTAACCTTTATGCCCAACCCTGTGTACTCCGGCGGATTCTGATCCATCTCAGTATAGAGCGGATACATAAAATCAACAGCCATGCTCTTTGCTGTGCCAAGAATCATATCAAAGCTCTCCCTGCTGTATTCACTGAACCTTTCATAACTGGTCAGTTCTTCGATATTGTGCACATCATAGAGTGTAAATTTCAGATTTTTATCACTGTAAAATTTCTCTGCCATTTGCTGCCTCCTGAATAATCTATTGAAGCATTTTTATCAATTTTGCTAATTGAACGTTCAGTTAATTAAAATGTCAATAGAATTATCAAAAAAAATTGATACACGTATTGAACCTGTTTTGATCAGCAGAAGCTCAGATAAAAGCGGATTTATTGAAAGTATTATGAAATACGGAAAAGAATTTCACTGAGTTAATTTACACAGTTTCTGGTAAGAAAGCGGTCAAACTGATTGGCAAAGTTTCTGATGTCCTTCTGTTTGAATCCAGAGGGCCCACCGGTCTCGATTCCTGAATCCCTTAAATCATTCATCAGATCCCTTACAGAAAGGCGTTCTTTTATATTTTCTTTTGTAAGGAGTTCTCCCCTGGTTGTTATCACATAAGCCCCTTTTTCAATAACAGAGTCAGCAAGGGGGATGTCTTCGCTTACAACAAGGTCTCCGGCATGAACCATTTCCACAATTCTTTTATCAGCTTCGTCAGGGCCTGCATCAACAATTATCATGGAAATATTATCAGATTTGGGCAGTTTTACAGGCTGGTTTGCAACAAAAAATGCAGGCAGGCCCTTCCGGACAGCAGCCCTCACAATGATATCCTTCACTGCTGTAGGACAGGCGTCTGCATCAATAAATATATTCACATAATTCTCTCAGAATGGATTATTGGTCTTAATCAGGAATTCTCAGTTTCAGACCATGAAAGATTTCTTGCTGCCTCAAGATCTGCCTTTTCATTGGTCTTGTCACAGTAATACTAATCTTCAACAACATGATCAATGTAAAGGATACCGTCAAGATGATCAATTTCATGCTGCATGCACCTTGCATTAAAACCTTCTGCCTCAAGCAGGAGTTCATTTCCCTTTCTGTCAAAGGTCTTCACCTTTACATAATCTGCTCTTTCAACAGTGCCATAATATCCCGGAATAGACAGGCAGCCTTCAGTTCCTGTCTGAGAACCGCTTCTCTCCAGAATTTCAGGGTTTATCAGCTCAATAAGCCCGTCACCGCAGTCCATTACAGAAATTCTCTTTGATACACCGATCTGGGGCGCAGCAAGTCCTGCTCTTCCGTCATCAGCATAGAGAATATCGATCATGTTGTCTATGAGCCTGCCGAGTTTAGAATGAAACACTGTAACAGGTTTCGCTTTTTCTCTCAGCACAGCATCCGGTATTGTTACTATTCTTTTCTTTGCCATCAGTCTGTCCGTTATGTTGTTTTTGTTGCTTTTTTTATTGAATTTCCTCAGCCTTAACAGGCTGAAATTTTCCCACATTTTAACAAATAAAAGAGTAAGGGGATATGGGGATTCATAGATTACTTTTTTGTCTGTCATTCCGGCTGGAGTGAAACGGAATGCCGGAATCTCGTTCACAGTGATTGTTAAATCCTTTCCATCAAATTCCTGCCACCAAGGAATGACAAAGACAATACAACATACGATGTCTGAGAACAGAAGCTACCGCAAAAGAATAAAATGTATTTGTCACATATAAACAATCATTTTATCTCAATAATCCCCTCTTTATCTTCTCATCTCCTTCTCTTCTAAGATTTGTGGCTACAAGTCAGCCCGTCCAGGAGGGCTCAGTTAAACCAAACAATTATAATATTAGTTAATAATAACTTATTCATAAGAGTTTTTTATACAGCTCTGGTGTCAATTTTTTTTTAAAAAAACTGATTATCATGGTTTAAGGATGTAGGACACTCTTATATTGCATAAATATATGTCTGCCCAGTGGGAATTATACTTGGTTTCATTGCGGATAAAATCATGCCACTGGAAATTGTTTACTGAATAATCACTCCAGTCGATCTTTTCAAAGGCTAATCCAAGCTGCATGAAAAAGTTTTCCAGTGCAGAAACAGACGGCAGGCTCATTATGCTTATCAGGCATGAATTATCATCATTCATGAATCCTTCAGCCAGGGTATAATCCCCCTTTACTGACTTTGTTGTTGGATAAATCATGAGAGGAAGTTCATATGCATCATAATTCATTTTTTCACTAATTACAGCGCCATCCTTTGAAATGCAGGGAGCATAATAGGCAGTGAATGTATCTAAAATCAATGCATCCTTTGCAACCCTCTTCATTTCACGCAGAAGGTGAACCGGGTCAGGAAGGTAGTATAATAGTCCAAAACAGAAAACAGTGTCAAACGAATCATCAGCCTGATTTTTAAAAAACGCCTCTACATCCCCCTGAGAAAAACTGTAAAGATCTGTGTCAACACTGTGCATTCTGAAAAGCTCATCTGCCTGCTCAATAAGGCCAGCCTCTGAATCCACTCCGTGAACAAATGAAGCGCCTTCCATAATCGCTGCATATGAAAACGTTCCGAAGTGACACGCAAGATCGAGTATTCTTTTGCCTTTTATGTATTCAACATTGCGCGAAATAAGATTTTCCACCCGGCAGTTGAGAGCCTCATGATGATAGGGCACTGCCCATCTCTTTTTTCTTGAATCGCGTGTTATAAACTCTGAATCATGTGAAAACATCTCTTTCATTTTACAGCCACCATACAGGTAAAATTCATATATTTAAGGGGGATAAAGATATCCGTGAAACCAGCCCTTTTGAGCATGCCCGAATAATCGTCAAGTGAAACAGGAACAAGCACGTTTTTCAAAGCCTCTGCCTTTTGCTGAACCTCAAGCGGGCTGTAACCGTTTCTCATCTTGAATGAATGATACTGGTCTGTAAAAATCTTCTGCATTTTCTCTTCTTCAAGAATAACTTTCTCAGAGAGAACGAATACTCCTCCATCAGGAAGAGCATCATATATCTTCTGAATGACGGGTTCTCTTTTTTCAACATCCATGAACTGAAGAATATAAACAGCAAACACCATGGATGCGTTTTCAAAATCCATGTCTGCAGCATCACTGCATTTCCAGCTTACGGTTTTATAGCTGTATCTTTCACCGGCGATCTTCAGCATCTCAGGAGATTTATCAACTGCAACAATTTCCGGTTCTGCTTTTTCGGCATTCTCAAATCTCATCATTATCTCTTCAACTGTCCTGCCTGTTGAACAGCCAAGGTCATATATTATTCTGCCGGGTTTGTGACAGCTGAGTGTAAGTTCTCCTATGAATCTCTGCAGGTCTTCATAATTTGGGATTGACCTTCCGGCCATGTCATCAAATACCTCAGCAACTTCACTGTTAAATGAAAAAGGGGATATTTTGCCCTGTGTACGGAATATTGTGTCTTTTTTGTGCATTATATTGTTTCCAGGTAAGAAAAAGTATCACCCTTCCCCTGACGCAAAAGGTCCGGAACGGTGATTATAAGAATAATTATATCCGGTTAACAAAAATTATGAGCAGTATTTTCTGTCAAGAGTAAAGGATTATTTTTTTAGGATTCAATGTTATGAATCAATTAATGCAATCATTTCAATAAAAAAAACACGGTTTCACTTAGAAGCCGTGCCTGCACAATAATAAACATAAAGAAATACTCAGATGCTGATTGTTTTATTTTTATTCGACAACAATTCCATAAAAGCCTCTATCCTTGTTTCTATCTGGCCTTCACTGAAAAGACGTTCATCAACCATATCAGCCTCAATAATTAAAGTGGGGATACCAAGGTCATCCATTACCATCTTTCTCAGATCATACTGACCAAGTGAATATGGCTTACAGCTCCTGTTTGAATGCATCACAAGCCCGTCAGCATTATATTTAACGAGCATCTTTTTCAGGGTTTTATACATTCTGTCAATGGATATGTTTATGTAGATATTCGAATATGCGAATGCCAGAGACTCAATGTAATTTTCTTCATCAAGAAAATCTATTACACCGCTCCATGCAGATGTATATGTATCAGCAACAAGGCATGCACCATGTGACGCGAAAGTATCTGAAAGCCATTTTGTTTTATACCATACAGGAAGGTTATCCCACAAAAGCCTGTACTTTTCTTCAGGAACCATTGCAATGCCCGCATTGATTCTTTCATGCATTTCATCCCTAAGCTCTGTATAATAATCAACAACCGTTTCTGTACCCCTGAGAGTAACAATCAGGCCAAGATGAAAAAAAGCATCAAATGCTGTCATTGGGGCCGGACAGTTTGTTGTGCTGTCCAGAACCTCCTGCCATAAAAGCTGAGCCTTAACACCAAGCCTGAAAACCTCCTTCATCCTGTCCTGGTCAAACTTTCTGTCGCAGACCTCTTCGAGAAATTCAAAGTAGTCTTTCATCTGCTGAACCACATAGTCCTTTGCCTCTGAAGTGAAATCCGAATGAACAAAAGGTGTATCAAAAATAAATACAGATCCTCTCCTTTCAGGACACCAGGAGATTTTTTCCTGGTATTATACAAAAACATCAGATTTTCCCTTATGGAATTCTGAACCTTGACAGCCTCCCTGATTTTTTCATCTGTTATATCCACACCAAGGCCTTCAAAAAGATCCTTTCTAAAACGGCTGATAACATCCTTCATGTATTTTCTCGACGTTTCTGTATTGAGCTTAACAGGCATTACAATATCAAGGTGCAGAGGAATGCCTGAATTGATCCTCCATATATCTGAAAGCCGTTGAATGGAATTGCATGTATGAGGGAAGACTGTTCCATCCAGAAATTTAAGCCTGCCAGCAAGAGCCTCTTCCAGGCTTCCCCTTACCATTGAACATGCATATGACTGAAGGTGTCTGTCCGCGAGTTCAATATTCTCCTTTGTGCTAAAAATCCTGAATGGAATGGCTCCGGCTGCTGTAATTATTTCTTCAGGCATATAAGAACAGAAAGATCCTATACATCTGAGGATGCATTCTGTAATGAACTTCAAATAGTAAAAGAACTGGGCGTGAGTTTTGATAACCAGGAAAATATTAACGGGCTTGCAGGAATAGGCGGGCCAATAAGAAACCACACTGGCAATGTAATTGCTGCATTCGCAATTACAGGCAATGCTAAAAATATTCTAGCAAATCGTGAAGAAATGGTAAAAGCCGTAAAATATACATCCGATGAAATATCCGCACAGCTTGGTTACAAGACCAAATAAATAAAAGATATTGACGGAATTTTCCTCTCCGGTAAACCTGCCAACTGCTACAGCAGATCACATCCTGCAGGGCTTTTATTTATACCCGGTACATTAATCTATATAAAAGATCAGTACTGCATTCCTATGCATGAATGGCAGGGAAATATGTTTGTGAATTCAATCATAATATTCCTGTGTCATTGCATAATGAACGGTTTGCAAAACGCACCAATTGTATTAAGTGGAAAATATTGAAACTATGAAACTGGCAAAACTCAAAGAGAATAAAATTTCAGAAACAGTAAAACTTCTTCCTGAAAAATGGAATCCTGACCTTGAAAGGCTTGTGGCTAAATACAGTGACAACCCTGACTATTATCCCCTTACAGCAGAGGTTGGTGGAAAGACTGCTGCATTCGGGCAGGCCATGATTTTTGAAAAAACAGCATGGCTTGGAAACATAATTGTTGATCCGGACTTCAGAAAGCAGGGAATTGCTTCTCTGCTGACAGAAGAACTCATGGATTACTGCTACAAAAGAGGTGCGTTATCCCTTCAGCTAACCTCAACTGACGCTGCCTCTTCTTTGTATAAAAAGCTGGGTTTTGTAGAAGACTCCCTGTATCTGTTTTTCTGGGGAAACTGTGATTATATAGATAACGGCAGAATCGTTCCTATTGAAAACAGTGACTTCAGAACCATCCTCAATATCAACTATCGTGTAACAGGCGAGGTTAAGGATTCAATACTCACGGAATATCTTTCCACAGGTTATAAATACATCGACCGCTACAAAAACATTGCAGGTTTTTATCTTCCCCTTTACGGAAACGGCATGATTCTCGCGATGGACGACATCGCAGGAACAGAACTTCTCAGATTCAAGCACAGCAGAAATGAAACAATGAGTGTGCTTTCTGAAGAAAACCAGGCTGGTGTTGAATTCCTTGAAGATATGAATTTTACAAAGGTGAGTAAATCCACACGAATGTACCACGGAGAATACACAACCTGGCACCCTGACATGACCTTCAGCAGAGGAAGTTCATACGCAGGGTGAAGGAAACTTACTTTTTATTTGATTCAATAACACGCAGTTCCCTGATTGATTCATTTATAAAATAGATATCCTCTTTATTTTTCATCTTGCTGTTCAGTCCGAAGTATTCTTTTGCCAGTTTTAAATTTCTGCGTTTAATATATATCATACCCATATAATAGTTCACGGCCGCGCGCCTGTCTTCATCCCCCTTTATCTTTTTTAAATATTCGAGAGAAGTGTCATATTCTCCCAGTGAATAATAATTGATTCCATAGTTGAAATTGAGATTTGTCTCACTCATTATTTTACTGTCAATCTTCTTGTGTTTTTCAATTTTTTTCAGATACTCTATTGTCTTGCTGTTGAAATGAAGACCGTCATAGACAGAGGCAATCAGAACCAGGGCAAAACTATCCGGGGCTTTTTCGAGAACGATATTTCCGGTCATTATTACGAATGTTGATAAAGAATTTTTTCTGTATGTGTCAAGAAGATAGGCAAGGATCTCTTTTCTGTCAGCATCTTTCATAGAATCAATTTCAATAAATTTTGATGCAGAAAAAATCCAGAAGTCTTTTTCCGGGTTCTTTACCTGAGAACTTCTCTTCTGAATAAAATTATTGAAATAAGCTTTATAATCCTTTTTTGCGATATAACCCAGCATTCCTGTTGTATAAAGATTGAAAATTTCCTTTTCATCCTCTTTGCAGAGAATAGTATAATACTTATATGCTGATTTAAAATCTTCAAGATAAATGTATGAGCGCGCGAGATTGCCGGTGTTAATTTTATCGTTAGTGTCAATCTGCCAGGCGTTCAGAAACATATTACTGGCTTTTTCTATTTTACCAACCTTGAAATAGAGAGCCCCAAGGTCACTCACAGGATGACTGTAATCAGGATAGTGCTTTGAAATTTTTTTGTAAAGTTTGATTGCCTCGTCATAGTTGGCGCCTTTAAACAGCTTGCCTGCAAGATCATTCAGGCTGTAGCGTGTATTCTTCTGCTCACCCATATTCTTTATATAGAGATCGATCACCCTGAAATATGGATCAAACTCCCTCATAACAGCATATGCATTCAGAAGATTAAAATAAGCATTCTCATAGTTTTTATTTAGCTTTATAATTTCATAATAAATTTTTTCAGCTTTCGCAAAAGTCTCTTTTTCATAAAAGGGAACAGGAGAAAATATTTTATTCAAATTATCTTTTGAAAGATCCCCGCTTCCATTTTCTCCCTCTTTGATTCCTGCTGCTGAAGAGTTGAACTGGATTCCCTCTTTATAGGCCATATTCCTGTAAACGCACGCAAGAGCGCAAAGAGATTCAGGGTCTCTGGGATTTTTTTTAACAGCGGCCTCTGCCATCTCTTCTGCTGCCTTGAAATCCTTTTTCAATATCAGTTTATCAACTTCTGCATGAATGCCTGCAAAGAGTTCTGTGCAGATACAGACAGTAAATAATACAGCAAAAATCTTTTTCATTTTATTATTCCTTTGGTTTAATAAAGAGGCCGGGCTCTGAATTGATTTAATCTATTCAGATATTTATAATACTGTCAAATTTATGAGTCGAGCAGTTTATTCTTCAGGTAAAATATTTTCATAAATCACCCGGTTTCTTCCCTGCTGTTTTGCCATGTAGAGTCTTTCATCCGCCAGATTTATGAGGTCTTCAACAGAAGATAATTCCTGATTAATAACAGCAACACCACAGCTTACGGTCACTCTTCCCACTTTATGAAAATCATAGGCTGAAATCATCTGTCTGAAATTCTCAGCAACTATAACGGCATTTTGAAGATCTGTTTCAGGCAAAACCACAATAAATTCCTCACCGCCATATCTTCCAACAGCATCGGTTTTTCTGATATTCTCCAAAAAAATTTCACCAATAACAGAAAGAACAAGATCTCCGGCAGAATGGCCATGATTATCATTGATCCGTTTAAAATGATCAATATCTATCATTATTATCGAAAATATTTTAGAATAGCGACTATATCTTTCCATCTCCGCATCAAGCCACTGAAAAAGAGCCCGCTTTGAAAACACCTTTGTCAAAAAATCATAAATCGCCATTGACTCAATCTTTTGCTGCGAAAACCTGTAGTAGACAATAAAAATAATAAGCATAATAAAAAGAATACACAGGAGAAGAGAAATGAAAATAAAGGCTCTCCTTTCCTTAATCATTCGTCTGTCACCTGAAACAGAAAAAATATATGCAACGCATTCTCCGGCAAAATTCCTGACCGGCAAAAATGTAAGCATAGCCGGCTTCCGGTCAAATAAAACCTCAGTACAAAAAGCATTCCCTGCCTTAAAATTATCACGCAGTTCATCTCTTATTTTCTTTACACTCTCTCTGCTGATTCTGTCTTTAAGGATACATTCCCCCCCAACGGCCCTGTCGAGCACGAAGGTATCATCAACAGGCCACGGAACATAGTTTGACAGTTCTGATTTGAACAGCTTTTTTATTACCAGGTCTTTGAGAATTATAAACTGTGCCTTTTTTTTAAATCTGCTGTTCAACTGATCAATAACACTTCCAATAGAAACGCTTACCTCAACCGACCCAAGATGTTCATCCCTGTATTCAATAGGGTAGACAAACCTGTAACCATTAAAAATTCGTCCCTC
>CAZEJW010000074.1:19467-21182 GCA_964512685.1 uncultured Leptospirales bacterium | reverse complement strand
ACTTCGCTACAAATGGGTTATAGGAAGCTCATTCAGGCATAACAAAAAAAATTATCTCTTTTTTATACCGGCAGCTTTGAGCATTGCTTTTATTCTATATCCGTTACTTTCAAACAATGTGGAAATCAACACTGAATACCTTGCTTCACACCCTGTGCTGGGTGAAACATTCAATACACTTCCGCTCTACTATAAGATTATTCAGGTTCTCTATTTTATTCCCAAACCCTTCCTTATCCTGGTGATGATCCCAAATCTAATAACGCTCTCTCCGGTATGGCGCAGGCAGAAAACAGAAGAGAAGATGACCAGCTCCAGGGTTGGATATATCTTTGCTATATTCATAATACTTTCGACAGCCCTCACAGGTCTTGGAGATCTCATTTCCACAAGACTTATACACTTTGCCATACTGTTTGTAAACTCTACATTCTGCTCTGTATATCTTGCAACTGGTCTCAACCCCGACTACAGCAGGTTTATTCAGATACAAATACAGAAGGCGCAGTATGAGAAATCAAAAATCAGGGGGCTCGATATTGACACCATTCTTCAACGGCTCATAGAGATCATGGAGGATGAAAAGGCCTTCGCGCTGGAGGGGATCACTCTGTCACAGCTTGCATCAGAGCTTCATATAACTTCACACCAGCTCTCTGAACTGTTAAACGAAAGGCTTCACAAAAACTTCAATGCCTTCATCAATGATTACCGTATAACCGAAGCAAAAAAAATGCTGAGAGATGAGCCCGACCGTTCAATAACATCCATCAGCGCTGCAGTAGGATTCACATCAAGCTCTACCTTCAGCACTGTCTTTTCAAAAAATGAAGGAATATCTCCAAAGGAATACCGCAAAAACATCAGAAATAAATAATAAGAGCGTGAGAAACTGCCTCCAGCAGTTTCTCATGCTCTTATTATCCCTTTTTTCTTCTCTGTTTCTCCTTATACATTTCCCTGTCAGCCATTTTTATCAGATCATCTGCCGTCAATGCAGATAAAGGATCATACTCTGCAAAGCCATAACTGAATTCAACCGGAACACCACTGACCTCACTGTTCTTTAGAGAATCAGAAACCCTGCTCATGATTTTTTTTGCCCCATCGAGAACTGTTTCCGGGAAAATAACCATGAACTCATCTCCCCCCATTCTGAAGATTAAATCAGACTCCCTCACCGTATTCCTGACTGCATTAACCAGTTTTCTTATAAAATCATCTCCGGACTGATGCCCAAACCTGTCGTTCACTGTCTTGAGATTGTCGAGATCCATATAACAGACAACCAGTTTGTATTTATTCCTGCGTGAATGTTCAACAAGCCTGTGAATATTATCATAGGCAAACCTTCTGTTGAATACACCGGTCATTTCATCAACCAGCGCCATGTTTTCCAGCTTCAAAAGAGTTCTTCTGAGTTTAACATGAACATCGATTCTGGCCACTACCTCTTCAGCCATAAAGGGTTTGGTAATATAGTCCACACCACCAGCCCTGAAAGCTCTTAGTTTGTCATCTGCTCCGGTAAGAGCAGTTATAAAAATAACAGGAATCCCCCTGCCGTCGTCGCTCCGATAGATCTGCCCCTCGTCCGAGGGCGTGGCCGCGACACGGACCACGACGTAGAGTCGAGCATCATCCGAGGGTGACGCGACGATGAGCGCGCTGCAGCAGCCGGGTGCCATGGCGGGCAGCCCGCCCGCCGGCGTCCA
>CAZEJW010000074.1:0-19457 GCA_964512685.1 uncultured Leptospirales bacterium | reverse complement strand
AGTTTGTCATCTGCTCCGGTAAGAGCAGTTATAAAAATAACAGGAATCCCCCTGGTGCTCTCATTTTCCCTGAGAATACGGCAGGTTTCAAAACCGTCAAGTTCAGGCATCATTGCATCCAGAAGAATCACTTCAGGATTTTTTTTTGCCGCAAAGTCAATTGCATCCCTGCCGTTTGATGCAGCAGCGGGTTTAAATCCATGATCCCTCAGCATATTACCGAGCACCTGAAGGTTGGTATTGTTATCGTCTACTATCAGCACAAGAGGCCTGTCAGAATTGATTTCCATTATCACCTTCTTCGATTATTTTCAGCAAACCCGGGAATTTATCAAGCAGCCCGGCAATACGGCTGATGTCAAAAATTCTGACATACGCCATCAGTTCTTCAGCAAAATCCTTCAGAAAAATTATATCATATTCTGTTCCATAGTCATCCACCTTTTGTGCAAAAAAATCCACATCTTCTGCAACAATCACACCTGATACAGATTCATAAAGAGGAATCAGTTCACTCCTTATTTTTTCAAAGCATTCTGAATCAATTTTATAATATTGTTCATGAACCACTGCCTCATCTTCTTTATCAGTTTTATTATAAGTGAAAACCTTACCCCTGTCAGACAGTCTCTCGATCTCCCTGACAAGAACTGAAATATTCACGGGCTTCAGCAAAAAAGCGTCAAAGCAAAGTCTGAACTCCTCCCTCTTTTCCTCTGTGGGAATGGATGCAGTCAGTGCGATAACAGGAACCTTTTCCATGCCCGGCTCATTTCTGATAATCCTGACAGCCTCATCTCCATTCATTACAGGCATTCTTATATCCATAATTATCAGCTCAGGCTGATATTCCCTTGCAATAGAAACAGCCTCCCTGCCGTTACAGCCTTCCCTGACATCCGCGTTCCAGCGTTCAAGCCATTCCCGGATAACGGTTCTGTTTGAAACTACATCATCAACAACAAGCACCTTAAGTCCATTGAGATCAGCCTTCATCGGAGGCGAGTAAACATCTTCCCCAATATCACTTTCCGGTGTTTCACAAACAGAGACTTCTCTGAAAAGAACATCAAACCTGCTGCCGCTGCCGGGCAGGCTTTTCACTGATATTTCACCATTCATCATTTCAAGGAGCCGCCTTGTTATTGAAAGGCCAAGACCAGTTCCTCCGTATTCATTACCCTGTCCGTCCTTTTGCCTGAAATACTCAAAAATAACATCATACTGATCTTCAGGAATTCCAATACCTGTATCTTCAACAGAAATCATGAGATCAACAGGATTGCCTGAAGATTTTTTACTCACAATCTCTGATTTTATTGTGATGCAACCCTTCTCTGTAAATTTCACAGCATTGCCAACAAGATTGAAAAGAATCTGCCTGATCCGTGTTTCATCAATAAAAACAGTGCCTGGTACTTCATCATTCACCTCAGAGAAAAAGCTGAGGTTTTTTTCATCCAGCCTGAGCTTGAAAACATTGTAGATCTCGTTTATAACAGACCTTATATTTACTGGCCCATACCTTATTTCTATTTTTCCGGCCTCTATTTTCGAGAGATCAAGTATATCATTTATCAGAGATAAAAGTGTATTGCCTGCATTCCTTATAGCGCTTATATATTCCGTACAACTTCTGTCGATTGGAACAGACGCAAGCAGGTCACTGAAACCGATTATTGCATTCAGAGGCGTCCTTATCTCATGGCTCATGTTTGCAAGAAACTCACTCTTTGCCTGGCTTGCCTTTTCTGCAGATTCCTTGGCAATTCGCATTTCCCTTTCGCTTTCCTTTGCCTTCTCCTCAGCCATCTTTCTTTCTGTAATATCAATGGCGATTCCAAGGACTGCTTTTTCTCCCCTGAAATCACATGGAATTTTATAAAGCTGCAGCCATAAAGCATTGCCGTGATAATCATAAAAAAATTCTTCATCGATATATTTACTCTTCCCGGTTTCTATTACCTCCAGGTCATCTCCGAAATAACCTTCAACCTGACTTCCGTTAAGGTGCATCTCCATCTGACTTTTTCCAATGAGCTCTTCCGGAGTCATTCCGTAAAAATCAGCTTCTTTTTTGTTGGCAAGAAGAAACCGGCCGTTTCTGTCTTTTGCAAAAATTGGATACGGCACCAGGTCAAGAACAAGCCGAAGCTGTTTTTCACTTTCACGCAACGCCTCTTCTGCCTTTTTATGTTCTGTCATATCCATGTGGATGCTGGCAAAGGCATATATTTTTCCCGCAGCATCAGAGAGAGGAGAGACCCTGTAACGGCAGAAAAACACGCTTCCGTCTTTTCTTTTATTATATCCCTGCCCCGAAAAAATACGGCCACTCATCACCGTCTCTATTATTTCCTCCGGCAGGTTGTCAGAATCAGAGATATCGAGCAATTCGATAAGCTTGCTGCCTTCAAGTTCAGCAACAGAAGAACCATAGAGTTCTGCCCCCTGCCTGTTGACATACTTTATATAGCCCCTGTAGTCATACATGAAAACAGCCTCTGTTGCCTGTTCAACTATTGCAGTCAGTGACCTGAGATCTGCTTCTATCTGTTTCATTTCTGTGACATCGCTGATCACAGAAAAAATGCATTCACCTTCAGATGTTTCAATTGATTCTGCAGAAACAATACCATTCCGGGGTTCTCCTTTCCTGTTTTTGAATAATACAGGGTAATTTCTTATTACGCCGTTTTCATTTAACTTCATTATAAATCGTTCTCTGTGGGCATTATCCCTGTAAAGATTGATATCCATTACATTGCTGCCTATAATTTCATCCCTGAGATAACCCATTATTGAAGTAAATCCTTCATTGGCGTCGATTATTGTGCCGTCATCTGCTTTGCTTATTAACATCATGACAGAGTTAATATTAAAGGCCCTGTTGAATTTATATTCACTTTCCTTGAGCGACTGTTCAGCAGCCTTTCGTTCTGTTATGTCTTCGATAATCGTTGCAAAATAACCCTTTAGCGGACTGTATGAAGAAATACTGAACCACTTGTTTAGCCGTTTGTAATATTTTTCTCTCTTGAACGAATAATCCTCCAGAGCTACTTTTCCGTATTCACCTATCCAGTCAAAATCATCGTTACATATTTCCGGGAACATGCTCTTTGCTGTTTGACCTATAATATCACTTTCACTGATCTCCAGCATTTTGCTGAAAGCAGGATTTATTTCGATGAACCTGTAATCAACAGGCAGTCCCCCCTGTTCAGTTATGATTTCATGACAGGAAAATCCATTAACCATATTCCTGAACAGGCTGCGATACTTATCATCACTTTCCCTTAACTCAGTTATCCTCACCATCATTTCAGTAATATCCGTCATCATGTATAAATGACCATTCAAAAGCCCTTCACTGCCATCATAAACGAATTTATTTATAGCATAGAACCGCCTCTTCCCGTCAGAGCAAACGATACCGGTTTTACTGCCCGAAGATTCATCCATCTTCGGCATGCCCCCTGAAGATTTTCCATACAGAATATCATTAATAAATTCCGCTTTATCAGCGAAATCGGAAACCTCATGATTTATAATATCTTCGGTTTTTAAACCAGGAACAAGTTGTTCGAAAATTGAATTACAGCCTCTGAAGATTCCTTCGCTGTCGACAAAAAAGGCCGGGCCCGGAGCAGCTTTCAAAAAAAACTGAAGCTGGTTTAGATAATCCATGAATTTACCTCAGGTTATTTACATAAAGAATTACAGCAAATTTATTTTTTTTGATTTTAGGAATGAACTGCAAATTGATTTACAAGAACTATGCAGTTATATTGTATCAGAATATCGAATCCTGATCAAGAAAAACAGAATCAATTGAAGACAATCCGCTGACCGACCTCAGGGATTCAACAGTAGGAAGAACCATTTTCATTTTACCAGCCCTGTATTTTTCCAGTGCGTTTTCAGGGGTTATCCATTCGTGTTCAACGAGCTCATACCCGTCATGTTTTACTGTCACGTCTTCAGGAACAAGCGTTACAAAAAAATGAGCATCATACCTGATGGGAAAAACTCTCGGAGTTATCCAGCGGGAATGGTAAATGAGTTCGGAGGTGGAGAGGATCAAGTCTTCATCCCTGATAAAGTCAAGGAATGAAACATCCCCATTATAAACTCTTTTTCTGTTCTTTTCTGTAAATGCTTCTTGCGGAGGTTTATGCATCAAACTCTCACCGTTTTTTCTCTCTGCCATGAGGATACCTGTTTCCTCAAAGGTCTCTCTTACAGCAGCAACAAAATAAGGCAGAGCTTCCTCTTTTGAGCTAAAGGATGTATTCCCTTCAAGTGAATCAAAAGAAGAGATTTCGCTGCAACAAGAACTCCACTCAGGCGCATAATCATTTTCATCAAGAGCACCGCCGGGGAATACATAATTACCGGGCACAAAAGGATTATCCCTGTGACGCAGAAGCATGAGCACTCTGAAATCATCCCCCTGATTTTTCTGAAGCATCATCACTGTTGAGGCTTTTCTGGGCTTTGTAAACACTTTCTTCTCCGCGAATTTACCATAAAATAATCAGTTTGTTATTCTCTCCCTTTCGTACAAAAACTGTAAAGAATAAATCTTGTGTTTTTCATAAATTCGTTTGCGCGCGTAAGCCCGGACGACATTATTTTTAAAAAATATTAAATTCATCACATCCTGCTTATTCAATATGCAATGAAAAAAGCTTGTATACATTTAGGCTACGTCTAATAATTAAATTTTCCCGCCCGCCGAAGGCGGGCGGGAAACATAAGCACTGATTTTAACAGCAGTTATAATGTATTGGAATTTTAAAAATATAATTTTTAGAGGTTCCCTTTATAAAATACTGTAAAAAAAACACTTACTGCTTCATATTGAACATACAGTTTTTTTTCAGTAATTAAGCAGAGATATAATAGATTGTCTGCAGTCTCCAGAGGGAAAAATATTGAAAACAAAAATATCCATAATAATATTACTGTCTTTTCTTTGCCCTGATGTCTACTCTCAACCGGACATTGAAGTCAAATCATGTATCGAACAACAGGAAAACATTGAGGATTCACTCGCCGATGAAATGAAAAAATATAACCACATAAAAAAATGTTTTATTGAAAAGAACGGAGATCTTAAAATAAAAGAGTTCACAATATCCGGGCTCGAAAAAACCGAGAAATCCGTGGTTATGGAAATGGCAAAAACCAGGAAAGGCGATCCGCTTTCGGCCTTTGATGCAGATAACCTGGTTCAGGAGCTGAGGAAATCCGGAGTGATTAAAGATGTAAGAATAGATTATACAAACACGATGGATTCTGTTCTGGTTTCAATTGACATAAAAGAAAAAATAAGCCTGATCCCCATCCCCATGGTTATCTCAAACAGTTCATCCTTTTCTGCCGGACTCTTCCTCATTGAATCAAACCTCTTTGGGCTCAACAAGAAACTTTTTCTCGGAGGCATTTTCGGAACAGCCGGCTGGCTTGCAATGATAGGCTACACTGACCCGTCATTTCTCGACTCAAAGTTTACAGGAGGGATTTACTTTAACGCCGGCTACAAGGAACTGGAGAACTCAGACATGGATGGCGATGTCTATAAAAAATATAACAGGACAAAAACTATTTCAAAGATTTCAGGGGGATACAGATTTAGCAGAGAATTCACTCTGCTTTTGACATCAGCGTTTTATTATGCTGATGTAGAGAAGGATGAAAAGCTGTCGTATGACTTTACAGGTGAAACAAAATCTGTCAATCCGGGGATAAAATTCAGATACGACAGCATGCACCACACTGGTCTTTTCAAATACGGATTTCAAGCCGAAGGCGAATTTGAATACGGATTCAGCAGTATTAAACAATATTACACTTTTTACGGCAAAAGTCAGTATTCCATAAGACTCTTCAAAAAACACCTGGCTGCGTTTAAAATCAATGGAGGAGTTGCTGACGCTCCTGATGTACTGATAAAGAGAATTGGAGGCAAACCCGGCTTCAAGACCCTGCCAGCTGAAAAAATAGTATCAAATAAATACATCAGTTCAACTGCCATGTATGAACTCCCTGTTCTAAAAATTTCATGGGTTACCTTTACTATTCTGGGCTTTTTTGAAGGTGGAACTTACCAGGATGAAACAGAAGAATACAAAAATTTTTACGGGCCCGGCACAGGCATGAGAATGTATCTGAAAGACATTGCACTGCCTGCACTTGGATTCGACTATGCCTATAACATTGAAACCAGTGGGCACGAGATAAGTGCTGCAGTAGGCATGACAATGTAACCATCACCGAATCATTCCCATAAAATTATAGACAAGCCTTGCAGCTGTAAAATCAGGGGCATGGAAATTCTTTATGGGAGCGAGCTCAACCACGTCAAAACCCACCACTTTTCTCTTACTGCATATCTTCTCAAGGTATTTCATGAGAGCATACCACGAGAGACCGCCGGGTTCAGGGGTTCCTGTTGATGGAATGATTCCCGGATCGAGCGCATCAATGTCTATTGTAACGAATACCTTCTCGGGAAAATCTTCAGGAATAAAATCTGTCATGCCTCCCGAACAGACTTCCATTGACGCGTCAAAGTGAACTATTGCATTTTCTTTTCTGAAAGAAACCTCGTCAGGCGCAAGACTTCTCACGCCTATCTGCAGGATGGGGATATCGAGATCATGAATCCGTCTCATAACGCAGGCGTGGCTGTATTTATCGCCTTCATATGTATCCTTGAGGTCTGCATGAGCATCGAACTGTATTACTCCCGCGTCAGAAAAGTACTCCTTTACCGCCATTGCAGGCCCCAGAGAAAGAGAATGCTCTCCTCCGAGAAGGCAGGGTATTTTCCCCTTTTCAAGAACAGAAAGGGTGATATCCCTGATGGAGTTTATAATGTCTTTTGAAGAACCTCTGCAGTCAACAGGGGCATGGGTGAATATTCCCTTTTCGGCAGGGATTCCCCTTCCGTCATAGACTTCGAGCTCCTGTGATGCAGTGAGTATGGCTGACGGGCCAAGGGATGTTCCTTTTCCATAAGACACGGTTTTCTCAAAAGGAACAGGTATAACGTGAAAAAAAGAGTTATCTGCATTCTGCTTGCCTGTTTCAGATTCAAGAAAACCTGTATATTTTTCTCTCTTTTTAAATATCATGACAGTCTCCCCCTGAAATCCTCATACCCGAATCTTTTTATTATCTCTATATCTTTTCTGCCATGCCTCTTCACTGCAATAGAGGGCAGTTTTATTCCGTTGAAGGTATTGGTCTTTACCATTGTATAATGCGCCATGTCACAGAACACGAGCCTGTCGCCCGGGACAAGACTTTCAGGGAATGAATAATCTCCTATAACATCTCCTGCAAGGCATGAAAGCCCTCCAAGCCTGTAGGTATATGAGAACTCACAGGGTGGGCCTGCACCGATTATTTCCGGTCTGTAGGGCATTTCCAGAACATCAGGCATGTGAGCGGCAGCTGATGTGTCGAGTATGGCAATGTCCATTCCATTGTGAATTACATCAAGAACAGTTGTAACAAGAAAGCCTGTATCGAGAGCGACAGCCTCGCCAGGCTCGAGGTATACCTCCACATCATAGCGCTCTCTGAAATCATCAATCAAAGAACACAGAAGATCTATATCGTAATCGGGCCGTGTTATATGATGTCCGCCTCCGAAATTGACCCATTTCATGTCTTTAAGATATTTCCCGAACTTGAGATCGAACGCAGAAAGAGTTCTTTCAAGCGCGTCAGAATTCTGCTCGCACAGGGAATGAAAATGTAGGCCTGATAATCCTTCAATACTCTCTTTTTCAAAGGTATCAAAGGGAACCCCAAGTCTTGAAAAAGGAGCACAGGGATCATAGATCTCCACCTCTGCTTCGGAATGACCGTGATTGACCCTCATGCCAAAACTCACATCAGAACCTGAGGTAAGGTGACGAAACCTCTTCCACTGTGAAAATGAATTAAAAACAATGTGGTCAGAAACACTGAGCAGTTCAGCAAGATCACTCTCACTAAAGGCTGCTGCAAATGAATGCACCTCACGCCCGAACTCCTCTCTTCCAAGACGGGCCTCGTGAGGAGAGCTTGCGCATACCCCGTGAAGGGTTTTACTTATTTCAGGGAAAAGACTGAACATTGCAAAACCCTTGAGTGCAAGAAGAATCCTGGCTCCTGTTCTTTTCTGTACTGAATCAAGAACTGCCAGGTTCTTTGCAAGCCTGTCTTCATCAACAATAAAAACAGGAGTTTCGAATCCTTCAGGATCGAATGTCAGAGTATAGTTTCTTTCCATGGCAGCCCGTGAATATTTAGTTTTTCCATGAATGGATCAGGATCGAATTCCTCCATATTGAAAACGCCCTGGCCCTTCCATTTGCCTGTAAGCATCATCATCGCGCCTATCATAGCAGGAACACCTGTTGTATACGAAATCGCCTGTGACTGCACCTCGCGGTAACACTCTTCGTGATCACATATATTGTAGACGTAATACTTCTTCTCCTTTCCATCCTTTATGCCCTTCACAAGACAACCAATACAGGTTCTTCCCTTTGTCAAAGGTCCAAGGGATGCCGGGTCAGGCAGCACTGACTTCAGGAACTGAAGAGGTACAATCTCCTGGCCATTGTACATAACAGGATCAATCCTTGTCATCCCAACGTTCTGAAGCACCTCAAGATGTTTCAGGTAATTGTCAGAGAATGTCATCCAGAACCTTGCCTTTTCTATTCCCTTAATATGCTTTGTAAGTGATTCGAGTTCTTCATGATACATAAGATATATCTTTTTGGGTCCGATTCCTTCAGGGAAATCGAATTCCTCGAAAACAGAAAGAGGCTCTGTCTCCTTCCAGTCACCGTTTTCGTAAAACTTTCCCTTTGCAGTTACCTCGCGGATATTGATCTCAGGATTGAAGTTAGTTGCAAAAGGCTGCCCGTGATCGCCCGCATTGCAGTCAATTATATCGAGTTCCTTTATTTCATCAAAGTGATGTTTTTTTGCATATGCAGTAAAAACATTTGTTACGCCCGGATCGAATCCGCTTCCAAGAAGCGCCATTAGTCCCTTTTCACGAAATTTTTCCTGGTAGTCCCACTGCCATTTATAACAGAATTTTGCCTCATCCCTTGGTTCATAGTTTGCAGTATCAAGATAGTGCACTCCGGTCTTGAGACAGGCATCCATGATATGGAGGTCCTGGTATGGCAGGGCCACATTGATTACCATTTCAGGCTTGAATTCATTGATAAGAGAAACCAGTTCAGGCACATTGTCTGCATCCACCTGTGCTGTCTTTATCTCCCTGTTTATTTGAGATGCGATTTTATCGCATTTAGATTTTGTGCGGCTTGCCAGCATAATCTCAGAAAAAACTTCAGGAACCTGTGCACACTTATGTGTTACAACCTGCCCAACTCCTCCGGCCCCGATAATCATCACTTTTGACATCTCACAACCTCCTGTTTATATAACTGCTTTGTTCACTGTCATTCCGGTTTGCCAAAGGCAATACCGGTATCAATACTGGTTGCTCATAGAACTCTCTCCATGAGATTCCTGCCTTCGCAGGAATGACAGACAATTCAATATACGATGACAGAAAATTCAATATACGATGACAGAAAATTCATCATACGATGACTGAAATATATCAGTCAAATTATCTCTCGAAATATGTATATCCGTGTAATCCGGTTTCATATGCTTTGAGAATCCTCCGTCTTTCAGCAGGTGTTATCTTGCCGGTCTTGACGGCTTTCTCAGCCATAGTCCTGAACTGTACCACCATATGCTTTGGATCATACTCTACATACGAAAGTACATCAGCAACGGAATCCCCGTCTATCTCTCTGACAAAATCATAATTACCGTCATCAGTTATACGAATACTTACTACATTGGTATCTCCCATAAGATTGTGCAGATCACCAAGGGTTTCCTGATACGCGCCAACGAGAAACACACCAAGATAATACTCTTTATCCGGTTTGAGACAATGAAGCGGAAGAGTATATTTAACATCATGAAGATCTATAAACTTGTCGATCTTGCCGTCACAGTCACAGGTGATGTCAGCCAGTACAGCATTGCGCTCGGGTTTTTCATCAAGCCTGTGAACAGGCATTATGGGAAAAAGGTGCCCTATTGCCCATGAATCAGGAAGCGACTGAAAAACACTGAAGTTGCAGTAATAGATATCAGAGATAGCAACATCAATTTTTTCGAAGTCAGACGGAATATATTTCAGTTTGTTCATGTCGCGGGCTATTGTATTTATTATACTCCAGAAGAGATTCTCCCCAAGTGATCTTTCCCTTAACGATACTTCTCCATGCTTAAAGAGATCCCTCAGTTCGTCCCTGTAGTATATTGCATCATTGTAACACTCCTGCATATTCTTCAGGGTGATATTTTTAGACACATCAAAAAGATTTCTTATTATTTCATGATACTCTTCAGCAATGGTTTCGGGCACGGGTTCAGCCTCGAACCTGGCCACATCCAGAACATTGAAGAGCAGTACGGATGAATATGCCACAGTTGCCCTTCCCGACTCGGAAATAATAGTGGGATGTGCAACCTCTCTTTCATCGAGAGTGGCCATTATCACCTCGATAATATCTGCACAGTACTCCTCCAGGGAATAATTCATGCTGTTCATAAAATTGGTCTTTGACCCGTCATAATCTACAGCAAGGCCGCCGCCTATGTCAAAATATTCCATTGCAGCACCTTCTGACACGAGCTCAGAGTATATTCTGCACGCTTCAACTACAGCAGATCTTATATCGCGGATATTGGGTATCTGCGAGCCAAGGTGATAGTGCAGAAGTTTGAGGCAGTCGAGCATGTCATTTTCCTTGAGAGAATCAATGACATCAACAAGCTGGCTCGTATTGAGCCCGAAGATGCTTCTGTCACCGCCTGATTCTGTCCAGTGACCGCCAGCCCTGGAGGAAAGTTTTATCCTTACTCCCATGTTAGGCATCACACCAAGTTCCTTTGACCTCTCGATAATAAGTGGAAGCTCGCCCGGCATTTCTATTACAAAGAAGAGGTTTATTCCCATCTTTGTGGCATAGAGTCCAAGATCGATGAATTCTTCATCCTTGTAGCCATTGCATATCAGACAGGCTTCTTCATCCTTCATCATGGCTAAAGCTGCCACTAGCTCGGCCTTGCTGCCTGCCTCCAGGCCGTGATGAAATCTGCTGCCGAAACGCGTAATCTCATCCAGAACCTGCTGCTGCTGATTGACTTTTATCGGATAAACTCCCCGGTACTTACCCTTGTATCCTGAGGATTCCATTGCCTTCTGAAATCCTGTATGCAGATACTCTATCTGTGAATCGAGAAGATTTTCAAGGCGAAGGAGAACAGGCATATCCATGCCCCTCTCTCTTATCCCGGATATCACCTTTTTAAGACTTATTGCAGAGCAGGAGTTCCTGTGCTGCGGTTTAACAACAACATCTCCATCCTGATTTACATCAAAATAACCGGCTCCCCAGTTACGGATTCCATACAGGTCTGCTGAATCTTCTATTGTCCATCTGTTGAGGATTTCATTCCTGTTCACATCATCCCCCTTTTGCCCCCATGTATGGAATTCCTGAAAGGTGATCCACGGGCCATGTAATTTAATAATATAAAGATTTGACCTGAATAAAAAACTACACCATTTAATCAATCAAATATTTTTTTTAAAAAAATTTTTATGTGTATTCAGTCCCCTGCTGAAATCCCGGAACCTTGTGGTTTATTGTTTTCTGACCGGACACTTGAGAATATGCTCATAATCCCTGTCTTTATCAAACTTTTGTTTTGCATGAAAACGGATTCTAATGAGAACTTTGTCTGATCCGTTTCTGAAAAACAGGAACCTTGAAGTGGAAGAAATAAACGGGTCTTCCCTTATTACCCCTGTATTTATAAAAAGGGTATTATTGAGTTCTTCGGAAACTCTGATCTTCCCTGGCAGGAAATCAGGCACATGGGCATGGCCTGCAATCCATATATCAACCCTGTATTTTTTAAGCACCTTTGCAAACCTGTCAGAGTCAGTTATATTCCTTGTGCTGTAAAAAGAAAGCGCCAGTTTGCTCTTTTTAACATACGCGTGGCTCACTGTTATAATGATCTTGTCCTGGTTCTCAATGACCATTTTCTTCCACCACATGAAAACATCATCTGGTATCATCTGAGGCGGTTTGCCAGACATGTCTGACATAAAGAGAAAGAGTATATTGCCGTATTGCCTGGAATAGTTCAAAACAGGGTTTATCTTTTTCCTGTATTCCATGAGATTCTTGCCGTCATGATTGCCTGCAATCTCGAACCAGGCCTTTATATATGATTTTGCCTTTATGCGGTTATACCAGTCAAATACCCGGGTTCTTTTTCGGTCCTGAAGGATGTCGCCTGCAACAATTGCAATATCCACACCCGGAATATTTTTATTAACATCAGCAACAGCTCTTTCAAAATGAAAGTATTCGCTTTCATCCCTTGGCTGCAGGTCTGAAAGAGACCATATAACGAAACTGTTACCATCGTTTGTGTACTGTGAGAGGTTTATTTTCTGCTGAGATGAGCACGAAATAAATAAAAACAAAGATAAATGTAATAGGAGAATTTTTTTCATAGTTTTAAGGTTTTCCAATAATGCATACAAAGTTAATAACCTGGTATTAATTTTCAAGCATTATTGGCAATCAGGCCGGCAGGAAACAGTCTCAGCTCTTTTTATTCAGAAACCTGGATAAAAGCCCGTCCTTCTGTTTCTTTTCAGTCTTCTTCTTTGAGTTTTTTGGGGCAGCCTTTTTTGAAGCCTTCTTTGCAGAAGATTTCTTTTTAGCAGGCATTTTCTTTGCAGATGTCTTTTTTACAGCTTTTGCAGTCTTTTTAACTGTAGCCTTATTAACTGCTTTTTTTGCTGACTTCCTCTTAACAGCCTTTTTTGCGGCTGTTTTTTTCTTTACTGCCTTTTTCTTAACAGCTTTTTTCTTTGCGGTTTTGGCTTTTGCAGAAGAGGTTTTATTACCTGCTTTCTTTCTTGCCTCTCTCTTTTTAGCTTTCAGTTTTTCAATTTCAGAAGCTGAAACCCTGAAAAAAGAATTATGATAATTTCTCTTCCTGAAAGACTGCATTGACCTCGTTATGAGTTCATCAATACTGATCTGCTCATATGTTGATTCAATATAATCAAATGAGAGGTGTGCAAGCCCGCAGCGCAGGTAACTGGTAAGTTTTTCCTGGGTGGCTCCTTTTTTATAAAGCAGCATAAGCCATGCCCTTAGAGCCTGCTCACCCTTTTTAAAATTCTCATCAGCCAGGACTTTCCCTGTCTTCCTGACATTTTTGTTAAGCATATCATGAACTTTTTTGTATTCTTTTTCAAGAGTAGGATCAACAATACCACTCTCCATAAGCTTTTGATCAAGTCTTGCAACCAGCCTGTTCTCAGCCATGCATAACACCTCTTTAAAATAATAAGAATTATCATTCTGTAGGATTCAGGGCAATTTTATCAGCAAACAACGGGTTATGTCAACAGAAAAGCCGTTAAATCCTGTATCCGAATTTAATACCCGGCCTGAGGTTTGTAAAAGCTGTTTCAGAATAGTTTATACTGAAATAATCAATACATATTTCAGCAAATATTGATGCGGCAATATCATACTGAAGAGAGAGGCCCGCTTTCCAGAAAAAATCGCGTGAGCTGAAATCCTTTGATTCGCTGAACTGCCTTTTTTCTTTGAAGGATGAAAAGACAACGCCGCAACCGGCACGCAAAACCACTGTAAAATCCCGGGGGAGCGCATATAACCAGCAGACAGAAGCTCCTGTAATATACTGGTTCAGTGATGTATCTACAATGCCCGTCCTTGACAGACTGTCATAGGATGCGTAGATAAAATCTCCCTCCATACTGAGAGAACTCAGAACAGGTACGGATTTAATTGCATCAAAAGCCCTGAGATTGAAACCTGCAATAAACCTGAAACCAAGCAGTGAATTATTATAAATATCCGCCCAGTCAGCAAGCAGGTATGAATACTCCCACCCGGAAGCGAAATAAACCGTTCCGGCCGGCAGCTCTGACAGATCCACTGCCGGTTTTTGAACCAGTACAGAGTTTTCTTTTACAGCTTTCAAACCTCCCGGGTTTTCAGCAACCAGATCATATTTACCCGGCCGGGCATCATCGAGATCCAGATCAAAAACAACCTCGTTATCTGATATATATTTATAACTTTTCCCCTCGATCTTTTCTGATCCCTTCTGAATATAGATTCTCGAACCTTCCCTGAAATCACCTCCAGTCAGTCTTATGCCCTTCACATCTTCACCCGCGAAAAAAGATGATACTGAAAGTTTTTCTATTACAGGCATAACGCTTTCTATTACCTCCAGAGGAGACCAGTTTGAAAACGAATCAACTTTTTTCAGCCTGTTAAGAGCTCCAATCCGGATATAATAGCTTCCTTCGGAAAGTTTGTATTCGAGCCTGTTTCCATCCACATCGAAACTCGCGACACTGTTATTTCTGCTGTTTTTAATCTCTACCCTGTAACCGACAGCCCCTTCAACCGGTTTCCACTCCACCACAACACCGTCATACGGAATCAAACTTCCCTGATTCGGAAAGCTGCCTGTTCCGTATAACAGAAAAAGTATTAACATCAGTATAAACAGTGTCCTTTTCATCATTGTTTTCTTATGTAATGAATTTTTGGTGTCACAATCTCGGGCGGCCTTAGCTTTTCTGTACTGAGCACAAATGTACTCTCAGCCTCCCTGCTTGAAATCATACCGTTTTCCGTTTTTGTATATGCCCTTACATTCCAGAAAAGCCTGCCGTAATCGAGAAGTTCGTATTTTGTCATTTTATAAAGCGGATTCTTTGTTTTCTCGCTTAAAACAGCTTTTCTGCCTCCTGGCTTTTCCTGAAACATACTCACGATGTAAAATACAGCGCCCTCAACCGGTTTCCATTTAAGCACAAGATCTTTTTCTTTTCCAATATGAACTTCACTGTTTCGATGCGGATAAATCAGCAGAGGGGGCCCGGGCCTTTTAACAATAGTAAAAGATCTCTCCCTGCTCCGGGCAATAGAGGCTCCCAGTTCATCCAGGAGAGAAACCCTCCATACATAACTGCCCGGAATCAGTTTTTTCATTTCAGCCTTTGTCTGTTCCACAACGAGAGTCATGCCCGTCTTTGATTCATCCCTGCGTGAAACCTCCAGCCTGTAGAGCGCCTGCCCTCCGGATCCTGACCACGAGAAACCCAGATCTTTCATGTTTTCTTCGGTTTCAATCACCATCTTATCTTTTGGACCGGCAAGACTTATCTCAAAGGTTTTAACTACAGTAAAAGAAAATATTTTTGAACTCTTTTTACTTTTATCTCTGCCGACCCCATCGATCATCCAGTAATATTTCCCTGTTTTAAGCGAAACCGGAAATTCTATTCTTCTGCCTTTTATCTCTTTACGGACTAAAGCTTTTTCAAAAGACAGATCATCAGATATTCTGAAAATATATTTTGCATACAAATGATGCCCCTTCCATAAAAACGAGAATAATCCTTTTTTCACTGCGTTTTCAGCAAAGGTTCTTCGGTCTGACGGGAAGAGAAGAACAGGCGGAGGAATATCCTTAAGTTCTCTTATAACAAAACTTCCTGTTTTACTTAACGCGGAATATCCTCTGAGGATTTTCTTCACCCTCCAAAAATAACGTCCCTTTTCTAGTAAATCAATCATGATTGAATTATCCGGTGTTTTTTCAGTGAGGAAAATATTTTTGAAGTCCCTGGAATCACTGAGCTCCAGTATGTATTCAACTGCAGATTCCGAATAACTCCATCTGAAAAAAACCCTGGCTGGTGATCCATTGATTGTTTCTCTGTTTTGTGGAGATATCAGTTCAACAGGCGAATCTTCAAGAATGCTGAATCTTACAATATCACTGTGAATTCTCTTTCCCGAGAGAGGATCATATCCAGAAAGCCCCGCATAATACCTTCCGGGTTGAAGTTTTTTTTTAACGCCAGAACCTGCAACCCTTTCATCGGTCAAAAGCTTCTTCATTGACCTGTCGTTTGAAATCCTCAATCTTACTTTTTTTGCCCTTGATTCATTCCAGCGAAAGGAATATCCGGCAGGGTTATACGGGATAACCGAACCATCTGCCGGACCGGTTATCCTGAGCATAACTTTTTCCACATCTGCTTCTTTACCGGCAAAAACCTTTGCCCTCTGATTTTCATTAACAATAACTTTTTTATTACCGGCTGTTTTGAGAGAGGCGCTTCCGGAGAGAACCGACAGGTTTATTGAATTATCAAGTTTCTTCTTCGACAGGGAGAGGTCGCTTCTGTCAATGGCAACCTCCCCGGCGTCAGATTTAATTTTCAGGGTTCTTACATCCCCCCTGTCTATACCCTTTCTTTTCGCGTTAATTGAACCATACCTGAAATCAATATCAAACGCTTCCTTTGACATGGAGAGCAGAACCATACTCTCTTCATCGAGCTCAATATCCGATCCGTCCCTGAGTTCGATTACAGCCTCTGAACCGTTAGCTGTTCTAACAGAATCACCGTCATAAACAAGTGCCTGTTGTTCTACATCTTCCCAGACCACCTGACCTGTATATTTTCTCTGCGCTGTCTTTTTTTTGAAGGTAATGGTTCCGATTTCAGGAGCCTTGCTGCTTTCAATTCTTTTTGAAAAATCCATATAAAGCAAAAATGAAAAAACCATTGCTGTTGTTATGCTGAAAAACGGAACTATGGTGTCAGCCAATAATTTCATATTTTACTTCCCCGAAACCGGTATTCCTTCTCCTTCTCTCAGCTTTGGTTCCAAGCATGTTTTGAAGTTCATCCAGAGTTTGAGGCCTGTTCGCATCATCCTTCCTTCCAAGCACAGCATAGATTTCCTGTGTACTTTCTTTTCCCTTAACCATTATCTTCTGCATCAAGACAATGTCATAAACATCTTCTACACTTTCCCGCATCCCGCTGGTAATGAGAATATCAGTTCCAAAAGGTTTGTTCAGCGCCTCTATTCTCGATGCAAGGTTCACAGTATCTCCGATAATGGTATATTCCATTCTGTCGAGAGATCCTATCTGGCCTGCAATGACAGGGCCGCTGTTTATACCACAGCCCATCCGTATAACGGGATTATCTTCATCTCCCCTTTTTTTATTAAACTGCACCAGTCTCTTTCTCATTGAAAGAGCGCTGTCTACTGCATTTTCGATATCATTGCCTGTAGATACCGGAGTTCCCCAGACAGCCATAATGGCATCACCGATATATTTATCTACAACTCCCCCGGTTTCATGAACGCACAAAACCATTTCCGTAAAGTACTCATTGAGAAACTCGACCACCTTTTCAGGAGGCAGTTTTTCCGAAATGGCAGTAAACGATCGGATGTCAGTGAACATAACAACTGCATCCTTTCTTTCCCCTCCGAGTTTAATTTCGTCTTTAAGTACCATATCTGCGATTTCTTTATTCACAAATCTTCCGAACGCATCCTTCATCTTTTCCCTTTCCTGAAGCCCCCTGCCCATGTGAACAAAAGACCTGGTGAGATCACCGATCTCATCGTTAGATGATGATTCTATTGATATGTCATAATCTCCATTCTCAATCTGCTCTGTCGCTCTTCTCAGACGAAAGATTGGTTTCGTTATACTCTTCGCGAAGAAGAACACAATGAAAACCGCGACATTCAGAACGATTATCATTATATAAATATTTCTTCTCTGGATATTATATACTTCAGCGAGAGCTATATCCTCAGGCACTGTCGAGATCACTCCCAGTCCTGCAAAACCCGTTTTTTTGAATGATCCGAAATAATTCTTTCCATCGTTCATGAACCTGGTATATCCATTGTTTACCGGGCTCTTTATCATTCTTTTCACTATTTCAAGTTCTGAGAAATTTTCTCCTGCAAGTATGATTTTACTGTCTGTGTGAACCAGAACATCGCCTTTTGAATTTACCACAAATGAATCCGTTATTCCCCTTGTACTGAAAGTTTTAATAAGGCCATCGAGCCTGTAGCCCGCGACAGCAGCCCTGTTTTTACCCCCGAGCGGAACGCCGATAAACACAACAGGATGCGAAACCTGATCAGACACATTTCTTATAAAAATTCCTGCCCTTAGAGAATTGCCGATATTTACAATTTCATTGCTGATCAAAGAATTGATTTCATTTTTTGAAAAAACCCTTCCCTTCAGGGAATCGTTAAAAAGTGTAAATCTCACAACAGGAGATTTTCCTGAATTCATATTTTCGACAAGACTGATGAATATGATATCAGCCTGATTTTTAAAAACAGCAGTATTGATTGCCCTTTTCTGCTCGCGGGACAGACCTTCTCTTGTATTCATGTATGTAACAATGCTGACCTTTTCGACAATATCCGAAAGGTCTGTCACAGCCTTTCTTGCGAGTACATCGGATATCCTCAGACTTGTCTCCTGCAGACGAATTTCATTGTCGGTTTTAAAGAAGAAGGTTGCCAGTACAATCATTACAGTCATGGATAAGATTATAATAAGCGAAACAATGGATATCAGCTTGCTTCTTATAGGAAAGCGGAAGGAATTCATAAATGAGAAAATTTTCGATGAGTCACCAGTATCTTTTACGTTATACGAACTCATCCTCTTTGCACTGACCTCTTCATCCCCCGTTTTTTGAAGTTTTTTTTCTTCACTTTCCACCTTACTTTTTTCACTTTTCCCATGTATGTATTTAATCTCTGCTTTTTTATCAGGAACTCTGCTTTCTTCACACTCAACAAGATAATCTCTGAATCCAACTATTTTGTCCTCGTTCTCACGCACGGGAAATTTAAACCCATTGACCGACTCGATAAATCCAATTGCATCTTCAGGAGTATTTTTGGTATGAACAAGAAACAAAGAAAGAAATGTTTCGAGGATTCCTTCGTTATCAAATGAAACAAGCAGCGAGTTTCTGAACTTCAGGCTGTCCATTATCCCTTTGCATGTATCTTCAATATATGGGAACAAATCCGGGGAATAATCATCAAGATAAATAAAATCAACTGTAAAGCCGTGTTTCGTATATACCCTGTCAAGATAGTTGAAAAATTTAAGCTCTGACTTATCTTTTAAAAGGAAGAATACATTTCTTACATCATTATCCCACCAGCTTCTGAACTGTCTTTCACTAACAGTGTCCCTTCCGACCTTATGGTGAGGATTCGTATGCAGATTGCTGAAGTAAAGATACCTTTTAAAACCCTTAATTTTCAGCTTTATGTTATCCATTTTATCTCCTGCCTGTGTTGTGTGAAGGCGGTATGGGTCGGCCAATATCGGGGCTCTCACGAGATGCCCCTACACCCTGCCAATATCGGGGCACTCACACAGGAGGTGCCCCTACACCC
>CAZEJW010000073.1:0-21412 GCA_964512685.1 uncultured Leptospirales bacterium | reverse complement strand
ACTCGTACGAGTCCTGATATGAATCTCGTACGAGTACTGATATGAGACTCGTACGAGTCCGGGTATAAGACATGTACGAGTCCGGGCATGGGACTCGTACGGCACCGGGAGTATAATCAATGCAATGTGGAAGTATATGGCAGCAGAAGGTGAATGGCCTGTCATTCCGGCTGTAGTGAAACGGAATGCCGGAATCTCATGCAGAGTATTCATGAAACTTTCACCATGAGATTCCTGCCTTCGCAGGAATGACCAGTGGGTAACCACAGAGGAGAATCATTATTAAATCGAATCATTACAGCAGAAGGTGGATGGAGGCCTTGTCACCCCCTCCCAGCCTCCCCCGTCAAGGGGGAGGTGCATGTTCAACATACGGTAACAGCGAATTCTATTCATAATGAATGGCAAAGTTCGGAAATTAACAAAATCTTTATATTTTCAAAATAATTCCTTAAAGATCTCTCATGATATTAGCCCATATAGAAGGAGCGGTTTCAAAAGGGCTGCTTCTTCATCCTTAATAAACAAAAAAACGGCAAATATTTATAAACCAGGATTATATGATGCATGAAAAGATTAAAGTCAAAGATCTGAGCTTTTATTATTCAGATAAGCCTGCAGTAAGCAATATCAGCCTTTCGGTTGAAAAGAACACTGTGCTGGCTCTCATTGGCCCGTCAGGGTGCGGCAAGTCAACATTCCTGAGGTGCATAAACAGGATGAACGATATCATCCCCAATACAAGGCGCGAAGGGGACATCCTCATAGAAGATGAATCCATCTATCACTCAAGGTTTGATGTAACAGGCCTGAGGAGAAGGGTGGGCATGGTGTTTCAGAAATCCAATCCCTTTCCAAAATCAATCTACGAGAATATCGCTTACGGCCTGAGAATCAATGGTATAAAGAACAAGTATGAAATCGACAGCATTGTTGAAAGCTCTCTTAAAAGCACAGCTCTATGGGATGAGGTAAAGGACAGGCTGAATGAATCAGCTTTCGGGCTTTCCGGCGGTCAGCAGCAGAGGCTCTGCATCGCAAGAACCATTGCAGTAAAGCCTGAGGTAATCCTCATGGATGAGCCCGCGTCCGCGCTTGACCCAATTGCAACCCAGAAGATAGAAGAGCTTATCCAGGATCTCAAGTCTAATTACACGATTGTAATTGTTACTCACAATATGCAGCAGGCAGCAAGGGTCAGTGATTATACTGCGTTTTTCTATATGGGCGATCTCATTGAAATGAATAAAACAGAAACGATTTTCACCAGGCCTGAGAAAACAATGACAGAAAACTATATTACAGGAAAATTCGGTTAAGGGGGAGATAATGACGACTCATTTTGAACAGGAGCTTGAAAAAATAAAGGCAATGATATTCAGGATGGCTGACCTTGCAATTGAGGCTATTTATAATTCTGTTGAGTCATTGCGCACATCAGATGTTGAGCTTGCCAGGAAGGTGCTCGACAATGACAGCGAGCTTGACCGGCTGGAGATGGATATTGATGATGAATGCATAAGGGTGCTTGTTACAAGACAGCCTGCAGCAATAGACCTCAGGCTGGTTCTTGCAATGCTCAAGATAAATACAGATCTTGAGAGAATTGGCGATCTTTCAACAAACATTGCTAAAGAGACAATAAGACTTGACGGCAGGCCAACACTCAAGGCATTAATAGATATACCTCGCATGGCAGAACTTGCAATAGAGATGATTAAGGATACATTCACTGCATTTACAACAAAGGATGCAGCACTTGCAAGAGAGGTAATAAAGCGTGACAGTGAAATAGATGAACTCAATCTCCAGGTATACAGGGAACTTTTCACCTATATGGCGGAAAAGCCTGCTGTAATATCACAGGGGCTTGGTGTTATAATGGTATCAAAGCACATTGAGAGAATCGGAGACCATGTAACGAATATTGCTGAACGCGCTGTGTACTATATTGAAGGAGTGGATATTCGCCACTGCAGCAGGGAGAGTGTTTAATGTACAGGTTTAAGGTAGAATGAATAAAATGAAAAAACTGATTTTTGCTGTTGATGATGAAAAAGATATTCAGGAGATTCTTGAACTCAACCTGAAGTCTGAAGGCTATGAGGTAATGACCTTTTCATCTGCAGAAGAAACAATGGAAGTGATAGGTGAACGTATTCCTGATCTCATTATTCTTGATATAATGATGGGCGGCATTGACGGATACGACTTCTGTAAAAAACTGAGATCAGACGAAAAGTTCAGAACAATACCGATAATTTTTCTTTCTGCAAAGTCAGAGGAATTCGACAAGGTGCTTGGCCTTGAGCTTGGAGGCGATGATTATATAACAAAGCCCTTTGGAGTAAAGGAACTCACATCAAGGGTGAAGGCTGTTTTAAGAAGGGTGGAAACAGGCGGTAAAAGAGAAACCGAAGAGCGGCTTAAGATTGAGGGAGTGGAACTTTACCCTGAAAGATATTGCCTCAAGGTTGACGGCAAAGATATAAAAGTAACAAGAACCGAGTTCGAGCTGATTCATCTTTTTATGAAACACCCTGGCAAGGTTTTCACACGCGACAATATAATAGACAGCATAAGGGGTGATGATGTCTACGTTGTAGACAGAACCATTGACGTGCACGTAATGAATCTCAGGAAAAAACTGGGTAAATATAAAAATCTCATTTCAACCTTTTCCGGGGTCGGTTACGGTATAAAGGTCTGAAGATTCCGGTAATAATATGCTCAAAAAAGTAAGCAACAAGATAATTTTTTATTATACAACCCTCATCTTTATACTCATCTGTTCTCTTCTTATAATGTTCAATGACCTGGTAAGAGACACTCATCTCGATATTATAAAGAAAGAGATGAAAGAGAAAATCGATTTTATTGAACTGGTTCTTGAAGACTCAAAAGGCTCTTCCGGCCTGCCTGAAAAAAACATCCTGCATTCTTCTGATGCTCTTCTCCTTATGTTGAAAGGCTTTCAAAGATTGTTAATCTCAGGATTACAATAGTTAATATCACAGGGAAGGTTCTCACTGATTCCGAGATCGGAAAGCCTGATTCAATGGACAACCACAGGTACAGGGTGGAAATAAAGGACGCTATAAACAATGGCAAAGGATACTCTGTTCGCTACAGTAATACACTGAAGACTGACATGCTTTACTATGCTGTCGCCTATCCCCGGTACGTTGTGCGCCTTGCTAAGCCGCTCTATGAGATTGACGGCAGTGTAAGGCAGGTAAGGGAGCTCATTATTCTGCTTGGATTCCTGGCTCTCGGGGTTACTGGCATTATCATCATGATTATATCCCGCAGGGTTACCAGGCCCATTGTTGAAACCCTTAATTTCGCGGAACAGTTTTCAAGGGGGGATTATTCCAGGAGAATACTCAACTACAGTGATGATGAGATCGGCACACTTCAGAGATCTCTTAACAGGCTTGCGGATATCATTGTGGATAAAATAGACAACCTGCTTCTTGAGCAGAATAAACTGGAAGTCACAATTGAAAGCATTCACGATGGAATAGGAGTTGTGGATATAAATAAAAAACTCGTTATTGCAAATGGCGCTTTTGCGGATCTCCTTGAAATAAAGAATCTGTCTGCAGGGCCTCTCTACTATGAGGTTATTCGAAGCAGTTCGTTCAACTCGATGATCGAGTATGCACTGAGCCATGGAGAGAAAACATCCTTTGAAGAGGAATTCGTGAATGGTACAATCTGCGAGGTTGCCATAAGTCCAATAAGGGAAGAGAAAACCATCCGGGGGATTCTCCTTGTGCTTCATGATGTTACAGAGAAAAAGAAGATAGAAAGGCTGAAGACTGAACTCGTAGGAAACCTGTCTCATGAACTCAAGACTCCAATAACCATTCTGAGGGGCTATATTGAGACCATGAAGGATCATCTCCACGAACAGGATCTCTGCCGCGGTTTTATATCAAAATCACTTGTGAATATTGACAGGCAGAATTCCATTATAAATGACATGCTGAAACTCAACAGAATAGAAACCTCAAGTGATTTCCAGTGGGAGGAGATCAATATAAAAGAAATTATCTCGAATTGTGTTGATCTTCTCAGTGCAAAAGCCATTGTAAAAAAAGTAGATCTCTCTGTTGATTCATCAGGCATGAATGAGTCTGTTACTGGCAACAGGTTTCTGGCAGAAGAGGTTTTCTTCAATATCATTGACAATGCAATAAGCTATAACTATGAAGAAGGCAGTGTAAAGGTTGCCTCTGAAAAAGAAAAGGGCATACTTACAGTTATAATATCAGACACAGGAATCGGAATTCCTTCTGAGGCTGTTGAAAGAATATTCGAGAGGTTCTACAGGGTAGACAAGAGCCGTTCACGTGAAACCGGCGGAACCGGGCTTGGCCTTTCTATTGTAAAACACGCAAGTGAACTCCTTGGCTGGAAACTCAAAGTAAACTCAGGAAACAGGGGAACAACTTTTCGCATAAATATAACACTGTAGATTCTATTCACCCCCTCCCAGCCTCCCCCGTCAAGGTGGAGGTGCATGTAGAACAAATGAATCTTCATTTCCTTCTCTTCTGAGGCCTGTGGATACATTTCATTCCAGCCGGACATATAAAAAACAGCTTATGAGATTTTCTCTTGACTATGCATATAATATTATTATTGTTTATGCATAGTCTTAGGAGGAAATATGCGTACTACAATCGATATCCCTGAAGATCTTGTTGCTGAAGCAATGAAAGTGACTAATATCAGCACAAAAACTGAAGTAATTAAAGAGGCTCTTCTTAGCCTGATTCAGAGAGAAAAGGTTAAGCAGATTAAGAAGTTTGAGGGAAAGATTGACCTTGATATTGATCTTGATTCATTGAGGAAACGATGAATTCTGTACTTGCTGATTCTTCTGTATGGATCGACTATTTCAGGGGCAGTGGTAAAATCGACAGCGGTTATTTTAACTCTCTGATTGATAATAATCAGGCATGCACAAATGATCTCATCCTGGCTGAACTGATTCCTTTTATGTATTTGAAAAAACAAAAAGAAGCAATAGAGATACTGCAGTCTTTCAGAAAAATACCCCTTCAAATAAACTGGGATGAGATTATTGATCTGCAGGCGAATAATTTAAAGCATGGGATAAATAATGTAGGTATTCCTGATCTAATAATCCTTCAAAACGTAATGAATAATTCTCTTTCATTATATACTCTTGATAAACATTTCACTCTTATGCAAAAGCATGTTAAGTTCAGTATGATTGAGAAAGCTCACCCGTGAAGTTTCTTTCTGAACCTGTGCCTGAGGTAGAGGCCAACAGAGTTAAGCATCAGCACCAGCATGATCAGTACAATTGCAGTTCCATACTGAATGTGCCTTGTCTCCTGTATGTGAGTGCCGGCAGTAGCCATAATATATATGTGGTAGGGCAGGGCCATGACTTCGTTAAAGACTGAAACAGGGAGATCAGGGGTATAGAATGCTGCTGCTGTAAACATGATTGGGGCTGTTTCGCCTGCCGCTCTTCCCAGGGACAGCATTATGCCTGTAAGGATTCCCGGAAGGGCATTGGGAAGAACAATCCTGTAGATGGTCTGCCATCCTGTTGCGCCGAGAGAGAGAGATGCTTCCCTGTAGGTGGAAGGAACCACGTTAAGTGCTTCTTCAGTTGATCTGATTATTACAGGCATGTTGAGTACTCCGAGAGTAAGGGAGCCTGCAAGTATGGATGTGCCAAAATCCAAAAAAACTACAAAGAGGCTGAGACCGAAGAGCCCGAAAACAACTGAAGGTACTCCAGCAAGATTGTTTATACCAAGGCGGATAATTTTGATCAGCTTTGGTTTCTGTGCATATTCACTGAGATAAATTGCAGTGGCAACCCCAATGGGTATTGATATAACAGAAGATCCTATCATCAGGTAAAAGGTACCGACTATTGCAGGGAAGATTCCTCCTTTTGTCATTTCATCTCTGGGCATTTCAGTGAGAAATTCCCATGATATTGCAGACATGCCGTTTTTAAAAATATATCCCAGAATAAAAATGAGTGTCAGTATTATGAAAACTGACAGTATTCTTATTAAATGGAACATCGATTTTTCAATTATTTCTGCTCTTTTATTTCTTTGTATCTTAATCATTATTTCTTTCCGTTTTGTTATTTCTAAACAATCTTAGATTAAATATTTATTCCTGAAGTATTTTTAGTTCAAATGAAAAAAGATTTGTTATCCCCGCCGCCCTCGGCGGCGGGGATAACAGGCTCTTTCCTCATGCAATAAAGGTTGTGAATTTATTACTAACCTTTATGCCTGGTTCTCCTTGAATTTATATTTATTCGAAAAATAATCCGCTATGAGATTGAAAACAAATGTTATAATAAAGAGAATAATCCCGATTGCAAAAAGCGCGTGATAGTGGGTTCCTCCTGCAGCTGCCTCTCCCATCTCTGCTGCAATGTTCGAAGTAAGCGGCCTTACAGGATCAAAGATCGATGTGGGAATAAGGGTTGCACCGCCTGAAACCATGAGCACTACCATTGTCTCTCCAATGACCCGGGATATCCCGAGTATCACTCCTGTCCATATGCCTGAGAGTGATGCCGGTATTGTTATGTGAAAGATGGTCTGCCACCTGTTCGCTCCGAGCGCATATGATGCTTCCTTGAGTGAAACAGGAACAGATGAGAGCGCGTCTTCTGAAATGCTGGCTATTGTGGGTATTGCCATAAAGGCCAGCATGATCGATGCATTGAAGAGGTTGAGGCCTGTGTCAATGTCAAAGTGATTCTGAAGAAATGGGGCCACTACTGCCATTCCGAAAAATCCGATAATTACAGAAGGTATGGAAGCGATGATTTCTATTACCGGTTTTATCACTTCGCGAACTACCGGCTTTGCTATTTCAGAAAGGTATATTGCTATTGAAAGGCTGAAGGGTATGGCAATCACAGATGCAAGCAATGTTACAGAAACTGATGATATTATAAGAGGTGATATTCCAAATCTCGCTGTTTCGCTGGTTGGATACCAGTCGGTCCCCAGGATAAAATCACTTATGCTGATTTCACCGAGGATTGGTATCCCTTCTCTGAACAGAAAGATCATTATTAAAAACAGTATAAAAAGGCAGGAGAATCCTGTGACAAAAAATATTTTATCGATTATCTTTTCGTAGAGGATGCTTCTGTTCTTTAACTTGAGTCTTAGTTTTTTTTTCTGTACTTCTGTTCGCACCATTTCCATTGCGTGGTTCCTGTTACTGAATATTTTTAACAGAAATATCCGCACTGTGTGTTAAGATATTATAAAGATTATGTTAATATGAAATCAAGTTTTATGATTACTGAAGTTCTGTATAATGGATTCAGCCATGAGCTTGTAACCCATTTCAGTCGGATGAACTCCATCCTCCTGAACCAGGTCATGAAAATTAATTCCTGATTTTATTTTTTTCTTCCAATAATCATGCACTCTGGAAATGGGAATTTTTTCTTCATCTGACAGTTCCTCCAGTTGTGAATAGAAAAGTTCTGCGTGTCTGTTTTCTCTCTCATTCATGAGTGGAACTGAGGTGATCAGCAGTATTTCAGCATTTGTTTTGTTTTTGATTCTTTTTATTATTCTGCTGATTATCTTTTTAAATTCAGGATATGAATAACCTGTATAGGCATCATTCAGTGCGAATTGGATAAACACAAGGTCAGGATCGTTTTCGATTACATCCCTGTCAAGCCTCAGGAGTCCCTGTTCTGCTGTGTTCCCGGGTATTCCTTTGTTGATGATTTTAAAGTTTGAGGCAGGAAACTTCTGTTGCAGCATCTCTGCCAGAAAATCGCAGTAGCCTTTGTTGACCATCCATCCCTGTGTCAGGGAATCACCAAGGGCGGTGATTATTACGGGAGATCCTTCTTTAAGGTTTTTTATTGTTTTGTTCATGAGAAATATCCAGTTGTTTCGTGATGCTTGTTATATGATTCTTTAGGTATGGTTAAAGCATCATTGAAATAATTTCAATCAGTAAAAAAATATTTCTGTACTGAATGGTTTTGTTTGCTTTTTGTTGCTAACACTGATGTTTTTGTTTGTATATGCATTTTCTTGAAGATTAAATCCCCATTAGTGAATGATATTCTTCAGGAAAACACGTCAAAAGAGGTTGAAATAACAGGTGTTTGTATAGTTTCTAAAAACCGTCTCTATAGATTGCATAAAATTTATTTATAGTTAATTTTTATATTGACACTTCTATTATAAAAATTTTGATTTGTTATTTGATTTTAAGTCAAAATTAAACTATGCTGTTTAAACCGGTTGGAATAATAAAGTTAGAGTTTAGGCAGAGCATAAATGTTTAAATGTGTTTTGCATGATTTTCGCTTCATTGATTTTTATCAGGGTTGCTGGCTGTTAAATAGTTATATAATGATTAACAGGAATAATCGTGAAATAATTCTCTCCTGCCGTCTGCGGCGGCCGGGGAAAATTATTTTCTGCTTTTTGATCTGCTGATCAGGATGTAAATCTGTAAATAGCTGAATAGTGACTTTTTTATTGAAAAATTATTTTTAGTTAAATTTTGATATTAATTATTGATTCGGAAATTGATATGGTTTATAATTTTATTATACAACAGGAAAACAATACTAATCATATAGAATGGAGAGTGAGTTATGAAGATTGAAATTACGATTCTGGGATTATTGATGGAAGAAAACCTGTATGGTTATGAGATCAAGAAAAAGATCGTTGAAAGGCTTGAGGATTATGTGGATATCAAGTTCGGCTCGATTTATTATGCTATCAAGAAAGCTGTGGACAATGGCTGGGTAAAGAGGGTTGGAACTGAAAAGGAAAGCGGAAATCCCGAAAGATACGTTTATGAGATTCTGCCTGCCGGGAAAAAGTATTATAAAAAAATACTCAAACAGTATTTTGATCAGAAACTTATTCATTTCGATATCGATATTGTTCTGATGTTCTTTTCAACTCTTTCACAAGAGCAGAAAGAGCAGTTTATCGAAGATCGTATGGGTATGGTCAAGGAAAAGCTCGATGGAATAAAGGGTAAGCTTGACAAAGATAAAGCGTCGCAGCTCAAAGGTTATCAGCATATTATTACTTATCTTGAGCAGCATTTAAAGGCAGAGCTGAACTGGCTCAAGTCTTTATAAACCAAAAACTTTACAGGATCTCTTTGAGGTCCTGTAAAAAATCCGCATTTTTTTTGTAGATTATATCCTCGACATCATTTTTAAGCCGTGTAAGCTCGTTCATGGCTTTTTCTGCAATCTGTTCACCGCCTTTTTCAGCTTTATCAAGAGTCTGTTCTATCAGGGATTTATTTATTGTTTCGATTTTTACAGTGTTGTAATAATGTCTTGAAGCAAGAGCATATGCAATTGTTTTGAGAAGGTCTGTCTGTTTTTCTGCTATTTCCTTCAGATCTTTTTTTGTAATTTTTGAAAGAACCACATTGTTTTTTGCAATCAGTGATGCAGATCTTTTCTGGCCCAGCAGAAGGGCCATTTCTCCTGAAACAGTCCCGGGTTCTTCAATAGTTGCAACACTGTTCCCCTGGATTACCACATCTATGGCCCCGCTCTGAAGTATGTACATTTCTTCTCCATAAGTGTTTTCCTCGCAGATTACAGTTCCTCTTGGATATTCAGTCTGTCTGTCTGACAGGTCTGTTGCCTCTGATATTTTTACCGGTTCGCTTGATTTAAAATATGCTTCTCCTCTTTTGTATGTGAGGCTGGTTTCGTATTTTGAGGTAAGTTCTTTGAGCCATGGAAGTTTTCTCTTGTCAAATTCATCCTTCAGCCTTCGGAGAATTTTATAGAATTGTATGGAGGATTCCTTTGTCTTTTTTTCATCTCCCTGAAGCATTCCCAGATTTTTATTGATTATCTGATTTGTCAATAAAACCTGTTTGGCGAGCACCATTGAAACATTGAGAATAAAAGAGTATGATTCCATCCCGGAAATAAATTTATCGCGAGAAATTTTCTTTATTGTTTTACAGTCTCTTGTAACGGCTGTTTCAACTCTGCCGGTTTCATTAGACAGCATGTGATTCATTATGAGTTCGGTTGTACCGATAATTAGATTTTTACCTTTAATTGCATACTTGTCGTTTTCTGAAATATAGAAAAAAACCGATCCGTTTTCCAGAAGGTATGCGCATTCCGGAGAGGATTGCGGAAGGTATAACTGTACGAAGTCCTGTGCCATTTTTTTCTCTGTGATTATGAAAGGATTTTATTGATTTTGTCTAAGAGATCCTGCTTTTCGAATGGTTTGGTTATAAAAGCATCTGCTTTCAGGTCGTCCTGATTGAGTTTTATGGTGTTTTCGTTGAGAGCGGATACAACAATTATTTTTGCGTTCGGATTTATGCCTTTTATCTCGAGTACAGCCATTATTCCGTCTTTGCCACCCATAGTTATATCCATTGTTATAACATCAGGGCTGTATGATTTGAAAGCTTCTATTCCATCCTGGCCATTGTCTGCTTCTGCAATTACTTCATGGCCGCCTTCTTCAAGTGTCTGTCTGAGGATTCTTCTCATGAATTTTGAATCATCTACTATAAGTATTTTTGCCATATTTCAAACTTTCCTTTTTTACCTTATGCCTGTAAATCCACTTGCACGTATTTAATGTGTTCATATTGTATGATATTATTTGACATATCAATAATTTTATTATTTTTTTACAGTATTTATTCCTAAAAATACTTTTTAATGATAAATAAAAAAACGTATCGCTATATTTGTGATTTCGGATCTAAACTCAGAAAGCATTGCTCAGTGGAGGAGCTATTGCCGGTTTTTGATTTGGAACAGAAAGAGAAAAGAGTATCTATGTTCGCATTGTGGGGAGTATGAGAGCAGACAGGGATTTTGTTAAGCTGTTAAGGGCAGCAGGCAGAACTATCAATCAGTATGACATGATCAGAAACGGAGACAGGATAGCTGTTGGGCTTTCAGGAGGAGAGGATTCTCTTGTTTTGCTTGAGATCCTTGCCAGAAGAAGGACCAAAGTTCCAATTGACTATAAACTTTTTGCAGTCTCTGTAGGAGTGGAAGAGGTCCCTTATGAAATAAACCGGGAATTTTTGTCTGTTTTTTGTTCAAAACTTGATGTTCCCTATTACCATAAGGATATTATGCTCGATGCAAGGGAAGATTATGATGATACTATTTGTTTTTTATGTGCCAGAAAAAGGAGAAACAGAATCTTTCAGTTTGCAAGGGAATTGGGCTGTACCTCTGTTGCACTGGGGCATCATGGGGATGATCTTATCGAAACTCTTGTAATGAATATGGTTTTTCAGGGTTCTATCAGTACAATGCCACCGAAACTGAAGATTTTCGAAGGAACTCTGGAAATAATCAGGCCGCTTTCATTTATCCTTAAGTCAGAAATTGCAGGATACGCAGGCACGCAAAACTATCAGGGGCTTCTTAGCGAATGTCCTTATGGAGATTCAACCAGAAGGGATGAAATAAGGAAGATTATTTCATCCCTTGAAACAGCCCATCCTGACGTGAAAAAAATTATCCTCAAGTCATCCACCAACATATTGCCGGAATACATGCCCTGATCAGTCGGGATCATTGTAGCCGCAGCCCTCATACGGGCTCAGAGGCTCATCCCTGTCAAGGTGCTCAACATCTTCATAATATGGAAAATCCCTGCACATTCTTGGTCTTATTGGATGAATTGAACATGTTGGCAGGCCGTTTTCATCATGTGTAAAGTGCTTGCAGTAATAATGATAAGGAAGGTCTTCTGTCTGATCCTCGAATTTAAATACCAACATGGGGTATATCAGGTATATTTCTGAAAAATTGGGGTCAATTTTTTTTGATTTTTTCCAGTAGTTATATGCTGTTTCAAGCATTTCGGGGGGTTCTGCAAGCCGTACATCCTTACAGCAGTATCCTCTTCTTTTACAGTGGCCCATTTGTATTTTCCTCTTTTTTTTTGATTCGGTTGTGATCTGTAACGGATCTTCTATTGCAGACCAGCAGTTAAAACAATTGTTTAATATGCTGCTGCTGTTTCAGAATTTGTCTCAATCGAATTTTTTTGTATCAATTACTTGACAAAAGAATTCACAAAAAATATTGCAGTTAGCTAAAATTTGTATTGTACAGAAACACTTTTGATGAAAACCTGAATTTTATTCCAGAATTTCAATCATTGCCCGATTTTTCAACATATTTATTGCTGTTTTTTCCTGACAGGGCGCCTAAATGGCTCCTGTTTTTATATAAGGGGATAACATTAATTTTTCTGTCTGCTCTGGTAATAATCAATTGAAAACACTGCAAAATATTTTAAAATGTTAAATCATTCAGTAATAATTATATTTAACTCTAAAATTATTTTTTATTCTTTAAAATCGATTCGGACTATTGACTATTCATTTGAATATCAATATTAACTATATTAATATCTACTACAAGGAGACCCCAATGCCACACAGAGATGGTTTTACAGCTGATGAAATTTTTTCTCAGATAACCTGCTGGGCCTATAATGATTTCATTATACTGCCTGGTTACATAGATTTTGCACCAGATGATGTGATCCTGGAAACAAAGCTAACCAGGAATATCGCACTAAAGAGTCCTATTGTATCGAGTCCAATGGATACTGTTACAGAAGCAAAAATGGCAATTGGCCTCGCCCTTATGGGTGGCATAGGAATTATTCATTATAATAATTCAATTGAAAAACAGGTTGAGGAAATAAGAAAGGTAAAGAGGTATGAAAACGGTTTTATTACAGATCCGATTGTTCTCTCTCCTGATAATATCATTCTCGACATTGATGAAATTAAAGAAAAGTACGGATTCTCGGGGATTCCGATAACTGAAGACGGAAAACTTAATTCAAAACTTATTGGTATAGTTACCAACAGGGATATTGACTTTGAAAAGGACAGAACAAAGAAACTGCGGGATGTTATGACATCTGAGCTGTTGACTGCTCCAAAGGGAGTGACCCTTTCTGATGCAAACAAGATCCTCCGGCAGTCAAAGAAAGGCAAGCTGCCAATAGTCGATGAAAAAGGCCTGCTTGTTGCATTTATGTCAAGACATGATCTGGTGAAAAACAGGGAATTTCCTCTTGCATCAAAGGATAATAAAAAACAGCTGATGGTTGGCGCTGCAATTTCCACTCAGGAAGAGGCGAAAGAGAGACTTGCCGAACTTGCCAAGGCCGGGGTTAATGTGGTTGTAATTGATTCTGCTCAGGGAAATTCCAACTATCAGATAGAAATGATCAGGTATATAAAGAAGAATCACCCTGATATAGATGTAATCGGAGGTAATGTTGTCACAGCCGCGCAGTCTGAAAATATCATCAATGCCGGCGCTGATGCTCTTAGAATCGGAATGGGACCCGGCTCAATTTGTACAACTCAGACTACAATGTCTGTGGGAAGAGGTCAGGCAACAGCTGTTTATAAAACAGCAAAATTCGCGGCAGAAAAAGGTGTTCCGGTTATCGCTGACGGTGGCATTGCAAATAACGGACATATTTCCAAGGCGCTTGCAATAGGCGCATCAACCGTAATGATGGGATCGATGTTCGCAGGAACCCAGGAGGCTCCCGGTGAATATTTCTATGAAAATGGAATAAGACTAAAAAAATACAGAGGCATGGCTTCTTCAGAAGCAATGGAAGCGGGAGGAAAAAAGAGATATTTTGCCGAAGATGCCAAGATTATTGTTGCTCAGGGTGTATCTGGATCGGTAGTCGACAAGGGATCTCTTTTTGACTATGTGCCATATCTTATCCAGGGGCTCAAACATTCCTTTCAGGATATGGGAACAAGAACTCTTTCCGATCTTCACCAGAAGCTTTATTCAGGTGAGCTTCGTTTTGAACTGAGATCATCTTCAGCTCAGACAGAAGGTCATGTTCATGATATGTATTCCTACAAGGAACCTAAATATATGTAGTTAGCTGAAATTGCTGCATTCGTTTAGGGCGTTTGCAGCAAAATATAATGACAGGGAGGGGAATAATGCTCAGAGACCTTATTAAAAAAAGCAGAAGTTACAGGCGTTTTGATGAGACTTACAGGGTAAGTGAAGCGCTCCTCAGGGAACTTGTCGATCTTGCCAGGCTCTCGCCTTCGGCCCAGAATCTTCAGCCTTTAAAATACATCCTGTCTTCAGATCCTGCAAAGAATTCGATTATATTTCCGAACCTTTCATGGGCAGGCTACCTCAAAGACTGGGAAGGTCCCTCTGAAGGAGAGAGACCTTCCGCTTATATAATAATATGTTCAGATACTCTTATCTCTCAGACCGTTAAGTGGGATCACAGCATAGTGTGTCAGAGCATGCTTCTCGGCGCTGTTGAGCAGGGGCTTGGCGGATGTATTATTGGAGCAATAAACAGGGCTGGACTTCAAAAGGCTCTTAAAATCCCAGACAGATATGAGATTTTACTTGTTCTTGCAATCGGCAGGCCAAAGGAGAAAGTCATTATCGAGCAGGTTGATTCAGGTGGTGATGTAAAATACTGGAGAGACGAGGATCAGGTTCATCACGTGCCCAAAAGAACCCTTGATGACCTTATTCTTAATATATGATTTATGCCCTTCCCGGGGAAGGATTCATGTATAGTGTAAGACTGAGATTCTATGAGGAGCTGAACGATTTTCTTCCTCCTGATCGGAGGAAGCTTGAGTTCGGTTTTTCATTCAACGGTAAGAGGTCAGTAAAGGATCTTGTAGAGTCTCTTGGTGTCCCTCATGTTGAGATAGACCTTATTCTCGTTAATGGAAACTCCGTTGATTTCAATTATACAGTAAGAAACAATGACCGCATTAGTGTATATCCAGTTTTTGAAACCCTTTTGATCTCAAATATAACCAGGCTCAGGCCTCATCCCCTTCGTGACCCGCGTTTTGTTCTTGATGTTCATCTTGGAAAACTTGCCAAATGGCTGAGGCTTCTTGGCTTTGACACTGATTATGAAAAATCAAGGGGAGATGATGTTCTGGCTGATATTTCTGAGAAAGAAAGCAGGATTCTCCTTACAAGAGACAGGCAGCTTTTAAAGAGAAGCATGGTTACACGCGGGCTGCTTGTTCGAAATACAGATCCTATGAAACAGCTTGCAGAGATTACAGAGAGGCTTGATCTCTATAATCTCTGCAGGCCCTTTACCAGGTGCGTTAAATGCAATGGTTTGGTGGTGCCAGTAGAATATCAGGGGGATGAGTTTCTGCGGATACATGACATGATTCCCAAAGGAGTTCTTTCGTGGTGCAGGGAATATTCTGTTTGTGAAAAGTGCGGGAGGATTTACTGGAAGGGAAGTCACTATGACAGGATGCTCGCCAAAATCGAAACTCTGAAGGAGAAAAGATGATATATGGATAAAGTCAGTTATATGAAACGTGCTCTGGATCTCGCTTACGAAGCATCACTTGACGGAGAAGTGCCTGTGGGAGCAGTGATAGTCTATGAAGGACAAATCATCGCAGAAGCAGGCAATTCAACAAGGAGAGACAATAATCCCACAATGCATGCTGAGATGAGGGCAATAAGCATGGCTTCACAATTTCTTGGAAATGAAAGGCTGACTGAGTGTGATCTTTATGTAACAAAGGAACCCTGCGTTATGTGTTCAGGCGCTATAGTACATGCCAGAATCAGAAAAGTGTATATAGGCGCTTCTGATAAAAGATATGGGGCCTGCGGAACAGTATTCAGTGTATGCGGCAATTCGCTTCTCAACCATATCCCTGAAATTGAGTTTGGAATATGTGAACATGAATGTTCAGCTATACTGAAAAATTTTTTCAGGCAGAAAAGAAGATCCTGATTTTTATTTATATTTAGAGGTTATACTGTGCAGCTCTCTGAAAAATACGTCAAAATCAACCGGTTTTGGTATGCATCCGTCCATGCCAGCCTCAAGGTAACGTTTTCTGCTTTCTTCCACAATGTCGGCAGAAAAGGCAATTATAGGAATATGCCCCCCGGTTTCGGATTCAAGTTTTCTTATTCTCAGGGTTGTTTCTATTCCGTTCATTTCGGGCATATGTTCATCCATTAGAATGCAGTCGAATTTTTCTTTTCTGAAAAAACTGATTATTTCTTTCCCGTTATCTGCAAGGATTACTTCGTGGCCTCTTGACTCCAGCATCCTTTTTATAACACGCTGGCTAACAAGGTCATCCTCTGCAACGAGTATTTTCAGTGCTGCTTCTTCATCCTTCAGTTGACCTTTGCTGTTCAAAGAAGCCCTTTCTTCGCAGAGCCTGAAGGGAAGAATGAAAATGAAATTGCTTCCTCTTTCCGGTTCGCTTTCGAAGTGAATAGTCCCCTGCATCAGTTCGATGATATTTTTAGTAATGGTAAGTCCAAGGCCTGTTCCGCCAAACGAGGACTGGATTGATCTGTCTGCCTGGGAAAAATAGTTGAATACTTCAGAGTGTTTTTCCTTTGGTATTCCAATCCCTGTATCTTTGATGCTGAATTCGAGGACGATTGAAGTTGGAAGTGTTTCTTTTATCGATATAAGGATTTCAATTCTGCCCTGTTCGGTAAACTTTATGGCATTGCCTGTAATGTTTATAATTATCTGACTGAGCTTTACAGCGTCACTGATCAGAACCTCGGGTATTCTGTCGTCCATGTTCAGGAAAAGTTCCAGGCCCTTTTCTTCTGCATTTATTCTGAATGTGGCGGAAATCGTCTGCACCAGGTCTTTGAATCTGAATTCTTTCTCGTCTAACTGCATTTTACCTGCTTCAATTTTTGAAAGGTCGAGAATATCATTGATGATTGCCAGCAGGTTTTGTGATGAAGAGTCCATCATGTCAACATACTCAGTCTGCTCTTTTGAAAGAGGTGTGTTTTTCATGATCTGGATAAGACCCATTATTCCATGAAGAGGAGTTCTTATTTCATGGCTCATGTTCGCCAGAAAGAGGCTTTTGGTTTTGTTTGACGCTTCTGCGTAGATTCTTTTTCTGTAGACACTTTGAATGTAGGTAACGAATTCCCTTGAAACTATTAGTGAAAACAGCAGGATGTCGGCAACCCCTCTTGCTGCATAATGAATTATTTCTGTATTGATTTCTATTCTAATCATGTATCTGAACAGAACTGCTCCCAGAATTCGTGTGATTATAAAAATGATTGTCGTATAAAAATAGTATTCCTCTCTTTTCCTGTTTCTGACTGCCGCATAAAGAATGAAAACATTTGAAAGGAAAAATATTGTCAGGCTTGAGTTATGAAGTACGTTATATGAGACCGGAAGAAAAAGAATCATGAGGTTGGCAGCCAGGATTCCGGTCATAATTTTTGTTTCAGTGCAGTGATTCCTGTATAAAAGTTTAAAGATCGTTTCTGTGATGATAATCCAGAGTATGCCAGACATTATTCTGATTATTTTCAGTTCGATTTCTATCGGCAGGTTTGCTTTGAAGTGAAAAAGAATTTTTGCAATCAGTAGAAGAAGAAAGACAGTCATGAGAACGAATTTTTTTTGACCGGTAATGCTGAACATTATCAGAGTGAATACAAGAAAGAGCAGACAGAAAAAGATACCAAGGTGGAAAATGTGAGTGGCAATATTCCGTTTTATTTCAGCAAGGTCGTGGATTTCTCTGTAATCGCCTATGTATATCGAACTTCTTGTTCCTTCATTAAGGTTTTTTAGATATAACAGTTCGACTGTGATTATATTTTCTCCAGCTTTGAGATAATTGCGGTTTATCTGAACAGGTGTTGACTTCCAGACATGGCTTATACTCTGCCCGGCGTTTATATTCTGAACCAGCCTGGCCGGTGAATCATTGATTGAGTATCCTTTCAGAGCTCCAAAATCGAATGAATAGAGAAAAAGATCTTCATCTGGTATTTCATGAATTCTGAATTTTATTCTGAAAAAAACATTAGCAGTGGTGCCGATTTTATCTGACTGAATAATTCCTGGAAGGTTTGTTTCAGTAAAGTCACCTTCAGACAATTGCCTGTCGGATTTTTTTATAGCATATGAGATCCTTTTGATTTCAATGCAGGATTTATTTTTTTTTATCGAGTTTATATTGCCTGTAAGCTGCAGAAACAGCAGCATGGCAATGATAATGAAAAGAGGATATGTTTTTTTCAGAGAAGATTTCATTCAGTTTAATATCATTTATAATTTAGTATTTGTATATTATTAAATTATAAAGTCACTTTTTAAAGTCTTTTTTTCTTGCAGGGTTGTATTTTTCGCGGGATGTAAGGAACCTGTATTTTTTTGTCTGAATTTGAATGTTGTTTCAGAAACAGTATGTAATTCCCAGCCTGAATTCATGATATGATTGAGGGCTGTTTTGTTCTTCAGGAATAATGAAACGTGAACCGGTTGCAACAGTATGCAGGAAGTCTGAAACAGAAAGAGTTTCGGCCTCTTCCTGAGTGTCTTTGGGGATGTAGCAGGTATACTGGTATTTGAAGTTGATTCCGGCTTTTTGTGAAAATTGCCATTGAAGTCCTGCATCGAATCCCGGAATGCTGTTGTCGAGGCTGTCATAACCATAGAGTATCCCTGCTGTCAAAAAGAAGGACTCATGCGGAGCTGCATTCACTCCTGTTCTGAAAAATGTGCATGTATAATCGTCACTTTGTTTTATAACTGTTTTGCTTCTGTATGCCATTAAATTGATAAAACTGCTTTGACCCGCTTTATACTGAATGAAAGCTGTTATTGATTTTTCTTCAAGATTTTCATTATCGTATTCCATGGAGGTAAGCATGCCTTCTGTAATGACAGTTATATCTTTAATGCATGCACTGATTTCAAACGCTCCTGAAATTGCAGAGTAATCATTTTCCCCGAAGCCGGCCCTGCCTTTGAGTGAACCCTGGAAAAGCTTTCCTCTTCCTGATGTTATAATGGCCCCGGCAGTATGAATCTCAGGAGATATGGTTTCACTGCCTGAAACCATAGTGTGATTGATCTGGTACCTGTAGTTCAGGTTTATCCCCCATATACCTTTGGATAAATCTGCAGACAGGCAGGGAATAAACTCTGTTTTTCTTTCTCCGCTGAAAATATATGAATCCAGCCCTGCTGTTATATTGACTGATTTATTGTCATTATCAGCAAGGATTTTCTGAGAAAAAAGGGGTAGGACTATCAGTAATAATATTATCTGTTTTTTCAGCATATTGATCTGTTTTTATATGAAGATATTTTTTCCTGCGGCCTGCGTTAAACGGTATAAACCATAGCCGTAATGAACGTCAGAGACCGTTCATTACGGCATATTTGTTTACATCATTAGTCTTCTGTCAAGCTGTATCCTTCTACTTTTATTCTATTGACCTGTGATGCTTCAACACCCAGAGATAAATTTACAGGTGTCAGTTTTATTGATGCACTGAAGGAAGAATTATTATAAACAATTGTCACGTTGTGTGCACCTGTGACTGTTATTTCACCGTTGATGGTTCCGCTTACAATGACTTCATTATTGTTTATTGCCGCGTTTACTTCAATTATCAGAGTTCCGTTGAGAATATTTTCTCCTGATTTGTAATCAGTAAATGTGACTGTAAAGACTGCATCTGAGCTTGTGCTCGCTGTGAACCCTACTTCGATTGTCCCTATGCCGTCTATTGTCTCTGTTTCTGTCTCTGTTTCACTTTCCTCCCATTTGCCATTGTCTGATGTCTTCATGCATGCTGCTGTACTCTCTGCAACAATATCATCTGCTATGGAATTTGTATCCTCTGTGTCTTCATAACAGCCTGTAAGGATTACTGCTGAAAATATCATTGCTGTAGCTAAAATAAGTAATTTTTTCATTGACCTGCTCCTTTGTTTTTTATAATCAATTTTATCTGTATTACAATCTGCCGGTAGAAATCGGACAGAAAAAATAAAAAAAGGGATATTTGACTTCAGGATTGAATTGGCGTCAGATATAATTCCCGGCATTCTATGTTCAGTGATAATGAAATAAAATCAATCTATACCTCACATGGCAGAGAACTCTATGTTTACATCTACCGTTTCCTTGGCTGTCATGATTCTGCTGAAGATATTCTTCATGATGCTTTTATAAATCTGATTGAGTATTCAAAGACTCATTCTGTGGATGCAGGCCGGGTAAGAGCTTTTCTCTATAAAACATCTCATAATCTCTGTGTTAATCATTTAAAGAAAACAAAGCGGGAAATTTATTCAGATACTGAAAGCCGTAATGCTTTGGCCGGAGGGCATGGTATCTGTGAAGACCTGATTGCTGATGAGCTTCAAAAGAAGATATATGAGATTCTTGAAATGGTTGATGAAAAATCGCGTTCTGTTTTCATAATGAAAAAAGAACTCGGCATGTCTACTCCTGAGGTTGCCCGTAATCTTGGAATATCCGAACGTTCTGTTACGAGAAAGCTGGGCAATGTTCTTTCTGTTCTTGCTGATGGACTTAAATCCGCGGGTTTTGTTTCTTTTCTTGTTTTTCTGTGGCTGATTTTGCTTGCAGGATTGTCTTATTAATATGGAGACCTTTTGATGACAATGAACCATCCTTCAAAGAACATGATGTTGGATTTGCTTGCCGGAAAGCTTTCTGGTAAAAAAGCCAGGGATCTTCATGCGCACATTGAAGGGTGTAATGAATGTATGGGAAAATTCAGCAGACTTGCTGCCTTCCTTGAAAAGGCTGAAGGCTCAGATTCAATAGAACCCCCGGAATACCTGCTTGATAAAATAATTGCCACCAGGCATGAACTCTTTCCTGAGAAGGCTGAAAAGAAAAAAAGAATCCTTAATAAGAAAATTTTTCTGCCTGCCGGAGCTCTGGCAGGGGCTGCCTGTGCTGTATTTTTTGTTATGACTTTTCAATTCTCTCAGGTTAAAACAGTACCTCTTTCATTTGATAATAATCAGTCAGGTTCACTTGAGGTTGATGCAGGGAAAACCCTTAATGCGGGGATTCTTTCATTTAATGATATTTTCAGGATTGAACTTGAAAAGAATTCTTCGCTCGTTATACGAGATTCATACCTGTCTGATGGCAGATACCGGTTTAAATTTAATCTTGAGAAGGGCAGTCTGCTTGCTTCATTTGATAAAAAGACTGCAAAGGAATACAGTTTTATTACACCAACTGCTGAAATATCATCAACCGGCACAAAGTTTAAACTGAAGGTGTTGGACGGAAAAACAGAAGTGCGTTTGCTTGAAGGCAAAGTTCTGATAAAATCACTCATCTCCAAACAGGAAAAGGAATGCATTACAGGAAAGATATACACTGTTGAAAAAAATATAACTGCAAGAAACTTCAGAAAAAATAAACCTGAGGTGAAAAATAACATTACTTCAGAAGATAAATCTTGCGTTAAAGAATCCCCCGAAAAGAAAACACCGTTGGG
>CAZEJW010000072.1:0-21482 GCA_964512685.1 uncultured Leptospirales bacterium | reverse complement strand
GGGCAGATTACAAAGCGAGGTAAAAAATGAAACTTGGTTATATAGACTATCTTAACTGCTATCCGTTTTACTATCATATGTTTGAAAAGAAGCCGATTGATGGTGTTGAAATATATCCTGCAATCCCTTCGGAGCTGAACCGTTGCGTAAAAGAGAAGATACTTGATCTCAGCCCTGTATCTGCAGGTGCATATCCCGGTTTTCAGCATCAGTCGCTTATAATGCCTCATTTCTGCCTGAGCTCGGTTGGTTACATACGCTCTGTTATCCTGAGAAGCCGTCTTCCGATTGAAGACCTTCATAAAAAAAAGGTTGGCCTTACGAGCGCTTCCAAAACATCAGTTGCCCTTCTTCAGATCCTTTTAAAGAAGTATTATGGCTGTGAGCCTCATTATGTTCCTGTTACTCCAAGGCCATCAATGGAAAACCTTGATGCTGCCCTTATAATCGGTAATGATGCAATGATAGAAAGTGACACTCCGGTTGAATATGTGTATGATCTTGGGGACCTCTGGCTCAGAAAGACAGGCTACCCTGTGGTATTTGCTGTGTTTGCTGTTCAGGAGGAGGCACTGGAGCTTCACCTGGATAAAGTAAAAGAAATCGATACATCGTTCAGAACCTCTCTTGGTGAACTTCGAAATAACAGGGAGGAAGTGGTAAAAAAGGCTTCGGCAAAGTATCCTGACATTACCTACGATGTAGGTTATTATTACGACCTCTTTGAGTTTGATTTTACTGATACCCTCAAAAAAGCTCTGCAGTTTTATTATGACGAGGCATCTTCTCTGGGGATTCTTGAACCTGTAAGCAGTATCAGGTTTGCCAGGCTTGATTAGACATACTATCTGTATTTGTCCTGATAAACGAATTTTTTCTCTTGACTTTTGAAATCGACTGATGTTAATAATTGTATATGAATAATCATATATTGTAAGGTATGATTATATTGATCACATGTCCGTTTCTGATCAGTTTTATTTCATTTTATCATACTGCATTTGTTAAGTGTTTTGCGGCACTGTTATTTCAATTTCGGGGAGAAAGTCTTGAGTGATATAACTGCAGAAAAACATGATCTCCGCTCAAAATCTTCCCCTTCCAGGGATGAATTAAGGCATACTCTTCTGCTGGAACTGCCCGGCCCGGTTTTTTATTTTGCAGCACATAAAAAGTTTATGCTGAACAAGGCTGCCTCAAAACTCTTTGGCCTTGATGCAAATAGATTTCATGAAGAGAATGTTATATATGAATATTTCCCAACAGAGAGCAGAAAAAGACTTAAATCAATTATTAAAAGGCTGAAGAATTCACCTGAATCATCTGACCTGACTGAAGAAAAAATGTTCAGAAAAGACGGTTCTGACTTTTATGTTGAGATAAGTCTGAAATCCATTGCTGATGGAGATTCCTGCGGTGTTCTCGCGCTTATGAGGGATATGACATCGCAGAAGGAAATGGAAGATACAATACGCACCTCTGAAAACAGGTACCGAACCATCTTCAATACAACAGGTACAACAATTCTCTGTATTGAAGATGATACAACGGTTTCTTTTGTGAATAGTGAGTTCGAAAAGGTAACCGGATACAGAAAATCTCAAATTGAGAATTCAAAGTCGTGGATGGAGTTTGTTGCAGAGGATGACAGGGAGAGAATGCTCGAATATCACCTCAGCAGGCGAAGGGGCAAGGTTTCATCACCCGGACACTATGAGTTTAAACTGAAACTCCCGAGCGGAGAATACAGGAATATTTATGTAACAGTTGCAACTGTGCCCGGCAGCAAACAGTCTATAGCCTCCCTTATGGATGTGACTGAGCTTAGAAGGGCAGAAGTCGAACTTGCTGCAACCCAGGAAAGGTACAGGCGTTATGCTGAGGCTACACGGGATTGTATAATTGTATTCAAACTCGACGGTTCACTTGAGTATATAAACAGGGCGGCAAGGGATATGTGCGGGATGTCTTATGATGAAATGAAGAATCATAAGATAACGAGCATTCTTCCTTACAGCAAGAACATGAATCTCTACAAGGCCATCAGGGAAAAACAAATAGGTTCGTCGGAAATTTTTATAGATAAAAACGGATTCCTGCATCGTGATGGAGAGAATATCGAGGTGGAGATAAGTTCAACTGTTGTCTATGTCAACAATGAACCTGAGAGTATTGTTGTTGTTGCAAGGGATATAACAGACAGAAGACGCCTTGAACGCGAGGTTCTTGAAATCTCTGAAAAGGTAAGACAGCAGGTTGGACGCGACCTTCACGATGATCTGAGCCCCCATCTTATTGGTGTTGAAGCCCTCTCTGAGGTTCTGAGATTCAACCTTGAGAACAGTAAAGTTACTGAGGCGGCAGCTGCTGTGAAAATTCAGCAACTCATAAATGAGGCAATAACAAAGACTCATCGTCTGGCAAGAGGGCTGTGTCCTGTTGATCTCGATTCAACAGGTCTTATAACCGCACTCAGTGATCTCGCTAAAAGGATCAATACGATTTATAAAAAAGACTGCGTATTTAAATATGACAAATCCATTTCAATTATCAACGAAGGAATCCTCGCTGTAAATCTTTACTATATCGCACATGAAGCAGTTAACAACAGTGTAAAGCATTCGGGAGCAAACAGAATCTCCATATCTCTTTGCTCTGATGAGAGTAATCTGCTGTTGAAAGTCGAAGACAATGGCCGTGGAATCAAAAAAAACAGCAAAGGCAGCAGGGGGATGGGGCTTCGTATAATGCAGTACCGCGCTGAGATAATAAAGGCTTCTTTGCAGATATCTGCAAATGATCCGATGGGAACAGTGCTGCTTTGTACAATTCCGCTTATGCATGTTAAACAGCAAAAAGGAGGTGCTCTTGAGCAAAGCGCTACTTGCAAGGGGTAGAAAGGCTTCTATTCTTATTGTTGACGATCATCCGATTTTCAGGGACGGACTCGCGCAGCTTATCAACAAGGAGGATGATCTCTTTGTGGCAGGCGAAGCAGACAACGCCCCTGACGCTATCAGGCTTCTTGATGAAATTAATCCTGATCTTGTTATTGTTGATATAATGCTGCGTGAAAGCTGTGGAATAGATCTTGTCAAGGAGATCAATCGCAGAAGAGTTAATGTTCCTGTTCTTGTTTTGTCTATGCACGACGAATCCATTTTCGTTGACAGGGTACTTAAAGCCGGTGCAAAGGGTTATATCGCTAAAAGGGAAACCACTCACAAGGTTGTGGATGCAATACATCAGGTTTTCAATGGCAAGGTTTACGTAAGCGACAGCATGATGGATAATATTCTTAACCGCTATATAAGAAACGGCACTGATGTAAATTCGTCTCCGGTTGAGGCTTTGAGCTCGAGAGAGTTTGAAGTGTTCAATCTTATTGGCCAGGGGCTAACCAACAGACAGATCGCGGATATGCTCAGGGTGAGTAACAAAACAATTTCCACGTACAGAGAGCGTATCAAAAATAAACTCAATCTCGGTTCTGCTGCTGAGTTGAGCCGTTATGCCATGAGGTCAGTGGAAACTGAAAATGATCCGGAAACCTCGATGTGATGTAGGTTTTATTCCTACAGGCATGTTCATCATTATTCCTACAAAATTATTTTAATTATCAGTACGTTGCAATAGGTCATTTGCGAATATCCGCAAATTTCGCAATGTGCTAATATTTCCCACAGAATAATACAATTTATCTTACATCTGAATAATCAATCATACTTTTGTTTGATGTCCTGGTAATATTTTCAGCTTTGGCTTGCTTTTTGAAATAATTATTGTCAGGGCGGATGAATCAAGGGGGGGGCAAATGTTTTCAGAAAAAAAGAAAAGACTCGAGAATGAGTATAGCAAAAAACTTGTATCTGCTGAAGCGGCAGTTAATGTTGTAAGCTCAGGAGATGTTATCGATTACGGTATGTTTAACGGAAAACCTGTAACTGTGGATGCTGCACTTGCTGCAAGGGCAGCAGAGCTGAAAGATGTATGTGTGTATTCATCAACGTCAGTGCCGCCTCTGCCTGAGGTTGCAAAACATCCGGACAGTTTCATTTATATAGACTGGCACTGGACAAGGCTTACAAGAATGATCCAGGGAGGAGTTTCTCAGGCTTATTACTGTCCTATCCAGTATCACAGAGCTCCTGATTATCACAGAATTCTTGTAAATGAAGAGTATAAAGGCAAGGGTTTCAGGTCTGCACATTATGACAACCAGGAAAAGTATAAGGATGTAAAGGGAGTGGCAATAGCTCAGGTTGCTCCTATGGACGAGAATGGATTTTTTAATTTTGGTCCTCAGAATTCTGAGAGTTCCGCACGTACAGAAATCAATGATATAAACATAGTAGAGGTAAATAAAAATATCCCGGTCTGCCTGGGAGGAGCTGAGGAAGCCGTACACATTTCGAGGGTAGATTATATCGTCGAAGCGCCTGATTCCCAATTGCTGTATGACGCGCCATCTCTTGAACCGAGCGAAGCTGATAAAAAAATTGCAGAACATGTAATAAAAGAACTTCGCGATGGCTGCTGCATACAGCTTGGGATCGGCGCAATGCCGAATTTTATTGGAAAACTAATTGCGGATTCTGATCTTAAAGACCTTGGCGGGCACACTGAAATGCTCGTTGATGCATACATTGACATGATTGAGTCTGGCCGTATGAATGGATTAAGGAAAGGTATTGATAAACACAGATGTGTTTATACCTTTGCAATTGGCAGTCAGAAACTCTATGATTTCATGCACAATAATCCGACTCTTGCTGCATATCCTGTAAACTACTGTAATGATCCAAGAATCATTGCCAGTAATGATAATATGATCAGTATCTGCAATGCTGTTCAGGTAGACCTCTTCTCGCAGGTTAATGCTGAAAGCTTTGAGGGAAACCAGATTTCCGGCAATGGTGGGATGATGGATTTTGTTCAGGGCTCTCAGTGGTCAAAGGGAGGCAGAAGTTTTCTCTGCCTTTCATCAACTTTCACAGACAGGGACGGTAATCTGTGTTCCAGAATAATACCGTCTCTTTCTTCAGGTTCAATCTGTACTATTCCAAGGCAAATGGTAGATTTTATAGTAACTGAATACGGGGCAGTCCGACTCGGTGCCAATCCAACCTGGATGAGAGCCGAAAAGATTATCAACATCGCCCATCCTGATTTCAGAGACGATTTAATCAAAGCCGCGGAGAAGATGAACATATGGAGAAAATCCAACAAAAGGTAATACAGGGCTGATTTTTAATACTCCTTATCCTTCCCTGCCATGTTTTGACATGGCAGGGATGCTTTCTTGATTAAAAATGCTTAGAATGCCGTGCTGATATATTCTGCTCTATTCATATAAGGAAAACTCGATAAAGTTCCCTTGCGGGTACAATACCGGATGGAGTCATGAGTCTTCATTTGTATTATTGGTGAAACACCTGGCTTTTAGATGTACCCATAATTTAACAGGAGATTTGATGAGCAAAAAAGATCTTCAGGATGAAAATAAACTTTCAGTATTCATTGTCGAAGACCATCCGATATTCCGTGACGGACTGACACAGCTCATAAATAAAGAGGATGACATAATTGTTTGCGGTGAAGCGGACAATGCCGAAGATGCAGTCAAATTGATCCGAAAGAAATCTCCTGATCTGGTTGTTGTTGATATCATGCTCAAAGAAAGCTGTGGAATAGAGCTGACAAAGAGATTGACAAAGAAATACATGAATATGCCGGTGCTTGTTTTGTCAATGCATGATGAATCTGTTTACATGGACAGGGTCTTGAGGGCCGGAGCAAGAGGCTATATTGATAAAAGGGAAACCACATCAAGAGTAGTTGAGGCAATAAGGCATGTATCAGCCGGAAGGGTCTATGTCAGTGATAATATGGTTGAAAATATTATTAACCGCTATATTCACAATCCTGGAGAAACATCATCTTCTCCCCTCGAAGTTTTGAGCGAAAGAGAATTCGAGGTTTTCAATCTCATCGGTCAGGGTATCCCCAACAGGGTTATTGCTGATCAGCTTTCTGTTAGCAGTAAAACCGTATCAACATACCGTGAAAGAATAAAGAGCAAACTGAATCTCAAAACTTCTTCCGAATTAACCCGTTATGCCATGAAATCGGTTGAAAATAACTGATTTTTAAAATTTATAATTTTATTTTAATTTAAATAATTACTGTATCTGGTATTATAACAACCTTCTGTTAAAGATTCTCCTGAAAACCTCTCTCGATACTCATGCAGGGCAACCTGCATGAGTAGTTTTTCCTTCTTTTGCTTGACCTTTTACTGAGCAGATTGAAACTGTCGTATTTAAGAAAAATTACTTTTATTAGATTTGAACAAAGAAAAGATAAAAGGGGATGAAGATATTAATCTATCCTTCTTTTCTCATTACCTTTTAATAAGATTATCAGATTCATTGAACTTTTGATGAGAAAAACAGAATGAAACAGAAAGAAGAACTGAAACAGAAAATTTTGTCAGGAGAGCGGATAACACCTGAAGAGGGTGTTTCTCTTTTTAGCTGGGATCTTCTTGAGCTTGGCAGACTGGCTGACGAAAGGAGAAGGTTAATATCTCCTGGAGAAAAGGTAGGATTTATATTCGACAGAATAATAAATTATACGAATGTTTGTGAAGCAGAGTGCAGATTCTGCGCGTACCATGCACGTGCGGGCAGAATAGAACCATATGTACTTTCAATTGAAGAAATTCTTGAAAAAACCGGAGAGCTTGCAGATGCCGGAGGCTCACAGGTTATGCTTCAGGGCGGAGCCCATCCTGATTATAAAATTGATGATCTCGTTAGAATGGCATCTGCCGTAAAAGAAAGGTATCCCCGGATTTATCTTCATTCATTTTCACCTACCGAAGTATGTCATGTTTCAAAGAAGAGCGGAATCTCCATTGAAAAAGCAGTGAAGATGCTGAAGGATGCAGGTGTTCAGTCAATACCGGGCGCGTCAGACCTGCTTGTTGACAGAGTGCGAAAAAGGGTTTGTCCGCGAAAGATTACAAAGGATGAATGGCTTGGTGTAATGAGAGCGCTTTCTGAGAATGAAATGTTTTCTTCCGCAACAATGACATATGGCATGGGAGAAACTCTTGCTGAAAAGATTGAGCATTTTGACGTTATAAGAAACATACAGGATGAAACTGGAATAATAATGGCATTTATACCCTGGTCATTTTCTCCTGCAAATACGGAATTATATGATATTCTGCCTTCAACCGGGGTGGATTATCTGAAGATTGTATCGATTGGCAGAATTTATATAGACAATGTAAAAAACATTCAGGCCGGATGGCTCACTGAAGGGTTGAAACTTGCCCAGGTTGCACTTAACATGGGAGCAAATGATATGGGCGGTGTCCTTACCGAAGAGGTCGTAGTAAGGGCGACTGGCATTGATACAGGGACTGATGTTGTTGAAATAGCGGATATAATAAAAAACGCTGGCAGAATCCCTGTTCTCAGGGATTCCAGGTACAGAGAAATCAGGAGCTATGAATAATGCCTGAGATGAAATACGAACTGAATAATGATGACCCTCATCAGAGGAAGAAATCAATTCAAAATATGTTTGATTCGATTGTTCCCACATATGATTTGCTGAACAGGTTTCTTTCAATGGGAATCGATTCTGCATGGAGAAGATTTCTCATAAAGCTGATGAAACCTGAAAACAAAAAGGTGCTCGACATTTGCTGCGGCACTGGTGATCTTTCCAAGAAAATAAGCAAAGCCGGTGCAGAAACAGTGAGCCTTGATTTTTCTCTGCCAATGCTTGAAAAGGGCAGAAAAAAGGGCTGGCTGGGAGACTGTTGTATTGCAGGTGACGCGACATCTCTTCCGGTAAGGGATGCTGTTTTCGACTGTCTCACGATATCCTTTGGGATAAGGAATATCCCTGATATTGACAATTTTCTTGGTGAAGCTGCAAGAGCTCTCAAGCCCGGAGGCAGTCTTTACATCCTCGAGCTTACAAGACCAGGGAACAGACTGGTTCTTTTCTTCTATAATCTCTACCTTAAAAAGATTCTCCCTCTTGCCGGAGGTCTGGTTTCCGGCAGGTTTTCAGCCTATAAATACCTTGCGGGTACGATTTCAACGTTCATCGAGCCACAGGAACTGGTTGGCATGATTAAAAAACATGAGTTCGATGAAGTGATAACCTATCCCCTGACCTTTGGCGTTGCCACTGTGTATGAATGTTATGTGGAAAGAGGGTGTTGAGTATTTTTCTGAAGCATCTCGGATGTGAGATTCAGCAGTTCATCCGAAAGCCTTCCTACGGTTTCTGTGACTTCACTTATTGTGTGAGTTACATTTACTATCTCCTGTTCTGTTTCAGAAACCTGAAATATTGTTTTTGATGATTCTTCTGTTGCGGCTTCCTGTTCCTTTGTTGACTGATCTATTGATTGAGTGAGTTCATCAATATTTTCATTAAGGGTTGCAATGATTTTAATCGCTTCTCCAACCTCGGAGACAATGCTTGTTATTCCGTTTATGTTATCCTTTGTTTCAAAAATGGATGCGCTGAGTTCGGTAATGAGAGATGAAGTTTTTTCTATATATTCTCTACTGTTGGCAAGATAGGAATTGTTGCTTGTGATAAGTTTTTCTATTTCTCCTGAGTTTCTGGATGTGGCGTCAGCGAGTTTTGAGATTTCATCTGCAACAACAGCGAATCCCCTGCCGTATTCTCCTGCTCTTGCCGCTTCGATTGATGCATTAAGAGAGAGGAGATTTACCTGGTCTGCAATCTCGTTTATTACGCGGATGAATCCTGACATTTCCTTTGCTTCTTTTTCGAGAAGGTTGTACTGTTCTGTTGTAAGTGACATTTGTTCAGATGATTCTTTTGAATAATCCACTATTTTTTCTGTTGTGTCTTTTATCTTGAGTGAACTTTCCTTTAATGTTAAATATACATTGTTAAGGTTCTCGAGTCCTTTTAATGAAGTGTTTTTTTCTTCTGTGAGCTTTTCTGCTGTTGATGAGATGTTTTCGGAATTGCCTGACAGCTCCTCGAGTGATGCTGATATTTCCTCGAGTGAAACTGCCTGAGTCTGGGTCAGCCGGTTTACTGTGTCTGTAATTTCGTTTTGCTTTACTATCTGTTCTTTGAGGACTCCTGCTGTTCTGTCTATGTTTTCACCCACAATCTTCAGCTTGTCATAGTTTTTGTCTGATTCATCCGCCTTGTTTATTGCGATGTTAAGTATTGCCCTTGTTGCACCTGCTCCGATTGTCGCACCGATTCCAACCCATATATATATCAGAAATCTTACGCCAAGTGTGTTGCCTGTATTGCCTGCAGGAATGAGATCGGGCCTGAGTCCGAATATTGCGACCTGTGAAAGAATAACGAGTATTGTAGTATATACACACAGTCTTGTGTCAAAATAGAATACACTTAAAACAAGTACAATAAAGTTGATTGCAAATAACTGGGAGGATGTCATGAAATATTGAAATACAAGCATAGCCAGCATTATTCCGGTTATGGCAATGTACCCGGAATATCTTTCTGTTTTATATTTCATTGTAATCAGTACGGTTGAGGCTATAATTATAGTTGCTGTCAGCACCTCTATTGTCAGGTTTTTTGCCGAAAGATTATCAGAGCCGGAGCCTGTAAGAAGTATTATAAGTGTTGCAATATTAGCAAGAACACAGATGCTGATAACTGTCTTGAACAGTCTTTTGTGATTGTTCACCAGAACTTCTTCGAAAATTTTTGATTTTTCTATTCTTTCTTTTTCGTATTGCTTTTTATTGGCTTCCGGTAATCTTACGTTCATGACTGACTCCTTTAATTTTTCATCTGTCATTGAATATCTTTCTTAAAAAAGTAAGGGATTTCTTCCTCCCGACGCCATCGTCGGAAAAGCAGCATTGTTTTATTTATATTTGAATATATCTGCTTTTATTATTAAAAAGTCAAGGATAATAATGGACAGACTGGTCTGTTTGGAAAAAAATTGCACTATAGTGTGAATTGTGAAGATTTAAAGATTCGGAAAATATGCTTTACAGGTTAACAGCAAACTTGTATTAAAAAGAATTTAGACTTCCGGCTGATTTTTTTTATAACACGTACAGGTTGTTTTCATGAAACAGAGACTTGAAATACCCCTTTTAAAAGATAATCACAATCATTTCAGTTTTTACATGAGCCTTCAGGATGCGTTGAGTCTTCAGGGGGTGGAAAACAGGCAGCAGGCTCTTGATTATCTGTCTTCGGTAAATTCCGAAAAACTTAACCTCGTTACCGGATACAACAGCGGCCTCTATTCCATTCATCAAAACGATATCGAAACATCAGGGCCGGTTATTATATGCAATCTCTCTCTTCATGGCTTTATAATGAATTCTGCTGCCGAAAAAATACTGAAGATCGATTATGAAGATATTGTAAATAATTATAAGGATGAAGACTGGTGTGAGAAGAATCTCAACCGTTTCTTTGTCGCTTTGTCTGAAATGAGTGAATTCTCTGATGAGAAGATCAAAGACTACAGTAATTTGTTGTTAAAACAGGGGATATATGAAAGCTGTGACATGCTTCTGACCGGAGAAAATATAATTACTGCAATGGAACGTGCGGATTTATTACACAGAACTGATTTTTTTGCAGACATGAATATAATTCACACGCTTTCTTCATCCGCCCTGAAAAGAGTGGCAGGGGTTAAGCTTTTTACTGACGGAGCCCTGGGTGTAAAAACCGCTGCATTGAACCGATCATTTTTTACCGGAGAAAAAGGTATTCTTCTGCATTCGGATGAAGAACTGGCTGATATCATACTTGAGGCGTTCTCTTATAAAAAATGGGTTGCAATACACGCAATAGGCGACAGGGCAATTGATCAGGTTGTGAGAGTGACCTTGCAGCTTCGAAAAACAGGGCATGTTAATGAAGAAATACGAATCGAACACTGCCAGATGATTTCTCATGAAACAGCCTTAAGAGCAAGGGATGCAGGCATTGTTCTTTCAATGCAGCCTAACTTTAGTTATGATTCACAGTTTTATACAGACAGATTGCCTGAATATTATGTCAAAGCAAACAATCCATTCAGGATGCTTATAGATAAATGCGGATTCTGCCCCGGCAAGGATTTGTTGTTTGGTTCGGATGGTATGCCAAGTGGAATGAATGCAGCGCTTCAGTCTTCTCTTTTTCCTCCCCTTGAAAGCCAGATCCTCACGATTGATGAGTTTATTGCTGGCTACTGTTCTGGGAAACCTGATGCTCCGTTGTGCGAGGTCGAAATTGATGAAGACAGAAGAATTGTGAGCAGCTGCATCAAATGAAGATGCAACTGCTCGTAAATTTAAAGGTTGTTGATGTTGGTTTTTTCAATAATCTCTTTAACAATAAAATCAGCAGTCATTAGTATTGTTTCGCGTTTATTTTTTGGAACTTTCCCTGAACCAATTACAATGGCATCTTTATAATCAGAGCTGAAACAGGCCTCAAGTTTTGTTCTTCCAACTTCTTTACGGGTTGAAACATCGAACAATTGCCCAATCAGATGAACTGTCTCATATTTCGTAATAAAACCATAGCCGTCTTTTACTGTTGTTGTTGTGGCAATAGGAGCCCATAAAACGTATGCATAATCTGCTTTAAGGTCTTTGCCTAGTGAGTTTATTTTATCTGAGTCTGAAAGTGTGTAGTCGGCGTTTATCTCTGTATAAGCTGATTTGTAAGGCCCCTTTATTTTGCTGGGGTAGGCTTTGTATTTTTCCTTTATCATCATTTGTGGTATAACAGAAAATTTACTCTTTTGGGCCAGCTTCTCGGCAACAGAGACGGTGAAAGCAACTGTAGGCTCATTGTTTATGCCGGCAATAACTGCGATTCTTTTTCCGGTGAGTTTAAATTTATCGTCTGTAAGTTTAAATCCTGTGGCACATGAACTAAATAAAATACATATTACAGTAAGGGATAGAAGTATCTTAATTTTTTTCATTGTCTCTCTTCCTTTATTTTGTTGCAGCTAAAGCTGAAATTTTTTGTGCAACTGTTGTACTTGCTGTTTCAATTGCCTTTCTTATATGGCCTTCTGTATTTAATCCAAAAACTGATGAATTGTCTTCTTTAAGGTCATAGTACTTTATTACTTTTTTTTCGGGGAATTTAATAATTCGTATACTGTAATAAAAAACATTGGAATTTGTTATTCCTGTGCAACCGCCTGTAGCTGAACCGATTCCCCGGTTCCACAACAGGATTAAATAATCAGCATTTATCTTTTTTTGAATGATACTCAGTTTTTTTATATGATCTTCTGACAATTCTCCAGGACTGAGGGTCCATCGGTCTGAATGATATTCATTCAGGTGAGAAAAGGTTATTGGGTAACCTTCAACTTTTTTTTCGATCTCTTTTTGGGGGATAACTTTTAAACCCGGGATGGCCGCCACTTTCGATGTAGACAAAACGGCAAAGTCATAGTCAACATCGTTCTGAGTTGCTGAAATGCAGGCAACGCGCCCTTTTATTTCATAAGTTGTTTCTGACTCATCAGGTTTGACCTGGCTGGAAAAACAACCTGTGGATACTGCCAGGAAAAGGCAGATCCAGACACGACTGACAATCTTGAGTTTTGAGATTTTTTTCATCTCTTTTTCTCTCCTTCTTGTAGAATTTTTTGTTTTGAACTGTATTGATAATATTTTCTTGAATTAAAACTGTTTGCCGAGCATTATTTCAAAGCGGTAGTCTTCTACGATGCAGAAGAAATCCTCCATCGGGTTTATTGCATAGTCATAATAAAAACCGAGTCCTGATGAAAGAAAATCACTTGTGCCATGGCAGAATCCTGTTGAAAAACCCGCATGAATTTCTGCTGTAGGATTCCATTTTTTTATGTTTTCATCCTGACCCCTGTATTCCTGGTGTTGTGCGCCTCCGCTGATAATCAGCTCTGGTACGAAGTAGAAAGACCCTGTTCTGTAGTGATACATGTAGCCAAGTTTCAGTCCGGCTGTGGTTGTGTGGATGTATTTGAATGAATCATTTACCCTGTAAAGTATCCATTCTTCTTCGGGAATAATAGGCGTTTTGCTGTCAAGTCGACAGTATAAAATATCAATACCGGTAATCAGACTGCCGGAAGAATTGTCATTTCTATATATATATTGATGTGTGTTCTTGAGAGACATGTTGTCACTTACCGCGAAAAGCAGGCTTGCGGAAATTGTTTTTTGCGATATTTCAGGGTCTTCGAAAAATACATATTCACATCTTTTGTCTACAAGGAAAGGGTCGCTAAACACTCCGTTGTTTTCAAAAAATGTGTATGAGTTGCTTTCTCTGTATGAAACACTTACGTTGAATCTATGTCTCTGATACGACAGCCCGGCTTCCTGGCTGGTTCGGTATAATCCGCTTGTATCGGAATCGGACATTTTGTCGATTAATTGCCCGATATTTTTTCCCCCCTGGAAGAGAGAGACCGCATAGTATAACTGAAGGTCAAAAAAATCAACCTTTATCCCGTTTTCGCCCAACCCGTCTCTTCCACAGTAAAAATAGTCCATTTTTTTAGTACTGCCGGATCGATTCCTGAGCTTTATAGTCGAGGAAGAGTAGGTCCAGTATGTGTAGATACTGAAATTCTGAGATGCTGTTTTGCTGTTGTTTTCATTCGCTGATTGATCAGTAAATGCTTCGCTGGCAGATACGGATACTGAAAAAAGAAGAAGATAAACAATCAGTATAATATTGAAATTTTTCATAGAAGAATAGTTTATGAAATTATCCATATGTCAACAATTTTTTGTGTATGTGATATTGTTAAGTGATAACTCATTAAGAATGAAGGAATAAATTTATTTTAATAAAAATTTTTTTTTAAAAATAAAGGGAGAGAGAAAAATAGTAGAGGTAATGGTCTGAAAATTCATCGAAGTCAGAAGATCTTCCTGCAGAGGAGACCTGACCTGTCATCATTGATGCAGTAAGATCAAGATTTTCGAATATATTGTATTTAAGTGATATGTTTTCAAAAAAACCGCTTCCCTGAAAGTCGACAATAATAAACAGGTCTCCTCTTAAAAGCGGGGTTATATCATAACCTGATGCAATTCCTGCATAGTGCTGATTCATGGTCAGAAAGCGGTTGGAGAGGTGGATGTAATTTTTCTGGTCTGTTCCTGTTGTCAGGCTGTTGGTGTAATCCTGCCTGAGTTCAGTGTCGACGTTGAGTGCGCTTTGGTTGAAGAAGTATTCAAACAGAAGAGATACTCCATTGGTAAAAGTGTACTCATACCCGGCTCCTGCCTGAATAAAGTCGCTGTAGTCATCAGGCCTTGAATATATTATGCTGCCCCGCATCATGCCGTCAAACAATACTGCTGCAATGTCAGTTCCGCATACCCACCTGTTGGAAATCCACCCTCCAAGAAGGGCAAGGTCGGTTGTGTTGCCTGAAAGGCTGAATGTTGATTTCAGTCTTACAAGCGAATTACTGTTCTGTAATCGCGTCTTTCTGAGGCTGTTTTCATAACGTTTTTGAGAGTAAACTGCCGTAATCTCGGTTGATTCTCCAATGTACCTGTCAACTCTAAATGCATCTGTTCCCTTTTGTTCTTCAGCACCTTCAACGAATGTTGGTGCTATCGGATTCAGTATATCGAGAGGATTCCACAGTTTGCCGCTTCCGAACCTTACCTGCTGTCTTCCGAGAGTGAGGGTGTATTTCTGTATTATAAATTTTGCATACGCCCGGTGAATTTTTGTTCTGTAAAAAATGTCCTCAGTGTTTTTGGGTTCCCATGTAAGGTCTGCTGCATCATTATAATCTGAAGGCCTCCAGTATGCATCGAATTCATGGCTTTTATTAAAAGAACTCATGATTATTTCATTATCATAATCTATATGAATTGTAAGAGTATCAGAATAACGCAATTCAGGGCTTAACCTTATTCTTTTGAGGTCTGAAATGAGTTTTTTATTGCAGGGCGATGAAAGATTATCTCCCCTGTAGTTGTCTGTTTCATGTAAAATGAAGAGATTATTATATTTACCGCTGAACTTAAATAAAAATCCTTCTTCAATGAAGGCATCATCAATTTCAGTCTTTTCGTAATCAGCGGTATCCCCTTGCCGGGCTGAAAGGCTTCCATATTGAGCTGTAAAAAGATTCAGGTTAATCAGAATGGCAAAAATAAAAATTATTTTACACTTCATAACCAACTCCATAAAAGGGCATGTGCATTGGAGGTAATATCATTGGCCGATTAATTGTTTTCTCCGGTGTCGCTGCTAACTGAACCGTCAGTGAGCATGATGAGCCTGTGTGCCCTTTCCATCACCATGCTGTCGTGAGTCGAAAAGAGAAATGTGATATTTTTCTTCCTGTTAAGGTTATGCATCAGGTCAAGGAGGGCCGCTCCTGTTTTCTGGTCGAGATTAGCTGTTGGCTCATCCGCAAGTACAAGCCGGGGCTCGGATACTATTGCCCTGGCAACAGCTACTCTCTGTTGCTGACCTCCTGAGAGTTCTGACGGGATACGGTCCATTTCATTTTCAAGGCCCACTTCAGTAAGAATTTCCGAGGACAATTTTCTTCTTTCTTTTTTTGATTTTCCCTGAAGCAGGAGTACATATTCCACATTCTCCAGAGCGCTTAGAACCGGGATGAGATTGTATGCCTGGAATACGAATCCAATATTATCGAGTCTCATCTTTGAAAGCTCTTTGTTGCCCATCCTGCTGAGGTCTGCGTCTGCAATAAAAGCATTGCCGGATGTCTGTCTGTCAAGACCGCCAATTATGTTGAGCAGGGTGGTTTTCCCTGATCCTGAAGGCCCGGCAATGGCTGCAAATTCACCATTCTTTATTGTAAGGTCGACTCCCCTGAGTGCATGAACACTGAGTCCATTGTTATTGTAGTCCTTTGTTATATTTTCCAAATTGATGATGTTATTCATTATCCTCCTCCGGTTCTATATATAGTGAAGGGCCTTGAGCGGCTTAATTCTTGCTGCTTTAAAAGCAGGGTAGAGAGCAGCAAAAACAACAGTGAAAAAAACGATCAGAGCAGACATTATGATATCATAGGGCCTTATATAGGGATATATAATGCTGCCTGTGCCCCACATCCGCATGGATTCCATGAAGGCTGAAAGATCTATACCTGTTACTGAGAGTATTGCTGTGAGTATCAGACCGGAGAAAATTCCTGCTGTAAGACCGGCAATGCCGAGATTGATTGCCTCGAATAGAATCATGAAAAATATACCTGCGGGTTTTGTGCCTACGCATTTCATCACTCCTATTTCACGAAAGCGTTCCATTACAGCCATGATGAGAGTGTTTGCTACAGTGAATATTACAGTAATAAAGATAATTGAAAAAAATATATACATCATTACGTCATAGAGTGCAATTGCCTTTACCAGGTTAGGAGCCATGTCCTCCCACGAGAGAATCTCCAGATCAGAATCATTATGTTTTTTTAAAAGATCTTTTGCAATAGAAGATGCGGATTCCTTATTTTTCCCAAGGATAGTTATTTCAGATAGCCTGTTTCCGAGGCCGCTTATTGACTGCAGTCTTTTGATTCCAGTGAAAACAACAAACCTGTCAATTGATTCCATTGGAGACTGGTAAAGCCCCCTGACAGTTAGGCCCTCTCCGATGATCCTGTTGTTTCTGTCCTGAATCATTATAACCAGTCTGTCTCCAACAAGGAGATCGAGTTTTTTTGCCATGTTTTTTGATATCAGGATTTCAGTACTTTCTGTATTGTCAAGAAAGGTACTTCCGTTTGCTTTTGATGTGTATTCATGGATTTTTGAAACTTTTTTTTCTTTCTCAGGATCAATCCCTACAATCATAACTCCTCTTGATGCCTCGCTCGAGCGAATCATGCCCTGAACTTTCACTCTTGGTGCAAAGGAAACAACGTTCCTTGTCTTCGCTATTTCTTCAAATAGTTTATTTTCGGGATTAAAGCTGTACTGAGGCTTTATGTTGTCCTGGAATCCTTTTCTGTGAATCGCGACATGTCCAAGTGATGTGCTGATGGTATTCTCGATCATCTGTCCGTTTATACCGTTCATGAATGCGGCTGAAAAAATTGTGGAAAATATTCCGAAGCCTATTGATGATATTACAACGAGAGATCTCCTTCTGTGTCTCCACAGGTTGCGCCATGCGATGATGATAAATATTTTCATAAAAAAGGCTCCTGTTAAAGCTGTCTTATGGCTTCAATTGGTTTCAGGCGCGAAGCTCTCCGTGCCGGGAAATAGGAGAATCCCACTGATAGGAATATTACCAGTGCTGATGTTACTGCAATGTTCAACAGTGTAAGCCTGGCAGGGTAGAAGGTTGTTGAAATCCCCCATATGGATATTTCTTCAGCATATGCCGAATAATCAATAGGATTGACTGTGAAGTAATAACTTATGGCGGACCCCAGGCTCACGCCTGTGATTATTCCGAGTATTGATATAAAAAAAGCTTCAGTGAGCACCATGCAAAGCACCTGAGAAGGAGACGTTCCTATTGCAAGCATTATCCCGAATTCTCTTATTCGTTCAAATACAGCCATCTGCATGGTGTTCAGGATGCCAAAGGCCACAATCATCAGCAGAATGAAATCGAATATATATGCCCCGGCATCATCAATAATAATAAACTGTACGAGCTCAGGCATGAGTTTGTCCCAGCTCATTATCTCTATTCTGTTTCTGTCTGTTTCAGCCAGAAGATCAGCAGTCACTTCTTCTGTTAAATCTGTTTTATGAAGCCTCAGGGCAATTGCGCTTATGTAGTTCTTCATGCTGAAGGTTTCTGCTGCCTGTTTAAAATTCATTAACAGGAGGTTCCCGTCATATTCAGGATTTCCGGTTTCAAAGAGACCGGAAATAGTCAGTCCTTCTGCAGCGATGGAACCGTCAAATCCCTGCGAGATCAGATAGACGGTATCGCCAATTCCTGCTCCGAGTTTTCTTGCCAGTACGTATCCCATTACAATCTGATTCGTATCATCTGATAAGAGATACCTTCCACCCTTTTGGATATACTCATGAGTATTGGTAACCTTTTTTTCTTTATAAGGTTCGACTCCCTGTATGATGGCTCCGGTTGTTGTATCCCTGAAAGAAAGAAGTCCGGCAGCATTGATCCTTCTGCTGAAGCCGTTTATCCTTTTGTCTGTGTTGAGTCTTTTGATCAGACGTTTTTATGGCACGAATGCCTACTATAAGGTGCGGCTTTCCCAGACACCCTTTTCGTGAATCTGTATGTGACCCGTGTTAGCTGCCACTGCATCCTCTATCATCTGGTCGTGCCCGCCTGTTGCAAGAGCGTTGAAGAAAATGATCATCATTGTTCCGACAACAGCTGTGAGGAGGGTAAGGGTTGTTCGTCTTTTGTTTTTTGTAACATTTCTCCAGGCAAGAAGAGGGATGATTGTTTTGTCACGGTTCATCTCTATCTCCTTTTCAGGTTCTGAAGTGTAAAAATTCCTGGTGAAATCCTGATGTTGAAATTTATTTTGAGAATCCTCATCAGGGTGTAACGGTCTTTTTTCCTCACTGTCCTCATCATGTATACAGTTGGTATTATCCTGTTGTGCATTTTCTTGTATTCAGAGAAGGTAAGAACCTTTTTCAGTACATTGTGTTCATTGTAGAATTCCTCTTTTGCCGGAAGATAGTCATTTACTCTGGCATAGTAAATGATTTTTCCCCATACGACTGCTGCTCCGGCTTTGGGGATGAGTTGCAGCTTGTAGCATTCGTGTCCGGCAATTTGCTCTCTGCCGATGATACTGTGTATGTAATCATCAATTATACTGGACTCCTTTACTATATCATCATTTGTGAAATCTGATCCCATCCATGACTGGAGCATCATGGATGGTGAAATCCTTATATCTCTTTGCAGCCTGGGAATGAAGTGGCGCATGTCCTGACCAATCAGAAGAAAACGGTTTCCTGCATCCTTTTCAGGTGCGGTTATTTCCGTGAAGCTTTTTCTGGGTTTCCTGATCTCCCAGCTTTTCATTTGAAGGGTTCTGGTCCAGCGTCTGGTTTTTATTACAATCTCAAAAATTCCTGCCTGTGAACTGCCCCTTACTGCCCTGTCTGATCTTTCGATTATTTCCCTTGCTGTTGGTATCTCACAGAGTCCCTGTTCAACGGGGATTATAGCTGTGGAGAATAAGGCTGCAATAAAGAGAAATATTTTCATGGGATCAAACCTCCTGAGGATGTTATTGCTGAAAAAGTGAGATTCAATTACTGGATATATGTCTTTAAACTTAAGGCTCCATCTGATAATCAAGTTTTCCCGCCCTCCGAAGGCGGGCGCTAAAACTAAAGTATCAGATGTAGCCTTATGTGCTGATAAGATTATAGCTTTGAATTTTTGAAATTGTCAAGAACTTCAGAGAAGATTGGCCGGCTTGGAGCGGCATGGCTGGTCTTATGGTTAAAAAAAAGCCCGGATGAACCGGGCTGAGTGTTTGTGAGAAAACAGATTAAATAGCGGACGGACCCCTTTCACCGGTTCTTATTCTTATGCAGTCGTCAAGAGGCCTTATGAATATTTTACCATCACCAATCTGGCCATTGCCGTGTCTGGCTGAATTCAGGATTGCATTAACTGTTATTTCGACAAATTCATCATTACAGGCAACGTCAATTCTTACCTTGGGAAGCAGGTCAGGCGTTACCTCCTGGCCTCTGTATAGATTTATATCATCCTGCTGTCCGTGACCGGAGCATCTGCTTACTGTTATCCGTTCTATTTCTGCGTTTATCAGAGCCTGGTGAACAAGAGAAAGAACATCAGGCTGAATAATTGCTGTTATCAGTTTCATGTCGTTTTCCTTTATGCTGTTTTTAATCGAGATTGAGATGACCATATCCGTGTTCACCATGCAGAACGTGGTCCATGCCGGCCATTTCTTCTCTTTCGCTTAGTCTGAATCCAAAGAATTTTTCAGTAAATACTATTATCAGGTATGTTGATATTGCAGTATAAATTATACTTATAATTACTCCTTCTGTCTGATAAAGAAACTGGGTAGACAGATCGATTGAACCGGGTCTTAGAAAAAGGGTAAGTCCCAGAGCTCCCACTATTCCTGCCATGCCGTGAATGCCGAAAACATCGAGACTGTCGTCGTATCCCAGCTTTGTTTTAAGAAGTATTGCACCATATGACACAACAGAAGCGAGTATGCCAAGCATAAGGGCTCCGGAAGGAAGAACATCACCAGCAGCCGGAGTTATTACAACAAGACCTGCCAGAATACCGGAAGCCATTCCAAGGCTTGTTGCTTTCTTCAGGTGAATAGCTTCGATGATAATCCATGTGGAGGCACCTGCGGCAGCTGCAATCTGTGTTACAGTGAGCGCCCTGGCAGTAACCAGACCGCTTGCTTCAGCGCTGCCTGCGTTGAAGCCAAACCATCCCACCCATAAAAGGCCGGCACCGATAAGTGTCATGACAAGATTGTTGGGCTTCATGGCCGTTGAAGGATAGCCTTTCCTGGGGCCTGTGTAAAAGGCTATTACAAGCCCGGCAATGCCCGATGATATATGAATCACTGTGCCGCCTGCAAAATCGATTGCCTTCCCTGTGAGAATGCCTCCTCCCCACACCAGATGAGCAAGCGGGTTGTAGACCAGGAGGCTCCACAGCGCAATGAATATACAGTAACCCCTGAATTTAACCCTTTCTGCAAATGCCCCGGCAATGAGGGCTGGTGCTATTATTGCGAATTTCCCCTGAAACATGGCGAATACATACTCAGGCACTCCTGATGGTCTTACAGATGAATCTATTCCCTGAAGCATGAAATAATCCCATGACCATCCTGTCCACCCGTGAGTTTTGCCGAAGCACATTGCATAACCGCAGACAGCCCACAGGACGCCAATGATTGCCATAGCGGCAAAACTGTGCATCATTGTTCCAAGCACATTCTTTGTGCGCACAAGCCCACCGTAAAACATCGCCAGTCCCGGAACCATGAGAAGAACAAGGGCCGTGGACGTAAGCATCCATGCTGTGGTTCCTGTGTCAGGTGTCAGGCATTTTTCGGCAGCAAAAAGCGGTGATGCTGAAGAGATGACTATAAACAGTAATACTTTTTTTTTCATGTTATACCTTTGATTTATGCTGGTTCTGTTGCCACAGAGACGCTGAGACTCTCAGAGATATTATTTTAAGATTCTCACTCCTGGTTTTCAGTGGCACTCTGTTGAGTAAATAATGTCAGGTTTTATTCACATGGGTATAAAAAGCAGTTTTCATGCCAGATGGTTCGGTGTCTTTAGAAAAAACTTATTTTGGAATATAGAAAGGGTTTTCAGGTGCAAATGTAACAGGGATGAAATATTTAAGGGGACTGTATCCGGTAGTGTTGAACGATTGTTATATGAAACTCTTCCCTGAAAAACTCTGAGGGGTTTGAATGAGAA
>CAZEJW010000071.1:21081-21514 GCA_964512685.1 uncultured Leptospirales bacterium | reverse complement strand
GTAATAAAGTGTAAAAATGCAATTGACGTTATTAGTGAGTATTTAATGTTGATTTTATTCTAAAAAATAAGGAGAGATTACATGAAAAGATTTTTACTGTTGTTATGCGTAATGGCTATGCTCGTAAATTTTGCAGGATGTTTCAGTTCTGATGATGATTCAGATGACAAGGGTTATACCGCATCATTTACTTTAGTTGCTGACAAAGAGTATCAGGTTAGTTTTACTGATCAGTGGATATTTGAAATAATTGGTAGCAACTTAGATGGATGTTGGAATGGACAGGGAGAAGATTACCTTGAGATGGAATTCCCTTCAAGCTGCACAGTTGGAGATAGTTTTAATTATCAAGATGATGGAATTGATTTTAAGGTTAAATATAATGGCTGTTTAGGGCAAACTCAAGGACTTGAGTCAAGTTATAATTTTACAG
>CAZEJW010000071.1:12842-21071 GCA_964512685.1 uncultured Leptospirales bacterium | reverse complement strand
CTGTTCTCTAAAATGATTTAAATTTATTAAATTAAAATGATTCTCTTGATATTGGATTCCCGGCTGACTGCGAAGTAGGGAAAGAGTATACCTACCCTGGAGATCAGAGAGTTAATTTCGAAGTTAAATATCAAGGTTGCCACGGATTTATACATGATCTTGGTACAACAACAGATAAACAGTTTACAATAAAAATTACTGAAAAGACTGATTCTGTTGTAGCTGGCACTTTCTCAGGTGACATTGAAGGAAAGGTTGGTGCTGGGACTGCATATTTTACCGTCAAGGATGGTAAGTTCAGAGGAGACATTTCTAAGGAATAAATTTTTTTACTGCTTTCACAATGGAAGAGATCCCTGCAGGATCTCTTCCATTGTGAATCTCCGGTTCTTAAGATCCTGCCTGCCTGTTATATTTAAAAAGTTAATATTCTGAGCCGCAAGTATTGTATTTATCCTGTCCATATCTATTACATGATTCAGATCAATGCTTTCGCTTATATCTGATTCAGTAAAATTTTTTTCGCATACTGAAAGTTCAAATGAATCTGATTCTTCATCCCTGTAAACAAGAGGAAGCCCCTGGGTTCTGCATACAACAGGTCTGTATTCATAGATGGTGCACATGGAATCTTTAAGAAAGACACATCTGTCTGTTTTATGAGGAGTGGATTGATGAGTTGTGATGTGTTGTGATATGCAGAATGCTTCTACAGGAAAAAGCTCAAGACCTGCCATGCAGCAGTCACTGCAGCCGGGTCTGCATTTGATGTTTTCTGAGAAGTAACTGTTTACTCCTGCGCACAGTCTGTCCAGTTTCTCCAGAAACAGAATGTATTCATTGAATGAATCTGCTTTCATGTTCCCCTGCCTTGATATAAGCTCAGGGGACAGTCAGCAGACCGGGTGTGGTTATGTCAAAGAATTTTTCAGTGCATATCCTGAATGCTCATTTCTTCGGATTCTCCCCCGGGATAGAACACTCTCAGTATGTCACTGCTTCCGGGAGTCTCCTGCAGAACTATGTATGTTCCGGATGATGATGCCAGATGCCATGTTTTATTTTTGTCATTGTAGAACAGGGATGCTTTTTGCCCGGAATTGGTTCCTTCGATTTTTTCAATATCGAACCTGTTCCTTGATGCTGTTATAATATATACATCATTGTTTATTGATACTTTCTGTGTTTCTTTTTCATCCGGTTCCATCTCAAGAGGACTTTTCCCCTGCCAGAACTCCAGGGTGTTCAGAACGAGAAGGTCCGCCAGCAGACAGATTTCATATACCGGGACTATCCACAGAACAGCATGGATTACAGAGTTGATCCACTTATCTCCAAGAGTTCCGTTCCATTTTTGTACTTTTTTAAAAAGACCGAAACTTCCCAGGCAGGAGGTTGTACTGATTGATATAATTGAAATGAGCAGTATTGCAGTAATTGCTTTGGATAATTTTTTCATAATATGGCTGAATTGTTTGATTATTAATATAATGCAAGGGAGCAGTAATACTTACAGCTCCCTTACCATTTTCCTCAGTGTCCCTTCTCCAAGCTGAAGATAGTTCAGAAGTTTTTTGGGAGTCATCTTTTCTTTCTGTGCGTCCATTATTTTATCTGCCATGTTTGCTTTACGTCTCATGTGCTGAATTGCTGCTATTGTGCACTTGAAGTGTTTTGCAAGCTGCCAGTCTTTGTGCTGGTAATAGCCTTTTTTGTCTTTTTTGTTCATCTGGATGAATTCTTTAATAAGACTGTCTGTCCAGTTGATATTGTTTCCGTCGCCGTAGTTGTGAATCGATGCCCGCATAGCGTTCCTTTCGGGGGTCCCTTCCATTTTTTTAGCTTTCCAGTATGGATGCCTGTTCCTGGAGTAGGCGAGGTCATTTGCGGTGTACCCGGTTTTCTCAAGCCAGAATTTTGTAACGTAGGCTTTTCGTCCCGGAGAAATATTGCTCTTGAGCGATTTGTCGATATACATATCAGGCGACTTCGCTTTTAATAACTTTTGTTCTTCTTTGGTGAATGCTGGTTTGATCATGTCTCTTTGGCTCCTCAACTGTTTTTTTTATGACTAACCTTTGTTATAACGTTTATTTATTTATTTTTTTATTATAGAGGTTTATATTTTTAAGTCCAGTATTTTTAGAAAAAAATGAAGTTTTTATTATTTTTTTAATATTCTAAAATAGAATATGCTAAATGTAAACCATAATTTTTATTTTTTAAATAATTATTGCTGTAATGCGGGTGTTTCCCCTGTCAGGATCAGGAAATTCATGTTGTGTGAATTCCTGTTTGAATAAAAAATACCGTTTAAATGCTGAAAAGGCTTTTTGAATTCATATGGCATTTAACGATGAAATCAGGAAAAGGAGGGAGTGTATGAAAAAGAGAGTCCTGTTTCTCTGTACGCATAACTCTGCCAGGTCACAAATGGCAGAGGGGCTGGCTAATTTTTTTCTGGGTGACTTGATAAGAGCCGAAAGCGCAGGTATCGTTGAAACATTTGTAAAAAAACCAGCGATAGATGTGATGGCTGAAATCGGTATCGATATTACCATGCAAAAATCAAAATCGATGGATAAATTCCTGGATGAAGAGTTTGATTTGGTTGTTACAGTATGCGATAACGCAAGAGAATCATGCCCCTTTTTTCCCGGGAGGAGAGTCATTCACAGAGACTTCAATGATCCCTCTGATACAAAAGGATCACAGGCCGATATTCTCGGGGCATTCAGAAATACCAGGGATGAGATAAAAAGCTGGCTTTTAAATGATTTCAGGGGAATCCTGGATGATCTTTAACAATAATTTCATGTTGAAGAATAACCGGTTTTCAGTAACAATGAACCCTGTTTTTGTCCAATAAACGATCACCATGGCCTTGTGCCGAATAACTTATTTCAATATGGAGTGATATATGAAAAGAAAGACAGTAATCAGTGTTTTTGCTTTGTTTTTTCTTATGGTCCCTTTGCTGCAGACACTGAGTGCGGAAAACCCAAAAGAAAATTTCAAAATTGAAATAAAGCATTGCAGTTCATGAGGCTACAGATACAGAGCGGCCAGGCTGGCTGCTGAACTTCAGAAAGAGTTTAACTTAAAAGTCAATATTTCATACGGGGATTTCCTGAGCTTTGATGTGCTTGTCAATGGAAAGCTGATCTTTTCAAAAATGAAAATAGGAAGATTCCCTTATTCAGGTGAGATAACTGAACTGATCAGGAAACAATACAGCAGGTAGATTCCTGTGTGAGGGATCTTTAAATTATTGACATTGTCCATCAAAATGATTATAACAGAGATATAACCGGAACATCTCTCAGGTGCAAAGCCAATTACCTCTTTGCTGTTAGTTTATCAAAGGAATGATGGAAAAAGATAAAAATCTTTCAGAAACCACATCTGAAGCATATATTAAACTGGCATCTCTGCTTCAGAAAAAGAGAAACAGGGATAAAACCGAGAGGGTTGAGAGAATTCTGCAGAGCAATCTTGATCCTCTTGAAAAAATCCGGAGAATTGACAGGATCGACAATGAAAAGCAGCCTGTAGAAACTGATAATACTGAACAGAAGAGAGAAGATTTCAGGACCCTGCTCAGAGAGGAAAATCTTTTCAATGCAGCTGCTGCAAGAGAATTAAGAAAAAAAATCAGGATCGAGTATCCCGCCAGAAGTTATCTTTCATATCTTTTTAAAGAGTATGGTAAAATTAAAAGATTCTGTGCCGATTCAGGATTCTTTGTCAATTCAGTATTTCCTCCCGTGATTAAGGTCAAATCCAGCCTCCTGGAAGTTTTCTGGATGAGATGCACCAGAGATGCAGCTGATCTGAGTGAATTGACAATAAAGATTCTGGATAACGGATGGCTTCATCTGCATAAATTTGAATATAACCTCATTGTTCAGTTTCATAAGCTCTGCAGAAAAATTGTTGAGACTGATTTTTCAATGATAAAAGAAGGAGCAGTAAATACAGCAGACAGATTGAGGTCTCTTGAGACCCTTTATATAACATGCAATTACAGGTCTGTTTACAGAGAGTCGATTGTAACCTCAATTTTCTACATAGTTGAAAACTATCCTGAGTGGGGTTATGACTCTGCGGTTATGGCCAGGAAGGTAAAAAGACTGCTTGTTGGAGATCAGCGTTCGGGTTCTATGTCTGGTTTTATAACGGGATTTAATATCATTAAAACCCGTACATTTCTCAAATTTGAAGATCTTTTTGTGGGAGGATATGAAACACTTATAAATAATGATGATTTTGAATGCGGAGACAATATCAGAAAGCAGATTGATACTTATATCGAAAGAACTATTGAATCTGTTATTGAGAGCAGAAACAGGAAAGAGGAAAAGGACAGAATAGAGAAATATATCTCTTTTGATAAAGAAAACAGGTATGATTATGCTGGACTGGCATATTTTTATGATAAATCTTCAGGGGCGGACTCAGGGACATTATATGATGATTCTTCCGGTGTTATTCGTCTTATGATAAATTTTTGTGATGCTTTTATCAAAACCTATGAGCCTCTTCTCAATGACAGGATAACTCTTGATACAGGTTCCAGGGTCGCTGTTTTTGCTCCAGGTTCATTCCAGGTTGAAATATCGAAGATCCGATTCGGCATTCAAAAGCTGGCGAGATACAAATTTTCTTTTCCCAAGTTCTCCAGGAATGAATATTCAGAAAATGTTAATCAGCATAAAAAAATATCAGGTCCGAAATTCGAAATAATTCAGGTTGTCAGTGATATTCTTTCAAGGATGAACGAGATAAGTGACAAGCTTATCGATGTTCTCACTTCATGCGAACCTGATGATTCCTCAGGAGATTCAAGGAGCGAACCCGTTGATCCCTCTTTTGTAAAGGGTCGAGTAATCTCAGTTCCTTTCCGGAAAAGAAAGATCTCTTCCATATCTTTTATCAATGGCAAGACCGTTGGGGCTGCAATAAGTGAAATTGTAACATTGATTCTTATGCTTCAGCTTTATCTTGGTGATGAGAGGCTCTCACTGATACTCGAGTCAGGCAAAAGACTCGAGGCGGAGATTGAAAAGAAAAGAGAGATGATTAAGAGAATCGCAACCATAAGGCAGTATAAATCAATTGCTGAGAAATATAATATTTAAAAAAGTGGGGGGGATTATTCCTTTTCATAAATTCCAGTCAGTTTAAAAAGAACAGGCGCAAGAAAGGTAATCCATATTCCTGATGCAAAAAAGATTATAAAGCGGATGACTCCGTTGGGATGCAGCATCTTCCCTGCCAGAAATCCCAGGCCAATGCCTGCGAATCCAATCAATGTTCCGCAAAAAATACTGAGTATGCTTTTTTTCATTTTGCCTGGTCCGCGTTTAAAATAAAGGTGAGCTCCTGCGAAAATACCGGCTGCCATTCCTGCAATGCTCCACAGGTATCTGTTATTTACAGCAATACCAAATGCAAAGAGAGCGGTGACAAACAATAGAATTGCAATATTTTTCAGTTTTTGATCCGAACGGAGATAGATCTTTTCTATTATCAGAACGGGTTTCATCAAAATCAGAACAATAAGAAAGCCGGCAATGTATCCCCCTAGAATATCTCCGGCAAAATGAACTCCAAGGTATAATCTCGAGTATGGGATGACTATCATAAGAAGAACAGAGGTGATTTTAACTGCCCTGTTTTTAAAAAAAATGAAAACCGGAAGATAGAATGAAACAGCGCCCTGTGTATGACCACTGGGGAACCCCGGGCTCGACGGCTTCATCTCAAGATTATGTATTCTGACTTCCTGTATCAGTCTGTCAGGATCGGGCCTTGGGGTTGCAAATACTTCTTTGAGAACAAAATTGAAGAATGATGAAATATAAAATATTACAATGATCCTGATAGCTGTTCTTCTGTCAAAAAACCAGTATATCAGAGAGAATATGAATACATAGAAGAATATTCCCCCTGCGTTTGTTATGAGTTTCATCGCAATATCCGGAATAGCCCCGCTGAAAAAATGAAGCTGATTCAAAATGTCCTCTCCAAAGAGAACCGGATGGCTAAAGAATGATTCCATTGATTTCCTCTTTCTTATGATTCTGTCATTTTTATGATTTTGGCTGAAACTGGACGATAATCATTTGTTACCTTAAGAATTTTCTGTCTGTGAAGTCGAGAAAAAAATAATTTTCAATGAAACTGACCCTGAGGTCAGAATATTTATTTTTTCCTTTTTTTCTCAATTTATATATTGACAACTATAAAGCAATCGATTTGATATACACAATATTTATAAAGGAAAAAGTAAATGTCACAAACCAGCGGAAAACTTTACCTACTCGGTCTTCTCCTTAGCCTGTTACATATTGGCCCGGGTTTGTGATGTCTTGAAAACTGAAAAAGCAAAGGCCGTCACCTTCCCGGGTGACGGCCTTTTTTTTTGCTTTTTTTATATTAATGGAGGTGAGGGGTATGTATTATCCCATTTTGCTATAACCTGATTATATAATATTGAAAATGTGCTTCCACGGACTGATATTACCCATATCAGCAACAATGAAAAAGGGGATATGAGGATTGCGGGAGAGCGATAGGTAAAAAATTAAAAACGGAGACAGAAAAATGAGTAACAGCGACAAAATAGTAATATTTGATACAACATTAAGAGATGGTGAACAGTCACCAGGTTTCAGTATGAATATAGAAGAAAAGCTTCTTTTTGCAGATCAGCTTGAAAGACTCGGGGTTGATGTAATTGAGGCTGGTTTTCCTGTGATTTCTGATGGCGATTTCGAGTCAGTTCGGAAGATTGCAGAAAGAGTAAAAAGGGTTCAGGTTGCAGGACTTGCAAGAGCCAATCCAAATGATATTGATGTGTGCTGGGAGGCAGTAAAGATTGCAAAAAATCCACGAATTCATACCTTTATTTCGAGTTCTGATATTCACATCGAGTATCAGTTCAGAAAAACCAGGGAAGAGGTGCTGAAGCTTGCAGTGGATGCTGTGGCAAGGGCAAAGACCTATACCGGTAATGTTGAATTTTCTCCAATGGATGCAACAAGGAGCGACCTTGTGTATCTTTCCGAAATGGTTCAGGCGGTAATTGAGGCTGGAGCAACGACAGTCAATATTCCTGACACGGTTGGTTATACTGTACCGTCTGAGTTTTTTAAGATAATTACATATCTTTATGAAAATGTAAGTAATATCAATAACGCGATTATTTCAGTTCATTGCCACAATGATCTTGGTCTTGGTGTTGCCAATTCTATTGCCGCAATTGAGGCAGGAGCCCGTCAGGTAGAATGTACAATCAATGGTATTGGTGAGAGGGCAGGGAATACATCTATGGAAGAAATTGTCATGGCAATAAAAACCAGAAGTGATGTCTTCAACGTTCATACTGATATTAACACAAAACAGATAATGGCGACCAGCAAGCTCCTTACTCACATCACAGGTGTTGGTGTTCAGCCCAATAAGGCAATTGTAGGGGATAATGCCTTTGCTCATGAATCCGGGATTCATCAGGACGGCGTTCTGAAACATTCCATGACCTATGAAATAATGAAACCTGAGGATGTTGGTATCAGTAAATCAAGACTGGTTCTTGGAAAGCATTCAGGAAGACATGCTGTAATGGACAGACTGAAAGAACTCGGATTTGATCTCAAGCAGGAGGAACTTGACAGGTTTTTCAATTATTTCAAGTCTCTTGCAGACAAAAAGAAGCAGATTTTTGATGAAGACCTGGTTGCTCTCATCGGAGAGGCAATGTTCAGGGAAGAGCAGAAAAGAAGATACAAGGTTACCAATATTCAGATTTCAACCGGAATGTACTCTCCTCCAATGGCCCTTGTTACCCTTAAAGATCATGTTGAGGGCATTGAGGAGATCTTTGAAGTGGCGCATGGAAACGGAGGTGTGGATGCAGGAATCAGTGCAGTCAAAAAGATAACAGGAACCAATGCAACTCTTAAATCATTCAACCTGGTAGCGATAACCGGCGGTTCTGACGCACTGTCAGAGGTGTCAGCAACCGTTATAGAGGAGTTCGAGGGCAGGGAACTCAAGGTTTTTGGAACAGGTATGAGTATAGATATATCCATTGCCGGTATACTTTCCTTTGTTGACGGACTCAACAAACTTGAGTATATGAAAAAGGCAGGGCAGATGCAGAGCGGAATTCACAATATTTCACTCTGACATAATCTGAAACTGTAAGGGATAGGTTGACTCCTG
>CAZEJW010000071.1:0-12742 GCA_964512685.1 uncultured Leptospirales bacterium | reverse complement strand
TCACAATATTTCACTCTGACATAATCTGAAACTGTAAGGGATAGGTTGACTCCTGCAAGGGATAGGTTGACTCCTGCAAGGGATAGGTTGACTCCTGTAAGGAATGGTCGCGACCATTCCTTACAGATATGAACGCATTCCTTACGGATATAAACGCATTCCTTACATGAGGATATGGTCTTTTCTTCGCTCAGTATCATTACAGCCTCTTTATAACCTCATTACAGCCTCGTTACAGCCTCGTTACAGCCTCGTTACAGCCTCGTTACAGCCTCTTTATAACCTCGTTATAGCCTCTTTACAACATGAATACAGCGTGAATATAATATGAAAAATATGAAAAATCAGCCATGCCGGATTCGGAGCGGGGGATTTCGTTTAATAAAATTAACTACTTAACAAAAATATAGTAAATATTCTTGACACTCCATTCGATATAATTAATACTTTACAAAACATGAGACATAAATTTTCTATTGAATACGGTTGAAGACTGACTGGTGCAGTATCAATGAAAATTGTTTAATTTTTTTGTTTTTTTAAAAAAATTTTGATTCGAACCCCTCAGTTCAATCGTTATAACATTTAGCGGGTAATAAACCCGGGCCGGTTGTTTTAAACAGCTTTTGCCCGGAATATATAAGAGGTATTGGAATGTCAGAACAAAAAGAATTGAATCAGAAGAATCAGGCTCTTGAATCGGCCATATTACAGATAGAAAAGCAGTTTGGCAAGGGTTCCATTATGAAGCTCGGGGATGACAAGTCGAGGCAGCAGATTCCTGCAATTTCAACAGGGTCGCTCGAGCTCGATGTTGCTCTTGGAGTAGGGGGAGTACCACGGGGAAGGGTTGTTGAGATATACGGTCCTGAATCCAGCGGAAAGACAACTCTCACTCTTCATGTGGTGGCCCAGGCACAAAAAGCCGGTGGTGTTGCAGCATTTGTTGATGCTGAACACGCACTTGATCCGATATATGCAGAGCGGCTGGGTGTTGATACAAAACAGCTCCTGGTTTCTCAGCCTGACACAGGAGAAGAGGCCCTTGAGATAACTGAGGCGCTTGTTCGTTCAGGCGCTGTAGATATTGTGGTTGTTGACTCTGTTGCCGCTCTTGTACCAAGGGCGGAGATTGAGGGCGATATGGGAGATGCTCACATGGGGCTTCAGGCAAGGCTCATGAGCCAGGCTTTGAGAAAGCTGACAGGTGTTATTTCCAAGTCAAAGACATGCGTAATATTTATTAACCAGATAAGGTATAAGATCGGGGTCATGTTTGGTTCTCCTGAAACAACAACCGGTGGAAATGCCCTCAAGTTCTATTCCTCTATCCGTCTTGATATTAGAAGAATAGAAACCCTTAAGTCGGGTGAGGAGGCCATTGGCAACCGTGTAAGGGTCAAGGTTGTAAAAAACAAGGTGGCTCCTCCTTTCAGACAGGCTGAATTCGATATAATGTACAATTCCGGTATTTCGAAAGAAGGCGGTATTCTTGATATGGGTGTCAAATTCGGGATCGTCAACAAGGCAGGAACCTGGTATTCATACGGTGAAGAACGGATTGGCCAGGGCCGTGAGAATGCAAAGAGGTATTTTCAGGAGAATCCTGCGATTACATCAGATATTGAACAGAAGGTAAAAATTGCTGCCGGCCTTATGCCTGAAGAGGAAGTTAAGAAGCAGCCTGAAAAGCCGGTTAAGAATGAATCTAAGCAACCGGAAAAATCTGCTGATGATGAAAACAAGGTGAATGAAACAGCAGGGAATTGATAAATTATGCTGAAGAGTAAAATCCGTCTTAAATCCGCTGAGGATATAAGGCGGATAAGGCAGTCGGGCAGGATTCTCGCTAAAGCCTTCAGAACTATCTCTGAGATGAATCTTACGGGCATGAGTACATGGGAGATCGATTCAGTTCTTGATGGAATTATCCTGAAATACAATGCCAGACCTGCATTCAAAACACTCAGGAAGTATGATTTTGCCTCATGTGTATCAGTTAATGATGAAATAGTCCACGGCATACCCTCCAGAAAGAAAATTATTTGTGATGGAGATATTGTTAAAATAGATTCAGGTGTTGCACTCAATGGATATTTTTCTGATTCATGTATAACTCTCATTGCCGGAGGGTGTAATGATAATATCCCGGGGAGGAAAAAGCTGGTTGAAACATCCGGAATGTGCCTGCTGAATGCACTCAAGCTTTTTAAGCCTGGAGTGAGACTCGGTGATATTGGCTGTTTTATCGAGAATTATGCACTTGGCAGAGGATTCTTCATTCAAAGGGATCTTACTGGCCATGGAACTGGTTTTTCTCTGCACGAACCACCTGTTGTGCCTCACTGGGGCAAAAAAAACACAGGCCTGGTTCTTGAACCAGGAATGGTGCTTGCAGTGGAACCGGTTCTAATTGAAAGGAAGACAAACTGCCTGAAGAAGAATGATGGGTGGACAATTGTTTCTGAGGACGGTTCTCTTTCAGCGCAGTTTGAACATACTGTTGCTGTAACGGACAAAGGGCCCCTTGTTTTGACTGACTGATGCCGATGCTGCTTCTTTATCCCCCCTGATGTTTTTAATTTTTTTATGAATAAAATTTGTTCGACACCTGTAATAATATTAAAATCAATGGTTATTAATCAGTATTTTTTCCTGAAAATACTTTTTAGTGCAAATGGAAGAATATTATTGTCCCGGCCGCCTTCGGCGGCGGGGACAATAGAGTTTTTTCTTCTGCAATAAAGTTTAGGAATAAATACTGGTTATTAATAATATTTTCGGGTATTGCCCGGGATTAATGATTTATGGTAAATAATATGAAAAACAATCAACTCAAAGATATTCAATCCGAAAGGGATGACAGAAAGCTGCCTATCAATAAGGTTGGAGTAAAGGATATATCGTATCCTGTTGTGGTTCTTGACAGGGAAAAGGGAGAACAGCATACTGTTGCAAAAGTCAATATGTATGTGAATCTTCCTCATCATTTCAGGGGTACTCACATGAGCCGTTTTGTTGAGATTCTCAATCGATACAGAAACGGAATCAGTACCCGAAAAATAAAAGAAATCCTGAATGACATGAGAAAGGATCTGGATGCTGAAACCGCACATTTTGAGATTGAGTTTCCTTTCTTTATGACTAAAGAGGCTCCTGTTTCTCATGAACGTGCCAAGATGGAATACACATGCCGGCTTACTGCCAATTCAGCGGATGATTATTATGTGCTTGAGGCAAGGGTTCCGGTTCTTTCTCTTTGCCCGTGTTCCAAGGAAATCAGCAGGTTCGGGGCTCATAATCAGAGGTCTATCATTTCAGTGAAGATTCAGGCAAGAGAGAAGATCTGGATCGAGGATGTTATTGCTATTGCTGAATCATGCGGCAGCTCTGATATCTATTCCCTGCTGAAACGTGAGGACGAAAAGTATATTACTGAGAAATCCTACGAGAACCCGGTTTTTGTTGAGGATATCGTACGCAATGTTGCCCAGAAGCTCATGGTTACTGAAGGGGTTTTGTGGTTTTCTGTGGAATCCGAGAATTTCGAGTCTATTCACAACCATTCCGCATATGCGCAGATCGAGATGGATTTACGGTAGCTTCTTTATCCTTCATGCTTTTTTATTTCTTGTTTTACCGGTTTATGCATGCTTTATATGTTTTATTCTCTGATTATTATTCTTTTCTGTCAAAAGATGATATTTATTTCGCCTGTTTCTGATTCTCCTGGTAAAATATACTGCTGTAAGTGACGAAAATATAATATCACCGAAACCGGATATTTCATGAAAAATAAGAATGCAAAAATCATTTTAACCCTTCTCCTTGTGATGATGTTTTCAGTTTATTCATTTGCAGGTACTTCAATCAGCAATACCGGAGATATTCAGCCAGATGGTGTTAAGGAAGCTGCCGATCAGATACAGAAGGCTGCTGACAGCCTTGGCCCTGGCATGTCGAACGCATATGCGCTTTCAAATGTTGGCGGCTTTCCAATCGGAACATCATATCTTGGCAAATTCCCCAGTTTTTATCTTGGCTTTGTTCTGAATGCGGGTCTGGCAAACATGGAGTATTTTGATGATGACAGGGAAAAAGAGCAGGGGGTATATCCTGGAGTTGCTTTGAACCCGGCTGTAATTTTCGGGCTTGGACTTGGCAAGGGTTTTGATGTAATGGGTAAGCTCTTTCTGTTTAGTGACGGTTTTTACATGCCTCCGGTTGATTATGAGTACGCGAAACTGGAAAAGATCAATATATATTCGATAGGAGCAAAGCTCAGGTATCAGTATATTGAAAAAAAAATAATTCTTCCTGGACTGCTCGAGTTCAACGGTCTTACATTCAGTGCCGGCTCTGACATGATGTATGGAAAGATTCAGCTTTCGGGCGAGGTGAGCTATCCTCTTGATGCTATCTCGGTTGATACCGGGTCGGGTATAAAAGAACTTAATCTTGCTTTTGATCCTGCATATTCTTCCGAGCTTGGATGGTTTGTTGCAGATGTTAATGTTCAGGCTGTTGCCTATATGGATTTTCTGTGGATATTTGATTTTTATACTGGATTCGGCCTTTCAGGAAACCTTGGTTTTTTCAATCTCAGTATTGACGGTTCAGGTGTCGTAACAACTGATGATGTTGATTACAAAGCAAACAATGCCGGTTCGAATGAGGTGGCGACAGTGAGTGTAAAGTCAGATAATAAATACTCCCCTTATTATATTATGCCCTTTTACATTGTTGGTTTTGAGGCGGATGTTTATATTTTCAGAATATCCCTTGAATCAATGGTCAATCTTAGAAACGGCAGTGATGTAAATGTTCAGATTGCTGTGCGCTCTCAGTTTTGATTTTTTTCTGATCCTTTTTTTATTTTATCCAGTCATTTTGTCTGTAACCGAAGTAATAGATTCTATTACTGATGACAGAGAATCCATTAAATAAATTTTATTATATTAAAATAAATTGACAATTTGTATTCATTGTTCTATGGAAAATCCAAACAAATTTCATAATCCAGGTAAGGAGTGATGATTTATGAAGAAAACGGTACTTATATTATTTGCTTTTCTTTTGATTTTTTCTGCGTGCAAAAGTGAAAGCGATTCTGTTGCTGAGTATGCCGATGGGAAAATAACAAGGGGTGAGTTTTATAACTGGCTGGATGCCAGACATATTTCAAGGGACAGTATACTCAAAAAGAAATCAAAACAGAAATTAAGACTTCGTCAGATGGCGCTTGAGAAGTTTACTGTTGAAGAAGCCAGAAAGGCCGGGGCTGAAAAGAACCCTGAATACACTGAATTGATCGGCATGGCAAAAGGAAATTTTATTGCAAGCTTCTACAGAAGAAAGCTTCAGAAAAATGAAGATTTTAATGAGGATGCTGCGAAAGTTAAAATGATCAAGTTCAGGGTAAAGGATTATACCATTGTGAACAATAAGAGAAAAAAACTCCCGGCAAAGGATCTTGAGTCCAGTTTTCAGGAACAGATAAAAAAGGCACAGGAAGTTCTTGTTAAACTTAAAGCAGGAGAAGATTTTGGAGATCTTGCTGAAAAGTATTCTCATGATTATTCACGAAAGAAAAAAGGTGATATCGGTTATATTATCAGGGGGATGAAGGATCCTGCTTTTACTGATAAGGTTTTCAGCCTGAAAGAAGGTGAATATACTTCTGAACCGGTAAGAATAAACAACAGTGTTTATCTATTGAAGGTTGATAAAAGGGAAAAGCTCACTCAGGATAATATTGATGATGTAATTGAAAACGAGTCAAAGTCCAAAAGAATCGAGCGCAGGCTGCAGATGAATGCGCTGAAGAATCTCGAGGACTCCCTGAGGAAATCGTCTGACGTTAAAAATAATATTGAAAAATCGTTGTTTCGTAATGCTTCTGAAAAGCTGTTTGAGTATGGTGACAGCTTTTATACTGTAGGAGATTTCAACAGGGTGATTGCCTTTATAAGCAAGAAACGTTCTCATCACGGCGCAGGAATGAAGCCTTTGAGTCTTGACCAGAAAAGAAAACTTGCTGATAAGATTTTCAGGGATAAGCTGTATGAAAGGGAAGCGTTAAAAAACAATATACTGAAAGACAGTGATTATCTCAATGAGTGGAACCGGTATGCAGACTTCAGTCTGGCTGGCGTCTACAAGGACAGTCTTCTCAAAGACGGAGTGAAAATATCTGAAGATGAAATCAAAGAAGAGTACTATAAACTGAAAAACAGAAACAGGAAGAACAGCAAGAGGTCTCCTGCTCTTAAGCCCTATTCTCAAATGAGAGATTCAATAAGTAAAAGAATTGAAAACAGAAAGAAGTCTCTCGAGAGAAAGAATTGGGAGAGTGGGCTTATGAAGAAGAAAAAGTTTGTAATTATGGATGATGCTCTTGATGGCGAATAGTCTCAATGCCTTCAGTAAGTCTGTCGTCTAACAACAGGGATGCCCGTGCGGGCATCTCTAGTTCAATGTTCCGGATACTGCGGTAGCGCCGCACCATGCGTCCTGGGCCTTCTGGCTTCCCTCGATCGATATTTCCTTGAGGTTTATAACATCGAGACCGAATTCCTTTGCTGACTCTACGTAGAAATTGATCACGCTCCTTATTCTTCTGGTTGCTTCGTCCCTGTTGGATCCATAGCAGTTTATGTCCAGCTCCGGACAGTTTGCGATGAATTCTCCGCCGCAATCTATCAGTTTTACCGTTACTTTCATCGAACATCCTTTTTCAATAAACTTTTTCTCGGCTGAAAGATAAATTATTGTATACAAATTTGATAATAAAATATGTATGCTTATTTTATGTCTGTTTAAAAAGACATATGAGCATGAAATTTCAACCTTGTATTATTATCGACAGAGGCGCTGTTTAGAATAACTTTTTTAGTAAATTGATCTAATTTTGTTGACAAAATTTTTGGAAATTGGTTTATGAATTTAAAAAAAAAGGCTATGATAGGGAATTGGGCAAACGTAAAACATCTCAAGTTGTTTTGTCGCATATAACAATTGGACTGCAGCTTGCTATAACAATCCTCCTTTTTGTAATAGGAGGGCATGAGCTGGACAAGCGTTATTTAACATCACCACTTTTTGTCGCCGTGGGGGCGGTGGTCGGTATGGTTCTTGGCTTTTATTATTTTATGAAGCAGATAAAAGATGAAGAGGACCGGACCGAGAAGGACAAAAAGGACGATGGCAGGCCCGGAGCGAAATGGATGTAGCTTGTGTTATTTCAGAGTTGACCTTCGGGATATTTATATTAAAATTTAAATTATTTAAATTTTTAAAAAAAATTATTTACATAATGTTGCGAGCATTTAGGGTTGTGACCCAAAGAAAAAAGCCTGTGAGGTGGAGTTTCGATGATTCGTGTAATGCAATTTTTTAATTCCTTTGTCTCATCCGGTGCTGGTCATGGAGAAGATGCAAACATATATGATATTGTTATGCATCATGTGACAGACCATGTAATACATACCGGATTTATCGGAAAAATTAACGAAGAGTATCTCAGTGAAAAACTCTTTGGTATTTTCGATATGAGAATAACTAAGTGGGTTCTTATGCTGTGGCTCGGGCTCTTTCTTTGCTGTCTGGTTTTTATTCCGGTAGCAAGAAAGATAAAGAAAAGCGCCATGGGCTCTGAATCCAAGTGGGTTAACATGTGGGAAGCAGCAGTGGGCTTTGTGCATGATGACATAGTTGAGCCAAATTTCGATCCAAAGTATATGAAGACCGCGATGCCTTATTTCTGTTCGGTCTTTTTCTTTGTCCTGTTCTGTAATTATGTTGGGCTTGTTCCAGGAATGTCAACAGCAACAGGTAATCTGGCTGTAACTGGCGGATTGGCGGTTTTTACCCTTCTGGGTATCCTGCTTATAGGTACTATCAAGCAGGGGCCAATGTACATTTTTACCGGAGTTGTACCAGGCGGTGTTCCGGTTTTTCTTTTTCCATTGTTATGGGTAATTGAAGTAATCGGACTGGCGATCAAGCCATTTGCTCTCACTGTTCGACTTTTTGCAAACATGTCTGCCGGTCACATCGTTATTGTAATCTTTCTTTATCTTATCATGATGTTTCAGAGTTACTGGGTTGGTATCGGTTCAGTAGCCGGTTCTCTAATCATATATCTTCTGGAACTTCTTGTTGCACTGATTCAGGCGTATATCTTTGCAACACTTTCGGCCATGTTTATTGGTGAAGCAATGCACGGCCATTGATCTGTTGATCAAAAATTAGGTTTGCATGTAAAAATGCACTGATATAAAATTGAAAGTGTATTTTACATATCAAAAAATTACTACGTAGGAGGATGTTTATGGAATATTTAGGACTATCTTATCTTGGTGCTGGCTTCGGTGCAGGACTTATCGTATTCGGTGCTTCTCTCGGTATTGGTAAACTTGCTGCCAGTGCTATCGAAGGTATGGCTCGACAGCCAGAACTCAGTGGTGACCTCAGAACAGCTATGATTATTGCTGCTGCTCTTATTGAAGGTTTCACTTTCTTTGCGCTTGTTGTTACATTCATGCTTGCAACACAGGCACCAAAGGTTCCGGTTGGACCAGCTGTTGCTCCAGCTCAGGCTGAACAGGCCAAGTAAATTTAATTTTCGCAGGTAAGGGTTATGGATGTTATAAAAGAAGGTTTATTAAAAGTTGATCCGGGATTGTTTCTGTGGACGATAATAACATTTGCCGTCCTGTTACTGATCCTCTGGAAAGCAGCTTGGAAACCAATAGTTGAAGCTCTTGATGCCAGAGCCGAAAAGATTCGCGGCGATATCGACAGTGCTGAAATAGCCCGTCAGGAAGCTGAGAAGCTTCTGGAGCAGCACAATGAAATGATGAAAAATGCTAGGGAAGAATCTGCCCGTATAATCGAGCAGGGTAAATCTGAAGCAGAAAAAATCAAAAACGATATCGTTGAAAAGGCCAATACAGAGGCTAAAGAAATCAGCGAAAAAGCGAAGAAAGAAATTATATTCGCTAAAGAAAACGCTCTGGCAGAGCTCAAGACTGAAGTTGTGACTCTTTCAACTGAGATTGCTTCAAGGATTATTAATAAAAATCTTAATCCTCAGGATCAGAATGCTCTGGTTGAAGAGACACTAAATAAAATGGGGACAGTTCAGTAATCCTGAACTGTCCTTTTATATTTTTATAAGAAAGGGTAACAAAAGTGGCTGGAAACGACATAGCAAGAGTATATGCATCATCCCTTGTAGAGATAGGACGGGACAAAGATATTCTGCCTCAGCTGGAGGGTGAACTCAAATTTGTTGTCGATCTTATAAATGAAGACTGGGATTTGAGGCAGTATTTAACATCTCCGGGGTTTGTGAAGGAATCAAAAAAGAAATTTATTAATGATGTCTTTTCCGGGAAGCTGTCTGAATACATTGTCAATTTGTTAAACATCCTCATTGAGAATGATCGACAGAGCTTGATCGGTGAGGTTTATCAAGCTGTTGTTGATCTTGCAGATCAGTTCAGTAATAGGCAGAGAGTGACAGTTGTATCCCGTGATAACCTTGATAGTACTACTCTGGACAAAATCAGTTCAGTTCTAAAAAATAAATTAGATAAAGAAATTATACTCAAAGAAGAAATTAAAGAGAGTATATTGGGTGGAATCATAATAAAGATAGATGATCTTGTAATAGATGGATCTCTGGCAAAGGATCTGAAAAATATTAGAAATAATCTATTAAATAGTAAAGTCAGGAGTGAAGTGGCTTATGAAGATTAAAACAGAAGAAATAAAGTCAATTATCAGGAAGGAGATTGAGGGATATAAATCCGAACTTGATGTCAGTGAAGTAGGAACTGTCCTCCAGGTTGGTGATGGTATCGCCCGAATCCATGGTCTTGGTAATGCAATGTCTGCTGAGATGCTTGAATTCGAAAACGGCGCTCAGGGAATGGTACTCAACCTTGAAGAGGATTCAATTGGATCTGCTATTTTTGGAGATTATAAAACTCTTCGTGAGGGAGATTCTGTTAAAAGACTGAACCGGGTTCTTGCAGTGCCTGTTGGTGAAGAACTTCTCGGCAGGGTTGTAAATCCTCTTGGTCAGCCAATTGACAACAAAGGACCAATCAATACATCCGCAACAAGACCAATCGAGTTTCTTGCTCCGGGTATTGCCGACAGGCAGCCTGTTCATGAACCTCTGCAGACCGGTCTTAAACCTATTGACTCCATGATTCCAATAGGAAGAGGGCAGCGGGAACTTATCATTGGTGACAGAAAGACAGGTAAAACTGCTGTTGCTATTGATGCAATTATCAATCAGAAGGGAAATGGAGTTATCTGTGTATATGTAGCTATTGGACAAAAGGCATCTACTGTTGCAACAGTTGTTCAGAAGCTTGAAGAAAGAGGTGCAATGGAATATACAATCGTTGTATCTGCCAGTGCATCAGATCCTGCACCGCTTCAGTATATCGCGCCATATGCCGGTTGCGCAATGGCTGAATATTTTATGTATGAGAAGGGCGGGCACACTCTCTGTGTATATGATGACCTTACAAAACAGGCCAATGCTTACAGAGAGCTTTCACTTCTCCTCAGAAGACCTCCGGGACGTGAAGCTTATCCTGGTGATATTTTCTACTGTCACTCAAGACTTCTCGAGAGATCTGCGAAGCTTTCTGATGATATGGGAGCAGGAAGCCTTACAGCTCTTCCAATTATCGAGACTCAGGAAGGTGAAGTATCTGCATATATTCCGACCAATGTTATTTCTATTACTGATGGTCAGATATACCTTCAGCCGGACCTTTTCGCATCAGGTGTAAGACCTGCTGTTGATGTTGGTATCTCGGTATCCAGGGTTGGTGGTTCAGCACAGATCAAGGCAATGAAAAAGTATGCTGGTTCACTTCGACTTGATCTTGCCCAGTTCCGTGAGCTTGAGGCTTTCGCACAGATGGGTACAGAGCTTGACCCTGCAACTCAAAGGCAGCTTGACCGTGGAATGAGACTTGTCGAGATCCTGAAGCAGAAGCAGTATGTACCTATGAATGTTGCTGAGCAGGTAGCAATAATATTTGCCGGTGTCGATGGCGGACTGGATAAAATCCCGGTTTCCAATGTTCAGGATTTTGAAATTAAATTTCTCGAGCATCTTAAAACAAGTCAACCGCAATTCCTTTCAGAGATAACAGATACAAAAGAACTGAAGAGTCTGGATGAATTCAGGAAAGTCATAAAAGATTTTGTTGACCGTTATCTGGCTAACCTGAGTGAGTAAAGAAAAAGCTGAGAGGATATAATTGTGGCTACTCCAAGAGAAATAAAGAATAGAATAAAATCTGTTAAGAATACGAGAAAGATAACCAGCACCATGGAGATGGTTTCGACTGCAAAGATGAAAAAAGTCCAGCAGCGTCTGGGCCTCTCCAAGCCTTATGAAGACAAGATAAACGAAATTATTGTTAATCTTCTTCAGGCAGGTGGTGATGGCCTTTCAGACTCGCTTTTCAATGAAGTAGCAGAACCCACAAAGGTTCTGATCTTTCAGATAACAGGGAATAGAGGTCTTTGTGGTAGCTATAATACAAATGTTATTGAGAATACTCTTGACTTCAAGAGAAAGCTCGAAGCAGAGGGGAAGGATGTTTCATTGTATGTTGTAGGTAAAAAAGCAACCTCCTTTTTTAACTTTGCCGGACAGGAACTTTTTAAATCAGAAATTAATCCTGAAGATAAAATAACATTTGATGACGCTGCCGCATACAGTAATGAACTGAAAGAACTTTTTCTTGGTGGAGAATTTGAAGAGGTCTATGTCTCTTACACCAGGGTATTATCAAGTTCATCTCAGAAACCGGAAATGGCCAGACTTCTGCCGATTCAGCTCGAGGAAGAAAAGCAGGACGTAAATCCGGTTGTAGGGTCTGCTCCTGATTATGTTTTTGAGCCGAATCCCTTTGAGATATTCCAGTATCTTTTACCTCTTTATCTGAAGGTAAGATTATTTTCATGTTTTCTAGAATCATCTTTTTCAGAACAGTTTGCAAGAAGGGTCGCAATGAAGAATGCAACCGATGCAGCTGGTGAAATGGTTCGGGAATTAACAATTTCATATAACAGAGCCAGACAGGCCAAGATTACAAATGAAATCCTGGAGATTGTCAGTGGAGCAGATGCTCTGGCATAAATTAGATTATCAGTATAATTGAATTTATTATAACGAAGGAGTATATCATGAGTCAAAATATCGGGAAAGTAGTTCAGGTAATTGGATCGACACTTGATGCTGAATTCCCTGAGGGGCAATTACCGGATATTTATAACGCCCTCATTCTTGAGACCCAGGTTGGTGATGAGAAAATAAGGCTCGTTAGTGAAGTTCAACAGCACCTGGGGGGCAACAGGGTAAGAGCGGTTGCGCTAGCAAGTACTGACGGTATAAAACGAGGGATCGATATAGAAGATACAGGAGCTCCTATCAGTGTTCCTGTTGGGGAAGAAACACTTGGAAGAATTTTTAATCTTCTTGGTGAACCAATTGATAAAAGAGGACCGGTAAACGCCAAAGAATCAAGGCCTATTCACCAGAATCCTCCAAAATTTGATCAGCTTGATCCTCAGGCTGAACAGTTTGAAACAGGAATCAAGGTTATTGACCTTCTTGCACCATACCTTAAAGGTGGAAAAACCGGACTGTTCGGTGGTGCAGGTGTTGGTAAAACTGTTATCATCATGGAACTCATCAACA
>CAZEJW010000070.1:0-21628 GCA_964512685.1 uncultured Leptospirales bacterium | reverse complement strand
CATCCCTGTATTCAATAGGGTAGACAAACCTGTAACCATTAAAAATTCGTCCCTCTTCGAATCCAGAAGCATTTTTCCTTTCCCTGTTGACATATGCAACTGATCTTCTTACTCCTGAAAGGTCGTCTCCAAATTTCTGAGGACGGTGAAACCTGAGGAAACTCCTGTTGTTCTTTTCATGAAAATGAAACTGTCTGAAATTATACTGACGCAATTTTTTATACAGATCGCTTAGTTCTGAAAAAAGACGTTTCCTGTAATAACTTTTCTTTACGCGATCAGAGGATTTAACACCGAGGAAAAATATATTCTTTATTCTGTCATTGTCTACCTGAAGATGATATATTGAATCTGACATTTCAGAATAAACACTGATGGTAACTACAAACTCATTACGGAGTTCAGAAATATAAAAATTCTTTAGCTCACGCTTGGTTTCCTGAGAATAAAAATACAGCATGATCCCTGATATAAAAACCAGAAAAGCAAAGAAAACCAGAAGCATGAGCCTGAGATCAAAATGAAACAGTTTCCCTGCTTTCATCAATACCTGTCTATAAGGGATTCGTACAAACCGCTGTATTTCTCGTGAACCATCTGCCTGTCAAAAGAAAGAAAGAGATCGAACATTTTTTTTCTTTCGTCAACGCTCAAATAATTTTCACTGTTCGGAAAGAGGATCTGCTCTTCTTTTCTTATATGCTCTGAATAATAATTTGCCAGAAAAGAAAAACTTTCAATAATTATTTCAATACTCTCGCTATCTCCATCATTATAATTATTTTTTGCACGAACAAGGTCTTCGACGATCCTCCTCTGGTCAAAGTGTTCGTTCACAAGAAGTTCCATTAGTTTCCGGTCATAAGTGCTGAGATTCTTTTTCGCGAGTTCACAAAAAAAGATTCCTTCCTCTTTTCCATGATGGTTCTTATCGGCATAGATAAAAATAAAATCTGCTATAATATCAATAAAGAAAGGATCAACAGAATTGTTACTGTCCATAAGAATGATTTCGTTTTCCAGGAGCCTTAGGATATTCTCAATAAGCCTGTGTTCACGTTTGAGGACTTCATAAACATTCATAAAAAATCTTCCTGAGTTGAAATCAAAATTTTCTCCATCACCTGCTGATCTTTCGAAAGGATTGCCGCTTTGCCTATAAACTCTCTGCCCTTTTGTCTTCATGCCCTGAGGACATGAACGACAATCTTCTGAATAGCGTGATTCTACACCAGGAAACATAAGCAAGTCAAGCAGTTTAGAAAATGACATAGCTCATGGTCTGAATCCACTTCGGCAGAAATCCTGCAAAATATCAAAAATCACGGCTTTATTATTGACACGGGCAGCAAAATACAGCTAATCTTTTTTTCAGGGGGATGAAGAAGCAGCAATGACAACCTTCACCCTAATACAGTTACCTGAAATCCCGAACTGATTTTCATATACCCGGAGGATAAAACCTTGGAAGAAATAACAAAGGCTCAGAAGGGACGAATTGCCATAAGAACCTTCAAGACAACAGCTGATGCGCTTGCGCTCAGAGGATACTACAAACCGTCGGGAAGATCCGGACAGACACTCGAAGAAAGCCTTAAAAACCTCTCACCGGAAATATACGGAACCATGAACGATCCCAGAATAATCGAACTCAAGGGCCTGGAGTATGTAATAGACAGGCTTCCAAAGGGGATAGAAGAATGCAGCAGGATAATACTCACTGCAGAGGAAGACCTGGATGAAACAGCCTTTGAAAAACTCATCCCGCCAAAAAGAAGAAGAATCTGCTACAGAGTAAGTGAAAGTGAAATGAACTTTGTGGTAACCAGAGGCATGAGTGAGATATATGACATTCTCACTCATCTTACCTTTCTCAATATTGAATCCCACAAGATCAAAGAACAGATGTATGATCCGTCAGGAAATCCTTCTCAGGAATGGATCGAGCTTGAAAAAACTGTTAATAATGATTTAGCTCAAGGACCAGAGCTCGACCGTGCTCTCTGGAATCTCAGCATGATACTTGGCAGGACATTCCATGAAACAAAAGAAACATATTCCTACCTGGAAAAATCCCGCAAAGAAAACAAGACAAACAGCGGACTCTTTAAGATAATACACAGCATGGGAAAGAGAGCGATGGAGGATGATTGCTCAAAAGAAAACATGCACATCATTTACTTCACTCCTTCTCTGCGCGACATGATAGGCCGACACATATACGGTCGGGAGTGGGCGGAAAATGTTAAACAGAACCTCTGTTCACTTGGATTCAGGAACCGTCCGGTACATGTAGTAAGCGCCAATATGCACAGTGTATTGAACGCTGTTTATGCATATGCAGCCGTTAAAGACAGTGTTGAGGAAAATGATGATTTCTATGAATTCATATCAAAAGCAAAAGAATATACAGATGAAATAAAACAGTTCGCTCTTTCAAAAGGGCTTCACGAAATAATCGATGAATCGGGTTCTCACATAGACTGCCAGATAATTGACACAGAATACATGAACGAATTCATGCTTCACCCCGAAGTTGATGATTTTTCAGAAAACAGCACCAGACCCGTTATTGTCGTTATTGACTATGCATTTGGAGCCCAGGCATATGAAATCATGGAGGAACTTCTGAGTCCGTTTATAACTGATGAAGAAACAATATTATTTAATTTTAAATCCATATCTGTGATGGGCAAAGCAGGAATCCTCCCCGGGAAAAAGGGAGACATCATGATTCCAACCGCGCATGTTTTTGAAGGAACACCTCATAACTACGTTGTAAACAATGACCTTCACGAAAAAGATTTCAATGGCGGGATTCCTGTATATACCGGCCCCATTGTAACAGTGCTCGGAACATCTCTTCAAAACAGGGATGTTCTGGAAAAATTTCAGCACACGAGCTGGAAGGCAATAGGCCTGGAGATGGAGGGAGGTCACTTCCACATGGCAGTCAACGCTGCAATTGTGAGAGGTCACATTCCTCCTGATGTAAGAGTGAGATATGCCTACTATGCATCAGATAACCCATTACAGAGCGGAGAAACTCTTTCATCAGGAGCCCTTGGTGAAGAAGGGATAAAACCAACCTATATGATAACAAAGGTAATCATAAAAAAAATCATGAGACACGGGCAGTGAAAGACCGAAGCCGTTTGCTGCCCGTGTACCTGAAAATATTTTAAATTTTACAAACCAGATTCAAAAGGGTAATTAAATGAAAAAAATGATTTCTACATTTATATTCACAGCGTTAACAATATCATTTATGGCGTGTAAAAGCACAACCTGTACAGATCAGGCCACAAGGATAGAACCAGTTACACAGGATACTTACACAGAAATATGCAACCGGCAATGGATAGCAAAAAAAATAGTTTTTAATGGAAATGAAAAGAAACCTTTTGAAAAAGCTCCCTTTCTTGAATTCAATATAAAAGGCAGAATTGCCGGATTTGCATCAGTAAACCGTTTCTTTGGAAACATAAAAATCGATGCAGACGGCAATGTAAAAATTTCTCCTCTTGGCAGTACCAGGATGGCAGGCCCACCTGAACTCATGAACCAGGAAATGGAATTTTTAAGCATTATGCAAAAGACAGCAAAATTATACACAACCGGCAACGATCTTCATGCTGAAACAAAGGATAAATCCGGGAGAATAGTATTTTCAGAAAGGCTGAACACTAATTAACAGGCCTTGTTTCAATATACAGCCTGTATAGAAATAGTGTATCATAATCCACCTCTGAATCGAGTTCTTCAAAAACAGGGGAGAGCCTGTACACCCCGTGTTTATCAAAGGCCTTTATTATTCTTTTGTGCAGTTCTTCATCATCACTGAGACAGGGAAGCAGTTTTTCAGGATCAATTTCAAATCCCTCATTAACACATTTATTCAGGTGATCCAGAATGGTTCTTCTTTTTACGCCAAGCTCTTCAATGAGCCCTTCAATGCTTCTGCCGCTGTTGAATGCCTCGCCAGTGCTGATGTGTTTCGGAATTTTAGATGGCTTCATTGAACCCGTCACAACAGCAGAAAGCTTGATATTATTTTCACTGCAGAAGGAAGTTATAATATTAAGAAAAATATCTCCATATCTTGAAAGCTTAGCAGCGCCCACTCCGTGAATTCGCGAAAGATCAGTTGAATTCTGCGGCAAAAAGGTACACATCTCTGTGAGTGTTTTGTCAGAGAAAATAACGTAAGGCGGAACACCTTCCTCTTCTGCAATCTCCCTGCGTTTTGACCTGAGCAATGCAAAGAGTTCATCATTGTGTGAATTATTCCTTTTGAGGAAGTCAGTCTTTTCTTCACCTTTGAGATATCCCTCAAAGGTGAGATTGCCTTTCATGAGATCATACCCGACAGTTGTAATCTTCAGGCTGCCATAATTTTCAACATCCTGAAAGATGAGCCCCTTTCGAACAAGCTGGTTTGCCAGGTGCTGCCATTCCCTTGCAGAATAATCCTTTCCTATTCCATATGTGGAAAGCTCATCATGGCCAAATTTCAAAACCTTCTTTGACTTCGACCCCCTTAACACATCTATTATATGAGAGAATCCAAAAACCTCTCCTGTTCGCTTTATGCATGAGAGAAATTTCTGAGCCTCAACAGTGAGATCAGCCTTCTCTTTTGGAGGATTAACACAGTTATCGCACATCCCGCAGTTTTCTTCTGTATAATTTTCACCAAAATGAAGAAGCAGCGGTTCTCTGCGGCATGATTCTGTTTCAGCATAATCAATCAGGTTATTCAGATGAAGAGTTGCAATTCTTCTCTCCTTCTCATCAGCCATCTGTTCTATGAAATATTTTATTTTATGAATATCCGAATAACTGTAGAGCAGAAGACATCTTGCATCGAGACCATCACGCCCTGCTCTTCCTGTTTCCTGGTAATACGATTCAATGCTTTTTGGAAGATCATGATGCACTACGAATCTCACGTTAGTCTTGTGAACCCCCATGCCGAATGCAATGGTTGCAACCATTATCTTCACTTCATCATTTATAAAAAGATCCTGATTCTTTCTGCGCATTTCATCAGGGAGTCCTGCGTGATACGCCCCTGCAGAATACCCCAGTTCAATGAGTTTCAGGCTCAGCCTGTCTACCTGGTCACGCGAGAGACAGTAGATTATTCCTGACTGGTCAGGAAAGTTTTTTATAAAACTGACCGTCTGCACAAGCGGATCATCTTTCATTGCTGCCTCATAAAAAAGATTAGCCCTGTTGAAGCTTGCGATAAAATCATTTGAGTCGGTGAATGACAGGTTTGTCTTAATATCCCCCCTGACCCTCTCTGTTGCCGTTGCAGTGAGAGCAACAACCGATGCTTCAGGAAAAAACTTTCTGAGACCTGAAAGACTGCGGTATTCAGGCCTAAAATCATGACCCCATTCTGATATACAGTGAGCCTCGTCAATTGCAATGCACTCCACCCTGAGCTCTCCGAGCAGAGAAAGAACCGACTGCTTCAGAATTGTCTCCGGTGCAACGTAGAGAAGCTTTACCCTGTTTTCACAAATAAGACTAACGTTATTTCTGTATTCCTCCGCGCTGAGCGAACTGTTCAGAAACACAGCGTCAATGCCATACTGTTCGAGCTGATATACCTGGTCTCTCATAAGGGAAATGAGTGGAGAAATTACAATAGTAAGCCCTTCAAAAATCAGGGCCGGTATCTGGTAACAGATGGATTTGCCCCCGCCTGTGGGCATTATCACGAGTGTGTCTTTTTTTTCGAGAACTGATTCTATTATTTCTTTCTGGAGGGGATGAAACTCAGGATAACCGAACGTTTCCCTGAGTATTTTTTCAGGCTGCTCTTTCAGAATTTTCATAATATTCTCCATAGGCTGCAGTGCAGGCTCTTTAAATGAGTCATTTGTTTCAGACAACGGCAGATTTTTCAAGGATGATTTAGCGGGATGGATAAATTAATGCAGCAACACAGTATACATCAGGCGGATTTTCCCTTTATCTCAGTATATGACAACTCTGGCAGAACAGAATTTTTCTTTGCGTGTTCAATTGTCATACTAACAAGGTTTCCATTCTCATCAAGATCAATATAAATATTCTGATTAATCTCTCTGGTTTCATTGACTTTTTCTTCTGAAAATTCAATATGAGCGGTATCTGTATCAGAAAAATATTTTATTTTCATTGAGGATGCCTCCCTGTATAATCTCTGTCAAAAAAAGCATTATGAACAGTTTCTCCATCAGGCAGAAGAATAACACGCAGATATTTATTAACTTCTTCTATGTATGCCCATCTCCGGATTCTGGCATCATCCTGAATTTCCTCATATTCATAATTATCTATAACGTGCTCTATCCATTCAAGCCTGATTCCTGAACGATCAGGCCTGCTGCGAGTAAAAAGGAAATACTGTGTATATTTCATGGAAACAATTATCCCCTGATTCAATACCTTTCACTCATCTTTTTTCATAGATAAACAATATATTTTACTATCACAAATACAAGCAATATTTTCAGCTAAGGCCAACAGGGATGGATAAATTATTATAAAATCCCTTGAACACAGAACCTCCATCTGATAGCCTGAATCATATACATTAACAGGGGAGGATTATGAAAAAATTCAAAAGTAAGAAAATTGCAGGTGCTGTTGTTCTGCTCCTGTGCTGTGGTCTGCTTTTGCAGGCATCTTCATCCCAGGCAAAATGGAGACCATTTAAAAAAATCAAGGAAAAGATAGAGGTAACAGGCGGATGGGACCGTTACATTTACGCCTGGGGAGACAGGTTTGTTCCGCCACCTGACAGGTGGGTAGCAATCAGGAGTGCTCAAAAAAGCGGCAAGAGAGACATGGGTAATTTCTGGGATATCCCTGGTGACGGGAAAAAAGTGGAAGGAAGCTTTAAACCTCTTCAGCTCTGGCACCTCAAATACAAGTTTCAACGTTATCCGCAAAGTGACAGGCGTTATAAATTCATTCCTGCATGGGAAGTCGGGCAAAAGGAGAAATCAGATTACGGCTATTATTACATCCTCTGCAAAACAGGATATTTTGTGTCTGTTCCCGGCCGAAGCAAGGGAAAACAGCTCAAGCTGCGCTATGCTCACAGGAACAGGTATTACCCTGGCACTGACAGCTATAAATGGAAGGTGGAGAATGTCGGCAGCAACCGTTTTATCCTGACCAATAAATATAATGCATATGTTGTGGATGCAGCAGGCGGCAAAGGAACAAAGAACGGCACAAAACTCATTACATGGTCAAGGCATGGCGGCAAGTGCCAACAGTGGGAGTTCATCTATATTGCCCAGGGAAAAGAAGTTAAATCCACGGGGAAGATGATTAAAAACCGCTCAAAAGAGATTGCAAGGACCACAAAAAACGTCACACAGAAAGCATTCAACAGCGTCAAAGACGTTATAAATAAAGCAGTCATTAAGGGAGTGAAAAAATCCACAGCAGCCCTTGCAAAAGGACTCATGGAGGTAAAACACGACCAAAAAAACAAAGTTCTTCTTATGCGAGTTGGTGTAGACAACCCATTGGACAAACTGCAGGAACTCAAAGACAAAACCATAAGCCGTTTTGTTCAGATAGATCTCAAGCGTTTTGAATTCAAGGTTGAAAAAAACAATAAACTGAAACTTAGCCTGATAAACAGAATAGCCTCAATGGGAAAACACGTTGACCTCACACTCTCATTTGTTGGAGACTGGAAGCTTGATAAATCAGGTTTCTCATTCAGGAATCTCAGAATGCAGAGATTTTCCATTCCATTTTTCCCTGACAGTACAACCAGCGGCATACGAAATTCTGTAAGCAGGGGCCTCAGCAAAATCAAAGTAAATCTTAAAAAGTACCCTGGGCAGAGAGAGGTTGCAGAGGTTTTACAACTGTATAAAAACAGAAGACTCAAAGTTGAAGATATTGAAAGAAGCAGAACCAAATTTCTTGTAAAACTTTCATACAGATAAGCAAAAAAAGCCAGGCTATTTTTACAAAACTGGAATTTGATTCCGGTTTTGTAAAAGAACAGCCGGTTATAATACAAGATTGTTTTCAACCGCCTTCTTTTTCAAAAAATAACATGAATATTGTCAGACATTGCATTGATTCTAACAATGTTATAAACTTTTATCTTCTGACTTTCAGCTTGAGGTGCTTTTCCATGGGATCGAAATCCCTGTCATTATGAATTAATTCAAAATTATTTTCAATACAGAATGTAGCAATAATCACATCTATTGTTTTTCGAACTGTTATACCTTTTTTCCTCAGTTTTCTGAAATTCTGTGCTGCTTTGAATGCAATATCCCTTCCGACAAAGTCGTGATATTCGAGAGCATTCATGATCTCTTTTGCCAGTGCATAATCTTTTTCAGTACGAAACCCCTGCAACAGTTCAGTAATTATCAGATCTCCTGTAACAATCCTGTTCTTAAGAAGTTCATGATCAAGTAACTGTGTATGGAGAGCGTCAATTCCATTAAAGTAATCAATCCAGACAGATGTATCTGCAACTATCATTTGTCAGATCTCATACTGTCCAAATCGCCTTCCCATTTCAGTTTCCCGCGAAATTTCCTGATACCAGCCTGCTTTTTCATTGTTATCAGCAGTTTTAAAGCTTCCTCAACGGTTTCTTTTTTGCTTTTAAATCCGGAAAGGCTGATTGCCTCTTTCATAAGATCATCATCTATTACAATATTGGTTCTCATCCTTTTCTCCATGTGTATTGTTTACGTTAAAGATACACACAGCCGGTTAAAATTGCAACCAATTATTATTTGTGTTTATAAGGGAACCTGGATAAATTAATCTTTAGACGTTCCCTTGTAGGTACAATATCAGATAAAATCAGGAATTTGTATTTGTAATAATAATGAAACTCCTGATTTTTAGAGGTACCCATAAGCTATTATGATTCCGGTTTTATAAAAACAGCCGGTTATCAAACAAGATTATTTTCAACCGCTTTCTTTTTCACACCTGTTTTATGAAAGGCTTGATGTTTTATTATTACAATTATAGCATTGGCGTGTATTAAAATTATATATTTACATTATTCAATTTTTCCCGGAGGAACTCATGAAACTTGGATCAAAAAAAATAACAGTAAAAAATCCCCATGGTAATTTTACTGCACAGAGAAATAAAAACGGCATACCCGTTATTGAATCAAAAGATTATATTTCTCTGATGTATGCCCAGGGATGGATACATGCCCTTGACCGTCAGCTGCAGGCCCTTTTAACAAGAATAATCCTCCAGGGACGGGGAGCAGAGCTTCTTGCAGGCACGGATGAGCTCATAGAGGTTGACCGTTATATAAGGAAGATGAACTTCCTGCCCAACCCTGAAGCAGAAATAAAAAAACTTAATCCACATATAAAAGAAAGGCTTCAGGCATACTGCGATGGATTCAATAAATCCATTGAAGATAACGGCACAGTGTGGGAGATGAAACTTCTGGGATATAAACCCGAGCCATGGGAAATTAAGGATTGCCTTGTTATAGCAAAAACTCTTTCTTTCTTCGGACAGACTGACACAATTGCCCAGGCAAAGAAGTTTATTCTACAGCTTATTCAAAACGACATCCCTGAGAAAAAGATCAAGGAACTCTTTCCTGAAATTAAAGAAAAAATCGACATAAAACTCCTCAAAGAAATCACCCTTGAAGACACACCGGTTCCTTCGTCAATAAAATGGCTGTCAAACCTTACTGCCTTCAGGGCCAGCAACAACTGGGTAGTATCATCAAAAAAAACTGAGAGCGGTAATGCAATTCTCTGCAATGATCCTCACCTCGAGATCAACAGGCTCCCTTCAGTATGGCGTGAGACTGTGATGAAGACCCCTGACAACTACTATATGGGAGTAGACCTTTCGGGTTTTCCGGGCCTTGTTCTTGGAAGAAACAAAAGCCTTTCCTGGGGTGTCACCTTTGCCTATATGGATATGATGGACTTCAGAATCGAGCACTGTAAGGACGGCATGTACAGGCGGGGCAAAAAATGGCTGCCATTTAACGTAAGAAAAGAGACGGTCAGCATAAAAAATCAGGCCCCTCTAACCGTAACTATCTACGAAAATGACGAAGGAATTCTCGAAGGAGATCCGACTAAAGAAGGCTACTACCTCTCCATGTGCTGGGCAGCGGCAAAAGACTGCGGAGCAGAAATATTCAACAGCTGTATAGAGACTGATAAATTTACAGACATTAAATCTTCGGTAAAATATTTCAGGGGAATGGATTCGAATCCTGCAAACTGGGTACTGGCAGACTCAAAGGGGAATATTGGCTACCAGATGAGCGGCAGGCTCTTTAAAAGACCTGAAGGCTACAGCGGAGTTCTGCCAATACCGGCATGGGATACAAAGCTCAAATACAGGGGATTCGTTCCAAGCACAAAATTCCCTTCATCATACAATCCCCCTGAAGGATATATTGTTACAGCAAACAACAACCTCAATCACCTTGGAAAAAGTACAGTAAACAATATCTGCTTTTCATCCCACAGGGCAGACAGGATTGCTTCAATGCTCAAAAAGAATAAAAAGTGTACTATTGAAGACATGAAGGCAATCCAGATGGACGTCTACTCTGTTCAGGCAGAAAAATTCATGTCTCTGATTCGTCCTCATCTTCCGGAAACTGAAAACGGAAAAATTCTTGGCGAGTGGGACATGAAGTACACCGGAGACTCATGCGGTGCAATTCTCTTTGAATCAATATACCGCTCAATGCTGGAGATTGTGTTTGGAGACAATGGGATTGGACGTGATGCAATGAAGTACCTCATAGCGGAAACAGCCCTGGTAACAGACTTTTTCGGCAACTTTGACTCAGTTCTTCTCAGAAGAAAGTCTCACTGGTTCAATGGTGAAACAGGCGAAACAATAATCAAAAGAGCTATTGAAGAGGGCCTCTCTGTAAAAGCAGAACCGTATGAGAACAAGCACAGCATTACCATGTCTCATCTTCTGTTTGGGGGCAAGCTTCCGTCCTTTATGGGGTTTGACCACGGGCCGATCGTAATCGAGGGCTCGAGATCGACGGTACAGCAGGGCCAGATATTCAGCTCAGGAGGAAGGAAAACCAGTTTCTGCCCGTCATACAGGCTGATCAGTGATATGGGCACGGATGAAATTCACACCAACCTGCCCGGAGGTCCAACAGACAGAAGGTTTTCGAAATATTACAAAACAGATATTCAGAACTGGCTTGATGGTAAATTTAAAAAGCTTTCATCAGAGGAATAGAAACTGTTAATTGAAAAGGTGAAAGGCATCCTGCCTTTCACCTTTTATAAATAAACATTTTACCTAAGCACCCAGCTTTTTCCATTTCCGGAAATATAAGCATTGAATTTCATATAACTGCAGTTTTTTGTACGTTCATATTTTATGAGTTTAATATTTTTATTATTCTTCCACTCAGGATCAGCAGGCCCCCACTCAAGACTTTTTTCATATTTCTTGACAAAAGAATTCCCCCGTTTTTCCCATATCTGAATACCGTTAGGAGAATAGCCAGCCTCCATATCCATGGAAACACATACAAATTTTTTAAGGTCAGGAGAGAATACCGGCACGCCCCAGACTGTTGTCTTTTCCCCTGTTTTTTCATTAATAATATACAGAGCATGGCCTTCGTAAAACCCTGCGCTTACAAGGAAAAGTTTTGCATCTTTATAATATCCGGTAAAAGAATAAACCTGCACATCTTTATCACCCATTCCTGAATCTGTAAAGACCACCTTCTTTTTACCACAGTACAGGATAAGTTTTTTCCCGACTCTTTTTACATTAGCCTTATACTGGATAATTCTCTTTTTTTCAACATATATCATTCGCTCATAGTATCCCTTTATTGAATCAGGAATTTTAATATCAGATTTCTTATATGGGATATTGTCAAATACCTCAGGTTTTTCAATAAACCCGCCAAAAGAATATCCCCTGATTTTCTTTCCCTGGCTGATTTTGTACCATGATGCAGTCTTTCCTGCAATGGTTTCTTTAACAGAAGTTCTCTCCAGCACTTCTATTCGCTGCCCGTCCAGCACTCTGCCAACTATCTTTGATTTTTTGTCAGGCTTTGAGCGGATGAAGAGAGCAGTAGCATTTATCTTCCCAGTAAAGGGACATTTCAGTTTTTCAACATCAGCTGTTTCTGCGTTCCCATTATCAGCTGATGTAAAAAGAAAAATACTCAGCACACAGATCATTAACTTTTTCATTTAAGACTCCTTTTAACAAATTAAAAAAAGGGATACGTAGATATCAGGAAAGATATAAGGGAACCTCGATAAATTAATATTTGGACGTTCCCTTGTGGGTACAACATCTGATAAAATTAGGAGTTTTCATTTGTAATATTAATGAAACTCCTAATTTTTAAAGGTACCCATAAGAGATAATATAATTTTTCCCATGAGATTCCTGCCTTCGCAGGAATGACAAAGAATAGAAAATGCCGAAAACAATAAAATGCCTCTGCCACAAAAAACATTATTTCATCTCTATAATCTCCTCTTTATCTCCTCATCTCCTTCTCTCCTAAGACTCATAAATCCATTTCATACCAAAGCAGAAAAACAGAGTTTCATAATTGACAAAAACCCCAATCTCAATCATATAAATATTATGGCAGCAAAAAATAAAGAAAAAAAAATAGTACCAATAAACCGCACTGAAGCCTCAGAGCAGTGCGCAATAATTTCCGGGTATGAAAACGGCAGAAGAATCCCCCGACTCAAGGAACTGAAAAAAGTCAGGGGCAACTGCTATTACACAAGTGGGGTATCTGCAAAAATTGCAGACTTCGCATACAGGGCTGTGGTTCAGCTTGGACTCAGGGACAAAAAATTTCTTTTTTCCCGCGGAGCTGTTAAAAGAAACAACAGGCCAATAATAACATCATGCCGCATTACAGAGCTGGACTGGGATGTTGGAACAGAAATAACCATACCAAATAAACTCAACTATGAACGAAAGATAGAACTCATGGTCGACGGAGAAAAGCACTCTATTCGTCTCATGGAAATAATTGTTCTCACAGCACTGCTAAGGATTGCCTGCCCTCATAAATCAGACAGGTTCTTTTCAGAAAAATCAGCAGCAGTTATTGCAAAGGGATGGGCCTGTTACCATGAAAACAGGAAATGCCATATAACGAGGCTTCCATAAAAATGAAAAAGAAAGTATTATTCATTATATCATTATCTGCAATAATAACAGTTTCTTTCACAGTATTGAGCTGCGGTTCATCTAACAGCCTTTATAAAAAACCGGGAGAGATATTTGAATACGGAGTATATAATTCTGCTTCCGGTATAAAACTGCCCTACAGGTTCCTCAGGCCGGAGGATTCCACTGCCACGAAGGAATCCCCCCTTGTTATCTTTCTTCATGGCTCAGGAGAACGCGGCACAGACAATGAACAGCAGCTCAAATGGGGAGTGCGTGAGTTTACAAAAAAAAGCAGAAGAAAAAAATTTCCCTGCTACATGATAGTTCCCCAGTGCCCTGAAAATAAAAGGTGGGTGGAAACAGACTGGTCTGCTGCTTCGCACACAATGCCAAAAGAGCCCTCCCCTTACCTTCAGGCTGTTTATGAACTTTTGAAATATACCCGGAATAAAAATAATATCGATCCAGGCAGAATTTACATTACCGGCATATCAATGGGCGGCTTTGGAACATGGGACGCTCTGCAGAGATGGCCAAATATATTTGCTGCTGCTGTACCTGTATGCGGAGGAGGAGACAGCACTCTGGCATACAGAATTAAAAATATACCGGTCCGGGTATTCCACAATTCAGGTGATGGCGTTGTTCCTGTAATCCGTTCAAGGCGGATGGTTTCTGCAGTCAAAAAAGCGGGTGGGAATATACTCTATACTGAATACAAAACCAGGGGTCACAATGCATGGACCAGAACATACAGCAATGACAAACTCTATGAATGGATGTTCAGATGCAGCAGAAAATAATCCTTTAAACAGATAAATTTTACATAATGTAAAATACGCCTGCTTTATTTCAAAAAATGTCATTGCAGTAAACAGACATAAATTGAATAAAAATATTACCCTGACCGCCTGCAGAAACCGGGCTTACTGACCATTTAAGGTATAAAAATTAACAAATAAACACTGGAAAAAAACACCTGCATTTGATAGATTTAAATTGATGGAAATAAAAATAAACAGGGAGAAAAATCATGGCAGGAAAAATTTTTTACAGGGAAAGAAGAAAAGTCGAAAAGGGAGATAAAAAGCCAAGATACACTATCTGTGCTGTTTATGATACTGACCTTACCTTTATCCCTGAACATTTCAAAAGAACAGAACTGGAACAGATTGCTAAAGCTGTTGGAGCAGAACTGATTTTACTTGACAGTGATCATGAATCACACTCATATCATGAGTCAAAAACTCCGGACGAGTAAATACGCGCGGGAAAAGATTGCATTTAACGCTAATCTGTTCATTCAATTTTCAGAGAAATGAAGCCGGAACTGCATCCTCAAAGCGGTAAGAACTTCATGAGTGATAATTAGTGTGCAAAAACATTTAAATAACAATTCAGGATTTCAACATGGCACTTATTCGTGAAAAAGACGGAGCCAGGCTCCACATCAAAAGTAAGCTCATGGGCGAAAGCCTTGTGAGCAAATCTCTTTTCGAGGAAATGGAAGTAGCCCCCCAGGAAAAACTTTTTCCTGATGTAAATATTCTTAAAATCGGAGGTCAGTCTATTGCAGACAGAGGAGTAAAAGTTCTTCCCGCGATAATCAGGGAAATTGGCGCCAACCAGAAAAAGCACAAAATGCTTCTTACAACCGGTGGAGGAACAAGAAGCAGACACATCTTCACAATTGGCATGGAGATGGGAATGCCCACAGGAATAATGGGCAAATTCGGCAGCGCCATTTCAGAACAGAATGCCCTTCTTGTTGCAACTCTTCTTGCAAAATGGGGAGGCATTAAAATTGACCAGGATCAGGTTGTTGAACTGCCCCTTTACTATGAACATAACTCTATTCCCGTAATGGCTGCAATGCCACCATATGATTACTTTTCCATTCCGTCGAAAAACGGCAGAATTCCCAATTACAGGACAGACTCAGGCACTCTGATTCTCTCAGATCTCATAGGGGCAAAACAGTGTATTTTCATTAAGGATGAAAAAGGCCTTTACACAGATGACCCGAAGAAGAATCCTGATGCAGTATTTATACCAAAGATCAGTGCTGCTGAGCTCATCGAAAAGGATTATGATGATCTTATTATTGAAAGGCCCTGTCTTGAAATGCTTCAGAACAGTGAAGTGGTAAATGAAATACAGATTATAAACGGAATGGAAGAAGGCAATATAACAAAGGCACTCAACGGTGAACACGTTGGAACAATAATTTATTCAACATAACATCACCAGAAATAAATTTAACTGATTTCACCCACCGGGCAGACCTGTCCCTGCATTTTAAAGAAGAAAGGGGATATGGAGATAACAGGAGAGATATAAGAGATAAAAATCTTATTTAATAGACTCAGATAGATTTTGATTGAATTCATAAGTGTATGTCATGCTGAGCACTTCGTCAAAGCTCAGCATAAACTCCGTCGAAGTACGACATTAGCAATAATTAAAATCTTTTTTATAAGATTCCTGTCCCGATGTCATCGAGACAGGAATGACAGAGAATAGAACCAACGCCAGAAAATAAAATGCCTTAGCCAAAAAACAATGCTGTTTTATCTCTATTATCTCCTCTTCATCTCCTCATCTCCTTCTCTTCTATTGATTGTAGATACATTTCAGCCCGTAAAAGGGAAAAATAAACATCCGGAGATTACAATGTCACAAAACAAAAAACTTTTCAAATTTCCTCAATTTAATACAAAGAACACTCCACTATGGACAGATGAAAAAAAGGATATCATCGTTATTGGCAGCGGTATTGGCGGAATAGCGTCAGGTGCGCTCTTTGCTCAAAAGGGCCACAGGGTAACAGTTCTGGAACAGCATGAAAAACTCATCGGCGGACACGGCAGATGGCTTACATTCAAGGGCCTTAAGTTTTCCATGGGTCCCCAGTATGTGTGGGATTTCAATGAGGGAGAACTTGGAGACCGTTTTCTTGAATTTCTCAATATCAAGAAAACGAACCCCTTTCTGCTGATGACAGAGGACGGTTTTGAAAAAATATTCATTGGCCACAGGGAGTTTGATTCAAACAGCTTTTACTGCAACTTCAAGGTTCCTCTTGGAATGGACAGGTTCAGGGACCAGCTTGTTCAGCTCTTTCCTGAAGAAAAGGATGAAATAACCAGGCTCTTCAATGACATGATAGGAATATATAATGCGTATAAATCCTTTTTCACTGACAGCATAAATAAAGAAGGCAGGGTCTATATTGCAACCAGGTTCCTTCTTACAGGCGAAGCTCCCTTTTCTCTTAAGGCAAAGATGGGAAGAGTACTTTTTCAGTCTCTCAAAGACTGGTTTGATTCATACGGAATAAGCAGTATGGTAAGAAGAATCATCTACGGCCATGGCGGAATATTTGCAGAATCAGAATCCGATATGTCAGCTCTTGCCTTTATTATCGGAACAGGCAATTATCACAAGGGAGCGCGTTATCCCAAAAAAGGATTTCATCATCTGTTTGGTTCAATGGCATCTGTCATCAAAAAGAACGGGGGCTCTGTCCAGACCGGCAAAAAAGTTGTAAAACTGATAACAGAGAATGACACTGTAACAGGCGCAATATGCGAAGATGGTTCGGAATATTCATGCGACTATGTTTTCAGTGACATATCTCCAAGACAAACTGATGCCCTGCTAAATAAAAAGGCTGCAAAATTCGAATACAGTCCATCACACTCAATACCTACAATATGCATTGGTTTCAAAAAGGGACTGAAGGCAGTACCGCAAATGAAGGGAAGAAACTACTGGTGGCAGGATGGAAACGAGGTAGACTACCACTCCCCGGATGTCACACAGCCTCCGTCAATGCTCTTTATAAATTCTCCAACAGCAAATGGTTTCACTGCATCAACCAGCAAAGACCTGGATGCACTGGTTCTGTTCTGCCCTGGAAATTATGCCCAGGAGAAGGCAATATATGATGCCGGCGAATCAGAAGTAAAGAAATTCAAAAAACAGCTCGCAAAGGATGTGGTTGAAATCCTGGACAGAAATGTTTTCCCCGGAATAAAATCAAAAATGGCATTTGCAGAGGTTGTTACATCAGTTGACATAGAGAAAGATACAGGCTGTGAAATGGGAAGCGCGTACGGCAGAAGGATGAGTGTCAAGGAAGTTCTTAAGGGCACGGTAGACGATGCTGATTCTCCACAGAACCTGTACAATGTTTCTTCGACAAAGAATTTTCCCGGAATTGCAGAAGGAATATTCACTGCAACATTCCTGCTCGATGAACTGACAGGCGAGAAGATATAAATCATATTTATGGTAAGGTCTCTGTAATGAACGGTCGCGATGAACGGTCACGACCGTTCATTACGGAGCAGACCGTTCCTTACGGAAGAGACAGAAGATTAAAACCTTTTTCCAGGTATTCATCTGCAGTGATTATTCCATTTTTATAATCTTCATGCCATGTGTCAGGAACATGGAGGCATTCATATAATTTCTGCCTCCACGCTTCCAGGAAAAGACGGGGCCTGTTCATGAAATCCGCTGCACACATAACCCTGCATGAAGCATTATCCCTGAGATTATCAAGCCAGTTAATGCCTTCCTCTGAGCGCAGAAGATGATGGTCGATTATCAATGAGCTTACGTTACGAGACAGTCTTAATGCATTCTCCAGGGCAGCATGCCTTTCTTCATCAAAAGCAGAAGACGAGTAATGATACAGGGGCGGCCCTGAAACCAGAACTGTGTCCGGTTTCCAGTCAATGATGATATCTACTGTTTCATTATCAACAAGCTGAATATCCGAAGCATGCACAAAGATTTCTCCATCATCTTCAATTCTGCTCATCATAACCGTTTTCTTTTTCTTTCCCTGCCTGCCGTGCGGAACAGGAATTGAAAACTGAAATGGCCCTGATTTCATTCCTTCTGCACCTGCAAGCTCGCGTTCAAGGCACTCAGAGAGTTTATTTCTTCTTGTCTGTTGAATAGAGGATGAATCCTCAGATCCCATTGCCCATATGCGGCAGGCCAGCAGGCTCTCTCTTACATCATCAGTTTTCATCTGAAACTGGTTTGCATTATAAAGGGGACAGTGGTCTCCGTCAAAATGGCTTATTATAACATCAGTGCAGGTTTTCAGTTCTTCAATAATCCTGCTTCGAATCTGAGCTCCAACAGCAACCTGAAAGGGATGCGGCATTAAACCATGCCTTGACCAACCGAGTGCAATTCCGGGATCAATAAATACTTTTCCGTCTTTCAGTTCAACTGAGCAGGAAAGTCCTCTTACTCCAAGGGATTCAGCTCCAAAGATTTTTATGTTCATAATGTCTCGCTTTGGATTACTCATTACATGATACTTCAGTTTACCAGCAGGGTTATGTAAGACAATACTTTTTATTTAAAATCGCCCAGATAAATGTTAAGGATATTATTACAGGAAAAATTTATATTCTAACAGGACGGTGAGTATCTTCTAACTGAAGAGTCTTCTGTTCTAACAGGCCTGCATGGTCTTCTAACAGAACAGTTGCCAGTTCTGACACTTCTGGACCCGTTCTAACAGGGTGTACAGTTTTTACTGAGATGTCAGATTTGCTGAATAGTGAATTGGGCTTTTATTATTGATAAACACTTCAGCCAGATTGGTTTTACAATAATGCCCAATTAAATCAAAACAACAGTAAAAGATCTGATATGGGTCACTTTTTCATGGCTGTCTTTCTCATTTCAGCCGGCATTTTCTCTATTGCATATCTCAGCGAAGTTCGTGGCATAACATCCTTTTTATTCAGAACATATTCATAAACCTCTTTCTGATGAGCCTCGCCTGCAGCCTTGAGCATCCAGCCGTATCCCTTCTGAACCAGATCATCCTGATCCATGAGCAGAATATCTGCTATTTCAAAAATATCTGCAAGAAACTCTCCCTTTCTTGCAGGAATGATCAAAGACACTGCAGCAGCCCTCTTCATCCATCTGTTTTCAGATAACGCCCATCTTTTCAGCTCAGAAATAAACTCAGGATACATTAAAATGAAATCACCAACAGTATGATTGCAGAGAGTATCACACGATGCCCAGTTACTCACGTATTTACTTACCCATTTTTCGAAAGTTTTAAAATCCTCGGGCCCGTATTTTTCCTTTATGTAATATGACCAGTTGCAGGCGATAAAGGATTCCTCCATATAGCCCGACTTCCAGAGTTCTTCACATAAACCAAAAATTTCTTTTTTATCAGAATCCTTCAATTTTTTAAAAAAGCTTTTGGATATTTTCCTGACATCAGCGCTCTTTGTACCATAGACTTTAATCTCTTCTTTAAAAAACCGCTTCCCGTTCTCCCTTGTTTTTTCATCTGCCAGAGCTTCGAGTTCTGATCGAATATCTTTTATTACATCATTCATAATTTCTCTCTTTAAAAAATATAATCTCACTTTTAAATATTAAAGCATCTCTATCACAATATTTATAACCTGCAAGCTGAAATTTGACTTTGTTTGAATGTTTCATCTGAATTTATTTTTCGCTTAAATTCTCCTGCCGCCTTTCCGGATATTTTGAAAATGCCCTGTCTTATCATTACCTTTTTAACAATCAGAACATTTATCTCTGATAAAATCCATGCGCTTATACTTGCGCAGGGATTTCACTTTTGCAGCATCTATCGAAGGAGGGCCGTCATGTTTTCTCTCTTGTCAAAGGCGGTTATTTCTGTTTTCATCGCAGCAGTTGTTGTTTTCACAGCCTGTTTTGATGACTCCAGTGATTCATCAAGTGCATCAGGAGGCTCTGAAACACCCTGCACGTATGTAGTTCCTGATTATGGATGGCATGGACTCTACTATCTCAATACATCAGATCCAATAAGCAGTTCAGGCAATTATTACTATGACATGTACTGCACTGATGTCATAGCAGGAAAAACGTACGCTCTTCAGCTGAGATCACCAAACGGGTACTGGATTGGGCTGAGTGTATGGAGGGCTGATGGAAGTGAGGATGAAGTTGAGTATATCAACTCAAACGCGTCAACCCCAAGATACAGGGTCGGAGAAACAACAGGAACAGCACGCTTTTCAGTATGGATACACAAAGATGAACTGGCAGGAGGATCAGCAGGATACCAGTTCTACCTGATGGAACAGTAACAGCTGAAAACTGAATGTGAGAATATAGACCATGGAGCAGAAACCGGCTCTCAAAAACTCTGCTTCATTATTTTCTCCAGTTTAAGAACCGGAACCTTTGTTGAGTTAAATTCGTGAACAATCATTTCAGCGGGTTTAAATCCAAATTTGTGATATGTAATGAGTCCGCCTGTGTTTTCATTCCGGCAGAAAACGCCACATATAACCTACCTGGAAAATAACCCAGTAAGGCAGATCACTGAAATCACCCCGCTGAACATTGAAAACCTTTGATACTCCTGCCTCGAGGAAAAATCCCTTATAATTGAAACTGTATGCTGGACCTGCATATGAATAGTCACAACCCGGATCCTGCGATCTGCCAACAGCAGCGCCAATACTGTGCATGAATTTTCTGGAATCACTCAGCTTGAAGGCTGCATCGAACTGGATTCCGTTCATATGCCTTTCATTGTACATCCCTGACACCCTGAGGCCAAATGGACCAAACCAGTAACCGGCAGAAAAATTTGGGAAGGCAGGTGATCCAAAAAGTATTCCTGCCTCAGGGTAGAATGAAAATTTATAATCATCCTTTTTTTCATCAGCCTGGAGAAGAGATGAAAAGACAAACAGAAAAAGAATAATAAAAACACCATCAGAAAAATAAAATTTCTTCATATAATAAGAATACATAATTAAAATGAGTATTCCTAAAAATTAATTTTCACTGCAAATGAAAGAAGATTATTATCCGCAGCCGAAGACGGCGGGTAACAGATTTTTTTCTTCATTAAAAATCCATGTTAAAAGCCCTGTTTCAAAATATCTCTGATTTTATTGGCAAGCCCCTTAGCTGAAAAAGGCTTCTGAATAAACAAGGCTCCTCTCTCAATAATCCCCTGCCTGGCAATTATATCATCCGTATATCCTGACATAAAAAGTATCCTGACATCCGGATACAGTTCATGAATTCTGTCAGCAAGCTCTCTGCCATTCATCTGCGGCATAATCACATCAGTTATCAGAAGATCTATACTGTTATATTCACTCTTTACCATTTCAAGTGCATCTTCAGGGGTTCCGGCAGTCATTACCGAATAGCCAAGATCTTCGAGAAGAATCTGTGTAGTCTCCCTCATCAGACTGTCATCTTCCACAATCAGAATTGTTTCTCCTTTACCTGAAGGAATATCCTCATTTGCGGATTCAGCAGATGGAATCGTTTTTGTCCTGATAGACGGAAGGTATATTTTAACAATCGTGCCATGGCCAGGTTCGCTGTAGAGATCAACAAAACCACTGTTCTGCTTAAC
>CAZEJW010000069.1:0-21705 GCA_964512685.1 uncultured Leptospirales bacterium | reverse complement strand
TGATTCAGCATGGATAAATCCATGCTGAATCTGTTTAGTATAGTAAATTACAGATCTTCGTATTCTGAACCAACTGTTTTATCTTCAGCCGGGATCGGCAGAATAAGATTGAGAATGATGCCGGTTATTGCACAGAGGCCAATTCCCTGAAGCTTGAACTGTCCAAAAGAGAATACAGCTCCGCCGATACCAATGACGAGTATTACTGCAACGATTATGAGGTTTCTTGTTGATGAAAGATCCACCCTGTTGTCGACCATATTTCGAATACCGATGGATGCTATTGTTCCGAAAAGAACAATGAGTATTCCGCCCATGACCGGTTTTGGAATGGTGCCAAGGAATCCCCCTATCTTGCCTACAAAGGCGAGAACAATTGCTGTTACAGCGGCTATTCTCATGATAACAGGGTTATATACTTTTGTAAGTGCTACCGCGCCGGTTACCTCTGAGTAGGTGGTGTTTGGAGGTCCGCCGAACATGGCTGCAACAGAAGTGGCAATACCGTCTCCGAAGAGTGTCCTGTGCAGTCCGGGCTTCTCAAGGTAGTTGTTGCCGGTTACACTGGATATGACCATCATGTCCCCGATGTGTTCGATCATTGGCGCCAATGCAACAGGAATCAAAAACAAAACCGCACCTGTTTTGAATTCAGGCAGAACGAAATTAGGTACTGCAAACCATGGGGCGTTGACAATAGGGCTGAAGTCTACGGCTCCCAGGAAAAATGCAGTGAGATATCCTCCGATAAGCCCAAAGAGTATTGGTACCAGTTTGAACATCCCCCTTGCATAGAGGGAAACTATTACGGTTATCACAAATGATATTACAGCAATCAGTACATTGTATGGCTGTGCTGCAATCCCCCTGGATGGATCTGCTGCAATGTTTGATGCATAACCGATTGCAACCGGGGCAAGACTGAGGCCAATAACGATAATTACCGGACCAATAACATATGAAGGGAGTATCCTGTTCAGGTATTCCTTGCCTTTGAGTTTTACAATTAGTGCAAAGAGCATTTTTACGAAACCGGCTGCAACGAGTCCGCCAAGGGCGCCCTTCATTCCATATCTTTTGGTGGCTTCAATAATCGGTGCAATATAAGCGAATGATGATGCCAGAAAGATTGGAACCTGTTTTTTTGTTATAATGTGAAAAATCAGTGTCCCGATTCCTGCTGTGAACAGAGCCACATTTGCATCGAGCCCGGTGAGTATTGGCACAAGAACAAGTGCCCCAAATGCAACAAAGAGCATCTGTATGCCGAGTATGGTATTTTTCATTTTTCTCCTCTTATTTTGTTCCGTAAAGTCTGTCCCCGGCATCTCCCAGTCCGGGAATGATATACTTGTGTTCATCGAGATGGCTGTCTATTTCTCCTGTGTAAATTTCAACATCAGGATGAGCTTTTTCTACACAGTCAATTCCTTCAGGGGATGCAATGATACAGAGAACCTTTATACTTTTAATCCCTTTTTTTTTCAGGATATCAATTGTTGCGACGATTGATCCGCCTGTGGCGAGCATTGGGTCTATTATAAAGGCTATGGGGCTGTTCATCTCAGCAGGAAGTTTTTCATAGTAGGTTACAGGCTCTTTTGTTTCAGGGTCTCTGTACATTCCAACAAAAGCAACTTTTGCATTCGGAATGAGATTGAGAACTCCCTCGAGCATTCCAACTCCTGCTCTAAGAATAGGAACAAAGATTACATCATTTTTTACTTTTTTTCCTTTGAATTCGGTCAGCGGTGTCTCAACTGTTATGTCTTCGAGCTGAACGTGTTTAAGTGCATCGTATGCTATGAGCATTGTGATCTCACTCGCGAATGACCTGAAGTCTCTTGTGTTTGTGTTCCTGTCGCGGAGTATTGTGAGCTTGTGTTTTAAAAGGGGGTGATCGATTTCGTAGTGCATTTAATTCTCCTGGGTTTCTTCTTCTGGAGTGAAGCGGTTTAAATAAATTATATAAAGCGAATTGCAAAGGACTGGCGTGTCAAGTATAATAATTCAGTTTTTATAAGGTCAGAAAATGAAAAGCGTCCATAAGGACGCTTTAATTATATTCGGAGTGATTGTTTTTTCAAGAATATTTATTCATCAATTATCTCAAAGTAATTGATTTTATTTTTGAGTTGCTCTGCCATTTTTAATACTGATTCGGCTGACAGTGCCATTTCTTCAGCGCCGGAAGAGTTTATCTGAATAACCTCATTGATCGATGAGATGGATTTAACTATTTCGGAAACAGCGGTTGACTGCTCTGTAGTTGCGATATTTATGTTTTCAGATCGTTTGTGTATGGCCCTGATTTCATTGTTGACATTGGTATTCTTTTCAACCTGTTTCTGCATGAGGCGGTCTGTTTCGGCAACCTTTTCTGATATGCTGGCAACACCATCAATAACGACCTTTAATTTTTCACCTGCTCCGGTTATATTCTGCCTGCCTTTTTTTATTTCGAGTTCATTCACTCCAATAAGACTGTTTATTTCATTTATACTGCTCGATGTCTGGTCTGCAAGTTTTGATATCTCATCAGCAACGACAGCAAAGCCCTTTCCTGCTTCACCTGCTCTTGCAGCTTCAATGGCGGCGTTGAGAGACAGAAGATTTATCTGTTCGGATATGTCTGTGATTATTTTGATTATTCCGCTCATATCCTTTGAACTCGATGATATTTTTTCAATGCTTTCGTTCATTAGCAAAATTGATTTTTCACCGGCCTTTGCCTCTGCTGATATCTCTGTAGCAAAACTCAAAGTGTTTTGTATTTCTTCTCTGGTTGATTCAATAAAGCCTGAAAGGCCCTTCAGCTCCTGAAGAAGAAACTGGAATCCGTTAAAATTTTCATTAACCCTTTCTGAAACATTTTCAGTATTTGCGGATATTTCTTCAATTGTTGCAGTTATCTCTTCAATCGTTGCAGCCTGGTTCTGTGCATTCTCGGCAAATGTGGATGCTGTTGAAGACATCTGAATGGATGAGGATGCCAGGCCGGATGAAATCTCTGATGAGGCGGATATTATCTCTCTGAGTTTCAGAACCAGTCTTCGTGAATATATAACCAGAACCTTGAGTTCATTGCTTTCATCATCAGCACTTTTTTCTATTATTCTGTTATAGGTATCATTTGTATTGGCAGGAACGACCAGTTTTCCCTCTGAGAGTCGCTTTGTCCTTGCGGTGAGCAGTTCAATTGGTATGGAAATAGACTTCGATGCCCTGATCCCCAGTATTATTGAAAGTACCATTACAATAAGAGAAACAACAGTCATTGTAAGAAAGAAGTGAAATAAGGATTTCCTCAGTTCGGAATTTTTTACTGCAATTACCGCAAACCAGTCTGTAGTCTTCATTTTGCTGAAGAAAGCATGGTAAGATTCACCGTCTTTGGAAAATTCACCCTGTCCGTTTTCCCCGGAGATAATTTTTCCTGCCAGTTTTTTTAAATCTTCATTTTCAGATTGCAGCAGATTGACTTTCATTGCATAGCCAATCTCCCTGTGAGCTGTTATAAGCCCTTCTTTGTTCATCAGAAATGCAAAACCGTCTTCGCCTGTTTCTATGGAGGATATTTTTTTCTGAATCGTTTTAAGATCAAGATCAACAGTAATCACCCCGAGAAGATTTTGCTTCTCAGAAAAAAACGGGGCAGAAACTGTTAGAAGATCTCTGCCGCTGATATCGTCATGACAGGGCTTGTGCCATACAACTTCATTTTTTGTTTTTGCCGTATTCTTATACCAGGGTTGATTGTGAAAATCATAATTCACCTTTTCATACACTGCTGTATGTTTTATTGATCCCTTTTGCCTGAACACATATGGCGCAAAATATTTTTTTTTGCTCTTATGCGCGAATGGCTCGAACCAGATTCCTGACCCGTAGATATCAGGTCTTTTGTTTATCTGATTTGTGAGTATTGAAACTATTTCAGATCTGTCTTTCATCGCAAGACCGGTTTCAGCAAAGCGTGCAATGTCGCTGCATAGCCCTGAATCCCTTCCCAGGAAGGCTGACGTCTCTTCAGCGATAGTTTGAAGTTTGTGCGAATATTTCTCTTTTGTTTCTTTTTTTATTTCGCCCCATGCGAAATAAAAACTCATTATTGATATTGTAATGAGTGAGAAAAAAGCGGTTCCGCATGTCAGAACAAGAGTTCTGATTTTTATACTGTCGAGTTTTGACCTGTATCCGGATATCATAATGGTCTCCTTTTAACGTGTGTTATCTGTTCAGTAATTTCAAGTTAAAAGGGGCCGGTTTGTATTTTTGTGTGATTATTACCGGGCCTGCCCCATATCTGAAGAAGTTCAGTATGGAGAATAATGATTTTATTGGCGGTTGAAGCAGATTCTTTTATATTTTTTTTAGCGAACTTCCGTATATTAATATTTGGAAGATTCCCTGAGACTGCAGAGTCAGATTAAATCATATGATTTCATCTCAATACTGACGATACTCCTGATTTATAGTTTCGGCACAAATGGTGATCTGTGGTTGAATCCCATCCGATAGTTTGAACAAAATTGTTTTTTTCGGCAGAAGTGTCAAGAGTTTTATAGTGTTATATGCCTGCCGTATTAAGAATTATGGAGTTATAAATCTTTTAGATTTCTTCCCTGATTTTTGTTTTAAGGGCCTCTGCGTTTTCTGCAATCAAACTTCCTATGCGATTCAGTGTATCATCACCAAGACCATCCAGTTCAGCAGAGTAGAAGAGAGCTGCTGGTGAAACTTTCAGTTCCCTGTAAATTTTTTCAAGAAGTTCAGCAGAAACGAATTTTTGTCCGATTTCAATATTGCTGAGATGCTTTGTTGATATGTCGAGCTTTTCTGCCAGTTCATCCTGGGTCATTTCAGCCTTTTTTCTGTATCGTTTTATATTGTTACCCAGAATCTGTTTAATATTCATTTTTTTCATCCTGCATCTGGAAAAAACTGCATTTTTTACCGGAGAATTTGTGCTTCTGCTGAAATAAATATACAGCAGAAGCAGGAAGGAGTGAAACAATCTGAAAGGTGCAATTTTTTTGCAATAAGATTCTAAAAGGTTTAAAAAATCTTGACACAACCTGCTTAAAGTTAGATTATATGCCGGTTATGTAACCCAGAGGTATATTAGGGGGATAATATATGAACACAGAACTCAGGGATGTAATTAACAGCTATATTGAAAAGGAAAAACTGCGTTTGGCCAGATATGTGGATAGTCATAAAAGGGGCCTGCTTATTGAAATGGTTGAAGTGATGGATGCTGTTAAAGGTGAAGACTGGAAATTTACCGAATTGACGGAATCTGATATTGATAAATTCCGGTTGCTTGTAAAAATCGGAAAGATTGGAGAACTTTTTACAAGAGAACATGTTGAGGTGCTCGAGAATTTCTTACAGTATATCACAGAATGCGGTTTTTTCAAAAAACCTCAGGGAATTCAGACTAAAGTCTGAGGCTTACAGCTCTCCTTGTTTTTCTTTACTCTGCCCTGCAATAAAATATACAGTAAGTACTAACCTAAAATGATGATTCTGCCATTCTATCTGATTATCTTAAACAAAGAAGATAATTATAAACAGAGGCGAAAATTCAATGAAAGCATTCAACAGACTTGTTGATGAGGCAAGTCCTTATCTTTTATCTCATTCAAACAATCCTGTAAACTGGTATCCATGGAGTGATGAGGCTTTTTCAAGGGCAAAAGCGGAAGACAAACCGATTTTTCTTTCAATTGGATATTCATCATGTCACTGGTGCCATGTAATGGAAAGGGAGTCTTTTGAGAACAATTCAGTTGCTGAAACACTCAATGATTCTTTTATTTGTATCAAGGTAGACAGGGAAGAGCGGCCTGATATAGATAATTTTTTTATGGATGTGAGTCTTCTCCTTACAGGCCGGGGAGGATGGCCATTGCATATTATAATGACCCCTGACATGAAACCCTTTTATGCTGCCACATACATCCCCCCTTACGGAATTACCGGGCAGCCCGGCATAATGGAACTTGTTTCTCTCATAAATGAAATCTGGAATAACAACAGGGACAGGGTCAATTCAATAACCGAGAGTGTATTGAAGAGGATTGGGGATTTTTATCACGGAGATACAGGAGTCGATTTCAGGGAAAGCAATATCGAGGATGCCTACATGTATTTATCGCAGACTTATGATCAAATACACGGTGGATTCGGAAGAGCTCCCAGGTTTCCATGCGCCCACAATCTTTTATTTCTGTTTGATTTCTGGAGAATATTCAATGAAAGAAAAGCGCTGGATATGTCTCTCCATACACTGAAGATGATGAGAATCGGAGGCATATATGATCAGCTTGGATTCGGCTTTCATCGTTATTCGACAGATTCAATGTGGAGAGTGCCTCATTTCGAAAAAATGATCTATGATCAGGCAATGATGATAATGGTCTATGTTGAGGCTTTCTCTGAAACCGGAGAAGCGTTTTATTTAAATACAGTAAATGAAATTATTACCTATGTTTACAGAAACCTGAAAACCGATTTCGGCGCTTTTATGGCTGGAGAGGATGCGGATACCGGAAACGAAGAAGGTAATTTCTATCTCTGGACAACAGATGATTTTACGAAGTGTCTTGGAGATGATGCAGAGGAGGCTTCGGAAATATTCAATGTGAATTATGAGGGGAATTTTACAGACGAACTCACTGATGAAAAGAATGGCAAAAACATTCTCTACCTTTCAGGTTATAATTCCGTACCTGACTCGTTCAGAGGCAGACTGCTCGTTTGCAGAAATAAAAGAGAAAGGCCGTTTAAGGATGAGCAGGTTCTCCTGAACTGGAATGCGCTCATGATTGCGGCACTGGCCAGAACCGGCCGGGTTCTTGCAAGGACAGACTATATAGCTGATGCGGAAAAGAGTATGGAATATCTTATCAGAACCATGACAGTGGAAAATATAAAGATACTGCACATGCGCGATAAAAAAAGATGTATTCCGGGTAATATAGATGATTATGCAAACCTGATCTGGGCGCTTTTTGAGCTGTATAATTCAACAGGAAGAAAACGTTATCTGTCAACTGCCGAAGCCTGTCTCAGGACTCAGCTCGAATTCTTTCATGACAGTGGAAATTCAATGTGGTATTATACTCCTGCCGATAACAGTGACCTTCCCGGAAGATCAACAGAATTCTATGACGGGGATATCCCTTCCGGGTTTTCTGTAACGTATCAAAATTTTCTGAGGATGCATTTGGTAACCGGAGAAGAAAGGTGGCTGGATTATGCCCGGCTGATTCTGAACCAGTCTGCAACAAGAGTAAACTCATTCCCGGCGGGCTATACCATGCTTCTCTCCGGAGTAATGAAATCACGACTCAGGGTATGCTGAGCTGCTTTTGTCATTGTCAGTCAATTCTGGTGTCGTATTTATATCCGATTGGAAGATGATAGTACTTAAAGGGCTGCTGAAGTGCCGAATTCTCAAGAGAGGGCTTTCTGTCGAACATCTGATTTATTATCTCCATCATGTTGACGGATACCCCAATAAACCAATAGCGCTTGCTTTCCATCTCCCTGTAATGATTATCGTATTTGGAATATCCCCTCGCATAGAAGCCGACATCTATCATTACAAATCTCAGAAAGTCAGGAATTTTTATTCCAATATACTCAAAGCCTGCCAGCTTGAAATTCAGCATAAATTTCCAGCCGCTGTAATCATCAGGGAAAAGCCACATCTCGCCCGGGCGGTCCCTGAAGTACTGGGTCGGAATATATTCTGCGCTGTAACCGATGAATTTGTCAGCAACAGGATATGCTTCGAGAAGAGCTCCAAGTGTTATCCCCACCGCGTCTGCAATGAGATCCTGGTAACAGAATCCGTTTTCACCTGCATGGGAATCCCCGACCTCAATGCCCAGTCCAATAAGGGAAGTAAGACCAATGGAATAGAACCACTTGGATGATTCACCGTTTTCAGTGTAGTTGAATATATTGTAGGATGCTCTCATTACGAGATAGTGTGAAAATACATGGGCTGTTTTATCAAACCCCCCCTGGTATGTATCTTCCTGAAACCATCTTTCATCAGCCCACTTCCAGGAATCTCTGTCTCCCCATCCCCATGCTGCTATTGCGAAAAAATATGTAAGTGCAGGGATTCCGATCGATGTTGAATAACGGATTATTTTTTTTCTTTCGGCATCGTCATAAATGCTGCTTTCTGATTCAGGGGTTGCAAACTCCTCCTGTGTTTCCGACAGGAGGGGAGTGTTATAGAATGGAAAGGCACTGAATGCAAACGCTTCGATCTGAAATACTGAAAGAGCCATTGCAATAATGGCTGTATGAATAATTTTTTTGAACATATAAGCCTGCTGCTTTGAATGGAAATCAGCGTGTCATTACACTGTCTTTCTTTTCAATTGATAGGTATTTGTAGTATATCTCTTCAAGTTTTTCTGCTGAACTCTCAATCTTGTAAGTTTTCGCGAGTTCGAGATAATCTGTTTTCGCTTTTTTGAGTTCCTGCCTGTTCATGATCAGGTAGTCAATTTTTTTTGCCAGATCTTCCGGGTCAGCGTTTTTGAAAATGAACCTGCTGTCAAGCGCAAACTGCTTTGTCGCGCTTTTGGGTGAATCGGAAACCATTGCCGGCACTCCGCATGCAATGGCCTCGAGTATGGTCATGCCTTCGATTTCAATTTCGGAGGGGTGAATGTAAAGGTCTGCTTTATTGTAATAATCAACAAGTTTGTCCTGGGTTATGTATCCTTCAACTGGATTGTATCCAAGGGTTTTACCCTCTTCTTCAATTTTTTTCTTCATCGGCCCTGTTCCGCAGATCATGAGATAAATACTGTCTCTTGATTTTGATCTCTTTACCGCTTCTATAAGCACGTCATGTCTTTTCTCTCTGGCAAGCCTTCCTACAGAAAGTATAACAAATTTGTCTTTCAGCTTTTCATCTCTCTTTACATCCTTCTGGTGGAACATGGGCATTATTCCATTTGAGACAATGTAGTTGGGAACTGTAAGACCGTTTTTTACCAGCTCATCCCGTGAAAACCCGCTTGGACAGATCACTGCATCTGATTTATTATAGACTGTTCTAAGAAAGAATTTGTAGAAGAGTTTAATCAGCAGTTTTGATTTGATGCCCACGTTGTAGAGCATGTTTTCAGGCTGAACATGAAATGTAGAAATAACAGGAATCTCCATCTCGCGGGCAATCCTGATTGTCTTCATCCCCAAAAAGAAAGAAAACTGATTATGAATTATATCAACGTCTGCGAATGCTTTATACAAAATTTCTTTACTGGGCCAGGCAAAAGTGAATTTCATTTTCTCCATTATTTTTTTAACAAGAGGAAGATAAAAGGATGGGAGAGCCACCCTGTTGTGGTCCTCGATGCCGGTTGATATAATCTTTATATCGTGATTTTCTGATAAAAGTTTTTCAAACCTTCTTGTGGATATCACTGCCCCGTTGTTGAGGTCATCGTAAACATCTAGTACCATTGCTATTCTGAGTCTTTTCTCATCCATTATTTTCTCCATATTCATCCCTTAATGCTGTTTAAGGATGGTTATGTATAAGGTCTATCCGGCAGTTTTTGTGGTTTCCGGACTTGTGGACTTTTTTTCTGCTGTAAGCTTTCTTATAAGATCAAGAACCTCTTCGGTCTCTGCGCTGTTGAGTTTGCCTTTTTTTATAAAGCGGACTTTGTTTTTAGTGTCAAGCAGGATTACAACAAATTGTTCATTGCACTCTCCAAGTTTCCATGATTCTCTGAGTATTCTTTTCGGGTCAGTAAGGATTGTGCCACCGGTTTTTTTAATCTCTCTGCGCAGCATATACCTGACTATTGAATCGGGCATCAGGGGGGCGTCCCTGAGGTTGATAATTGCAATGGTCTGGAAGGCAGGAGGACTCTTTATCTCTTTTGAAAGGGTTTTTATAAATGCATCATTCTGATCATGCACGTTCGGATCTATATAAAAAAGAAGAAGGTTTTTTTTGCCCATAAAGGGGATCTTTGCAGGTCTGTCCTCTGCATCCCTCAGGACCGGACTTGTGACATATTCTCCTGAAGTGAGTGCTTTTAATACAATCGGGCATACAAGAGTGAGTATGAGTAATAGTGGTATGATTTTTCTTTTCATTGGCAGTTTTTTTCAGATTAAAAAATTAAGTTAATTAATTGGTCAATTATCATGACAGGTCAATTGCTGTCAAGTACTGTCCGGTCAAAATTTTCAGCATTTGTAATCCGTGTTGTAGGGGCAGAGATCCTCCACAGGGGGAGTTTTGATTGCAGGTGCAGTCTTTAGGTGCCAATGTGATCAGGGTTGTGATAAAAGCAGTGTGTCTTTTCATAACGACCATCCATGCATGTAGAGTCTTTGGATGATACGCTTTCACTTAAAAGTGTCAAGAACTTTGGCCCTGTTATGCGCTTAATTTTAACTTTTATTATCATTTTAATGTATTGTGTTGAATCTGAAAATGTTGTTATGTCCGGCGGATTATGTGGAAATAATCCTTTAAAAATATGGCAAAAATACCGACATAAATACTAGATGTAAAAATTGTATATAAATAAAAAAAGCAATCAAAGTCTTATCAGGTGTAATGGGAAGTGTCTGATATACGGGCCTTTTTTTTCCAGTCATTAAACAATACGAGATTGCAACCTGGACAATCAAATGAATAATAAAGTGGTTGAGCAGAGAAGTATTTCATCCTCTCTGAAGACAAATCTGCTTATATCGATTACTAACTGTATTGATAATTCAAGAGACTTAAAGGAATTTATAACTGACATCAGATCGATTCTCCAGTCCTCCGGCCTTCCTGTATTTAATATATCATTTATGGATGTTGAAAAAGGGCAGGAGTATTTTCTGATAAATGCTGATATCGGAAGGCTCGACATAAACAATACTATTTATTCCGGCAGTGACATGTCGGAGGTGAACCTGGTTCGGAAGGTTCTCCTCTCCCTGGAAACAGAGAAAGACAACAGTGTTATTCTTCCGGTAATGAACGGACTTGCAGCTAAATCCCACGGCATTGTTTTCGGGGATGATAATTTTCAGACATGTAATTTTGAAACAGGATATTTTTTCGAGTATTATGCTTCTCTTAGTCCGCTCCTTGGAAAAATCTACGATGAAGAATTTTATCAGAGTATCAGGGATTCGTTCAGCGGCGGTATTGTTATTTTTCCTGTAAAGTGCGGAAGTAAAGTGGTTGGCACAATTGACATGCTTCTCAGGGATTCAGAGGTACATCTTTCAGCTGAAGACCTTAAAAGGATTTCACTCATATCCGGAATTCTTGCGGGGAGTTATAATAATTTTATCAATATGTACAGAGCCTCATCCTCTGAAGCCAAGTACAGGGCGATTTTCGAATCAACACCTCTTGCCATTGTTGTGGTTGACCGAGAGTATCAGATAATGGAAGCCAATAACCGTTTCAAGGCGTGGTACCCAAAATATATAGACAGCAGTGACATCGTTTTTGAGGAGATGAGCAATGACCTTGATAATCCTTTTTCTGCTCACTTTATAAGGGAGACCTTTGATGCCGGACGTGGCGTGATGAACGAGCTTGAGAGCTCCAGAGACGGGAAAAAAGTATATTACAGAATCAAGACATCTCCGCTGTTCTCTGAAAATGGTGACATATATGCTGTGATGGAAATTATTGAAGACATTACATCCAGGGCAGTGGAAGATATAAGGATTAAAAAGGAAAATCGAAAACTTGAGTTTGAGGTTGCTCAGAAGATTGAGGCTTTAAAGGAAAAAGAAAAAAACCTGACTACTCTTGTGGAAACAGTAAAGGGAATTGAAAACGCTGCAACTGTAAAGGGAAGTTTTGAAGAGATAATACAGGGTTATGTGAAACTCGATGCCGCAGGAGTGGCGTTCGCTCTAAGGAAAAATGAAGAGATTCGTTTTGAGAAGGTTTATCCTGATGACAAAGGCAGGGAATTCGAAAAAATATTCGGAATCTCTTTCATTGATGAAGGGATAGTATTCAGTGATAATCCGGAAAACCCCTTTGTGTCGTCTGCCGATATGGTTAATCCTATTTTTTATATTGGAGAAGATGGTCTTGAGGATTTTTTTAAGTCATGTTTCCCCGAGTCAGATAAAAAGAACGTAAAGAAAGCAATAAAACTTGTTGGAGATCACTCAATTGTGGTTTTCCCTCTGGAAACCAAACAGGGCGCTGAAGGGTCTATCGCTGTTGCAGCTGACACGGAAAGCCTTCAGGATAACTTTGAGTATTTTCAGCTCTTATCAAATACAGCAGCTGTTGAAATAAGCAGGCACAGAAATTCAGATAACCTCGCGAGGTCTGAACTTAAATACAGAAACCTTGTAGAAACATCGAGAGACATGATAACCCTCTGTGATGTGGAGGGCAATATTCAGTTCTCGAACAGTTCGTTTTATGAGAAGACAGGAATCGGTGAAAACGAACTGGTAAATTATAAGATATTTGACCTGTTCACAAATGGAAGCAGAACAAAACTTCAGGAAATAATCAACTCCTGTTTTGATAAAAGTGCTGATCCTGAACCGGCAGAGCTTCTGATGAAAAGCCCGTCGGCTGGAGATATATGGACAGAGCTCACTATAAATAATATTTCGAACAGCAAACCATCCTTTCAGCTCGTTTTCAGGGATATTACTTCACGCAAGAACATGGAGTTCGAAATAGGAAACCTTACTGCATTTCAGGAGAAGATCCTTCAGAACGATTTTATAGGTATCGTTACCATGACACCGGAGGGGTTTATCACCAACTGGAACAGGGGAGCTTCTAATCTCATGGGTTACGGTGAAAAAGAGGTTATACAGAAGAATATTTCTGAATTAGTTGTTTCAGAGCATTCTGATAATCCGTCTGATTACCTGCCAAGGGATCTCGATGTAAAACACCAGACAGGCAAAGAAGTCAGGTTCAGAAAAAAAGACGGCAGCCTGATTTATGTGATGTATATTGAATCAATAATGAGAGACTCCAGGAATAATCCTTCGGTTATTATAGCCTTCTTCTTTGACGTTACAGACAGGGTTAAACTCGAGGCGGAATCAAAGGAGCTCATGCTGCAGCTCACAGAGGCCCAGAATATCACCATTCTCTCTCTTGCGAAACTTACAGAATACAGGGATATTGAAACAGGGTCTCATCTTGAGAGAATAATGCATTATACCGGGCTCCTTACAAATGAACTGGCAACCTTCAGGCAGTATAAAAACTATATATCAGCAGAATATATCTCTGACCTTATCAATTCGTGCCCGTTACATGACATTGGCAAAGTCGGTATCCCTGACCAGATTCTTCACAAGCCTGGGAAACTCACCAAAGAAGAGTTCGAAATAATGAAAAACCATACAATAATCGGCGGTGATACCATACAGGAAGCAGAAAGCAAACTTCAGGGAAGGTCATACCTCAACCTCGGAAAGGAGGTCGCATATTATCATCACGAAAGATGGGACGGAACCGGTTACCCGAGAGGACTGAGAGAAGAGGAGATCCCTCTTTCTGCAAGGATTGTTGCAGTAGCTGATGTATATGACGCTTTAACCAGCAGAAGGCCATACAAGGATGCATTCTCCCATGAGACAGCATCAGAGATAATAACAACGAGTTCAGGTTCTCATTTCGACGATTCAATTGTAAAGGCATTCAGAAACTGTGAAGATGATTTCAGAAAGCTGAGTCTTCAGTAAAACTAATTTTTTACAGCAGTGTACCCGGCTTCTTTGATTATATTTATTATCTGATTATCATCAAGATCTGAATCAATTGTGACCCTCTTTGCCTCAAGATCCACTTCACTAAAGGTGATTTTGCTTTCTTGTGAAAGCGCATCAGATATCCTGGTCCGGCAGTGTTCACAAGACATATCATTGATATTGAATGTTCTCATCTTTTTTCTCCCTGTTCTTTTTTCCTGTGCAGCAAATTTGTTTTTGATTCTGAGTGAGTTAAGAATAACGCTTATCGAGCTCAGCAGCATTGCAGTTTCAGCAACAGCAGGATGAAGAAGGCCGCTTACTGCAAGTGGAATTGCAATTATGTTGTAGAAGAATGCCTGAAAGAGATTCCTCTTTATACAGGAAAAAGTTATAAGAGAAATTTCAATCGCACTGTATATTGCAGAGAGCCCTCCTTTTACTATCACTATGTCTGCATTCTCTACGGTTATGTCAGCCCCGGAGCCTATGGCAATGCCAAGCTCTGCAGATTTAAGAGCGGCTGCGTCATTTATACCGTCACCTGCCATTGCGACTTTCATTCCGCTTATCTGTAATTCTCTTACAGCATTAACCTTGTCTTCAGGTTTCATCTCAGCCATAAATTCATCAACACCCGAGGCCCGGGCTGCAAAAGCTGCTGCTCCCTGATTATCCCCAGTGAGCATTATTGTTTTTATACCCTTTTTTTGAAGCAGTGATATTCCGTGAGCGGAGTCTTTTTTAAGACGGTCTGAAAGAGCAATGTAGCCTGTGTATTCGTTACCAGTATGAATCTCTGCTACTGTATATCCTTTTTCAGTTAGGCTGCTGTACTTCTGAGCGTTATCCGGAATACCTGCTCTTATGATTTTGCCATTCAGCCTGCCGCTTATGCCTTTCCCGGGAGTTTCTTTAATTTCAGTGAATTCATGCTTTACTGAATCCATATGCTTCGCATGAGAGATTATGGCCTTTGCAAGGGGATGGGTCGAATTCTCTTCAAGGGCTGCAATGACCGCGAAAGTTTCATCATCAAGATCTGTTTCCACTACCCCGGGTTTGCCCTCGGTTATGGTTCCTGTCTTGTCGAGGACCATTATGTCGATATCTGTGGCGCTCTGTATTGCCTCACCATTTCTTATGATTAGCCCTTTTGATGCTGCCGTACTTGTGCCTGCAATAAGCGCCATTGGTGTTGCAAGGCCAAGAGCGCATGGGCAGGCAATCACCAGTGTGGTTATAAAAACAAAGAGCGCTGTTGAAAAAGCCCCGGCATGAGGATTTACCCATGGAATGTAATCTGATGCTTTTACAAGAAATGGAGAAAGGTCATTGTAGAAAAAATACCAGGCGAGGCCAGAGGCAATGGCTGTTGTAAAAACTGCCGGAATGAATACCAGGGTTATTCTGTCTGCCAGAGCCTGAATGGGAACCTTTGATGACTGTGCCTCTTCAACCAGGCTGATCATCCTTTGAAGGAAAGTATCCTCACCAGATTTCTGAACCTCAAGTTCAATCAGGCCTGACTCAAGAATGGTACCGCTCAGAAGATAATCACCCTCCTGCTTGAATACAGGTACCGGTTCGCCTGTGGCAAGGGACTCGTCTGCATAGCCGTTTCCCTTTATTATAATACCGTCAACTGAAATCTTTTCACCGTTTCGTATGAGAAGGATATCGCCCGGTTTTACGGTTTTAAGCGGTATTTTTCTTATCTGGTCTTTTTTTTTAGAAGTACCTCGTCAGGCGCGAATGAGAGAAGTCCCTTTACTTCATCCCATGCCCTCTGTTTGAGCCTTGACTCAATGAATCTTCCTGTGAGGTGCAGACATATAATCATTGAGGATATGGTTCCGAATGACACTACGTCCATTCCGTATAATGCAGCAGCTGCAGTAAGCCATGACGCGAACGCGCCAAGAACAACAAGGGTATCCATGTTCGTGTGAAAGTGGGATACTGCAATCCAGGCTCCCTTTATTGAGCCTCTGCCTGTATAGAAGAGAACAATTCCGGCAGTGAGAACCTCTATCACCAGGATGTGCGGAAGGGGAGTGATGAACATGTTTACTGTCATCAATACCATCAGAGGAATGGTGAGAACCAGTGATATCAGCATATTTTCTTTTGCTGTTCTGAAGTCTTTTCCGAGTTCGTCATGAGCGGGGGGTTTCTCTATTGCGCTGTAGCCTCTTTTCCTTACAGCATTTTTTATCTGCTCAAAGTCAACACCATCTTTTGAGAGCACATGAGCCTTTTCTGTTGTAAGGTTGACTGATACAAAGTCAACACCATCGATTTGCTTTATCGAGTTTTCGACTATACTTACACATGATGCGCAGGTCATTCCCTTTACATGAAAAACGTGTTTTTTTCTCAGCATTTCACCCTCTTTTTAGCCAGATCATCTTGAACAAATGAGCACTGTTTTTTAAGAACCGCTTCGGTTGAACTCAGCGACCATTGCTGTAAAGGAAATAATTATACAATTGCAACGGTGGTTGCCTGCCGAAACCATCTTTAAAAGCAATGCCTTTTGATTTATATTTCTCTTTATTTTGACACATTATTGGGATATATTAGAATAATCCAGTAATTAATTTTTAAAAATTTCTGTTAATGTTTTTTATAGGGAGGACAGTATTTATTTCTAAAATATTTTTTAGTGCAAATGAAAGAAGATTCTTATCCCTGCCGCCTTTGGCGGCGGGGATAAGAGAATTTTCATTATGTAGTATAGTTCAGGAATAAACAATGTAAAAAGGAGGAATCCCATGAATGTTTCCGATGCGATTAAAGAAAGAAGATCTGTCAATTTTTTTGAGAAAAATGAAGTGATTCCTGATGCTGTGATCAGGGAGATTATCGAAATTGCAAATCTCGCCCCATCATCCGCCAATCTTCAGCCATGGGAGGTTATTGTTGTTAACGATCCTGAAAGGAAAAGAGCTTTGAAGGAGTGCGCGTTTAATCAGCCCAGGGCCGAAGAAGCAGCAGCTGTGATCATAATTATTGCCAATCCAGGCGCTGTTGAAGCCAATCTCATGAGAGGGCTTGAGAGCTGGGCAGAACTCGGATACATTAAAAGGGATGATATCGAAAATCAGCTGAATGTTTTCTCAAAGATGTATGGGGATAAGAATTCTGAAAAGAGACGTATTTTTGCAGTTAAAAATTCCTCTTTTTTTGCAATGAGCATAATGATTGCAGCAAGGGAGTTTGGTTTTGAAACTCATCCCATGGACGGCTTCAGTATTGAAAAACTCAGGGAGGAGTTTCATATTCCCGATGACAGGCTTGTTCCGCTGCTAATTGCAATTGGCCATAAAAGAACAGGAACAGACCTCCTGCCCAGAGCATACAGGAGGGATTACAGGGAATTTGTGAGGTTTAACAACTTTCACTGTTTTGAGCCTGGTGAGTGAAAGTTTCAGCAGGCCTGTTAGGATACAGCCCTCTATACAAGCTGTATCTTAATTTTATTGTCCCGTTCTTCAACCTCATATTTTTTAAGGCTCCCTTTGGCCGGGCCTTCCACTATGCTTCCGTCATATGTATAAAGAGTTCTGCTTATGCTGCAGCACTGTATCTGGTTTTCTCCGGGGACAGGGTCTAACCTTCTTCCTGCGTGTTTGCACCTGTTGGAGTATGCATGAAAACTGCCGTTTTTCCCTTTGAATACAAGTACTCTGTCCGGAAGTGCAGGATCTTCTATTGAAACTGATCCTCCATCAGCTGAAAGTTCAGGCGTTTTGGCAATGTCTACCTGGAGTATGCCTTCTGCATATGACCACGCTGTTGAGTCTGCTGGTTTCTTTGTTGCAGGTATGCCAAAGAGTCTCTGAAAAAATGACCGGTTTGTTTTATTTTCTGTCATGTCTACCTCTGTTTTTTAATAATGTTTGAGAGTATTGTTCCTGCTATCAGAAAGAATATTCCTCCTGCCAGCATATCGATTCCCTCTCTGCGGCCAGTGAAAAGCGCAACCGCTCCCTTTATGAGCGCGCCAGCAGCCATTAGAAAAGAGAGAATCATGGTTATAAACAAGAAGCCAGTGTTTGTTTTTTTCTTCATGGCCAATGTTGAAGGAGCATGGAGAAAAAAAGCAAGAATAATTCAGGGGGATGCTGGTATTGACAGAACAGATCTCTTTGTCTTTTAACGAAATCACCCGGACAAGCCGGATATTTCAGGATTGGTATTGACCTTTGTTTCTAATATAATGTATACTTCAGGCTGGAAACAAAAACACCGGAGGTATTCAATGCGAATAATAATATTGCTTATAACCTCAGTTATATTGCTGGGAGGATGTGGTGATTCATCACAGAAGGCTGCTCCTGGAATTGACACAAAAGATGAAGGCGGCAGCCCCTGGGTTGTTGATATTGAAAAACTGACCATGGACAATGTTAATTTCAGAACAGCGAAATGGACAGGAAAAAATCTGCAGATGACAGTAATGGTAATCCCTGCCGGAAAGGATATTGGACTGGAGGTTCATACCAGAAATGACCAGTTTATTCGTATTGAATCAGGCATGGCCAGGGTTGTAATGGGAAAGGCAAAAGATTCTCTTACTTATAAAAAATCAGTGAGTGATGACTGGGCTCTTTTTATTCCTGCAGGATACTGGCACAATATTATAAACACAGGAAAGAAACCCCTTAAGGTTTATGTTATCTATGCACCGCCTGAGCATAAAAAGGGGACGATTCATAAAACTATAGCTGATGATGAACATCATTGATTAAAGATAATTAAGTGAGAAGTTGAAGTATTAGCAGCTTTACAGGAATTTATTGAAACAGGCATGGCAAACACAGTGCGGCATTTTCCTGTTAAAGGATGCCGCACTGTGATGAATTATATTGTGTTTATTTAACATCAAAGCGGTCTGCATTCATCACTTTATTCCAGGCTTTTATGAAATCACTGACGAATTTATCCTGGGACTCATCACATGCATATACTTCTGCAATAGCCCGGAGCTGGGAATTGGAACCAAAGATGAGATCCACCCTTGTACCGGTCCACTTGATTTTGCCTGTTGCGCGATCATGCCCTTCAAAAATATCCTTGTCTTTAGATGACGGTTTCCACATTGTGTTCATGTCAAGCAGGTTGGTAAAGAAATCATTGGTGAGCATTCCCGGCCTGTCAGTTAAAACACCGTGCTGGCACTTTTCGAAACATGTATCCATAACACGCATACCACCAATAAGAACAGTCATCTCCGGAGCGGTCAGCTCAAGCAATTGTGCGCGGTCTACAAGTATTTCTTCGGCCGGTACAGAATATATGGTTTTGCAGTAATTTCTGAATCCATCTGCATATGGTTCGAGTACTGAGAATGATTCCGCGTCGGTTTGTTCCGGGGATGCATCTGTACGTCCGGGGGTGAAGGGGACAGTCACATTGTGCCCGGCATTCTTTGCAGCCTGTTCGATTCCTGCACAACCACCCAGAACTATAATGTCAGCAAGTGATACTTTCATTTTACCATTGTGGCTGTTGTTGAATTCTTTTTGGATTTTCTCAAGTACATCCAGAACTTTTTTGAGTTGAGCAGGCTGGTTAACCTCCCAGTCTCTCTGTGGAGCAAGACGGATACGCGCTCCATTGGCCCCTCCGCGTTTGTCAGATCCACGAAATGTAGATGCTGATGCCCAGGCAGTTGATACCAGTTCATTTACCGAAAGACCTGAGGCAAGGATTTTTGTCTTCAGATCAGCGATTTCTTTTTTTTCTACCAGTTTATAATCCACAGCAGGAACAGGATCCTGCCAGATCAGCTCCTCATCCGGAACTTCTGTCCCGAGATACCGTGAGCGTGGGCCCATGTCACGATGAGTCAGTTTGAACCATGCACGGGCAAAGGCATCTGCGAATTTATCCGGATTCTCCAGGTATTTTCTTGCGATTGTCGCGTAGGCCGGGTCGAACCTAAGGGAGAGGTCTGCTGTTGTCATCATTGGTCTGTGTTTTGTGGACGGATCATGAGCGTCAACCACCATATCCTCTTCGGCAACATCCTTTGCCAGCCACTGATGTGCTCCGGCCGGACTTTTCATTAGTTCCCATTCATATTTAAAGAGCACCTTCAAATAGCCCATGTCCCATTTGATCGGATTGGGCTTCCATGCCCCTTCTATTCCACTGCTTATTGTATCCTTCCCTTTGCCGCTGCCAAAGCTGCTCTTCCATCCCAGCCCCTGTTCTTCAATGGGTGCAGCCTCTGGTTCCGGGCCTACCAGCTCTGCATTGCCTGCTCCATGGCATTTGCCGAATGTGTGTCCTCCGGCAACCAGTGCAACAGTTTCTTCATCGTTCATTGCCATACGGGAAAATGTTTCCCGAACATCATGTCCTGATGCAACAGGATCAGGATTACCGTTAGGTCCTTCAGGGTTTACATAAATCAGGCCCATTTGCACTGCAGCCAGTGGGTTTTCAAGATCACGATCACCGGAGTATCTTTTATCTCCAAGCCATTCACTTTCGGTTCCCCAGTAAATGTCTTCTTCAGGTTCCCACAGGTCTTCGCGCCCACCGCCAAAACCGAAGATCTTAAATCCCATTGACTCAAGCGCACAATTGCCTGCAAGGATCATCAAATCTGCCCATGATATTTTTTTTCCGTATTTCTGTTTTACAGGCCACAGAAGCCGGCGGGCCTTGTCCAGGTTCACATTGTCTGGCCAGCTGTTAAGAGGCGCAAGGCGCTGGGTGCCGGAGCCTGCACCTCCCCGTCCATCACCGCTGCGGTAGGTGCCAGCGCTGTGCCACGCCATTCGTATGAAGAGAGGTCCATAGTGACCGTAATCGGCCGGCCACCACTCCTGTGAGTCAGTCATCAGTACATAAAGGTCATTCTTTATGGCATTCAGATCAAGTTTGCTGAATTCCTCTGCATAGTTATACTCTTCTCCCATAGGATTGTTTTGAGAACTGTGTTGATGAAGAATTTTCAGGTTTAGTTGATCAGGCCACCAGTCCCTGTTTGAAACGTGTTTTGCGGTGGTGCTTCCCATTGGCTGATTTTTGCTGTTTTTCTCCATGGATTTATCTCCCTTTTTGTTAAAATTTAAATAGAAGTATTCACTTTTAGATTATTGAAAACAGTAAAAAGTAAGATGATAAAGGTGATGATTAGTGTACCACAGAAGTGTTTTGGAACAAGAGAATTTTTATGAGGTATTTAACTGGTCTTTCGGCCAGGGAGATGATTTAAACCACAGGCAGTGTATTTCTGCACTGCCTGATTGATATTTTATTCCTTACTGCCAATGATTGTCATAAGACCTTTGTCTTTGTTGAAATAATCGATTTTAAAACCGGCTGTGTTCAGTATTGATTTAATCTGTTCTTCGGATATTTTTATCTTTTTATATGTGCTGATTTTCTGAACCCACCTGCCGTTTTCATTTTCATTTACAATATCATAAACATCCAGGTAATCATTATGATATTCCAGGAAGCATGTGAATACTTTGTTATCATCACTTTTTACTGGGATAAATCTTTCAGCGCCTTTTAATTCAAAAGTTAAATCCCTGAATGTCAGAACAATTTTTCCTTTTGGAGCCAGTTCATTAAAGGCATTGCTTATCAGTTTTTCTACTGAATTCATGTCAGGAAGGTGGGGGAGGGTGTCACCCATGCAGATAATAAGTTCAGGATTTTTTGCTGAATAAATATCAAAATTCAGAATATCACCTTCAATTATTTCTATGCTGTCATCCTCATTCTCTATTTCATCCAGAAGCTGTCTGCTGAAATCAACAGATGTAACATTGAATCCAATCTGAGAAAGGGCAGTTGACTGAAATCCTGAACCGGCGCCCAGGTCAATTGCAGCTTTTGAACCGCAAGGCGTTATGTTGTGTGATTCAAAAAATGTTTTGTTTTTTTCAATGTTTTCCTCTGCCCCGCCGAATATCCATGAAT